>NZ_JAPZLF010000008.1:0-321872 GCF_033804645.1 Micromonospora sp. RTGN7 | reverse complement strand
TCCGCGACCGGCTCACCGGAGTCCGCGACCGGCTCACCGGAGTCCGCGACCGGCTCACCGGAGTCCGCGACCGGCTCACCGGAGTCCGCGACCGGCTCACCGGAGTCCGCGACCGGCTCACCGGAGTCCGCGACCGGCTCACCGGTCTCCGCGACCGGGTCGGTGTGACGGGTGGCCGGCGGCGGACCGTCCGACGGGTCGACGGCGTCGATGTCCGGCTGCTTCGTGTCCGTCCGGATGATGTCTGACCGGTCGGCTTCGGTCCGGTGGGCATCCGACCGGACGGGCATGGAGACCGGGCGGGACGCGGCCTCCTCCCCGTCGGACTTCTCGGTCGGGGGCGCGGAGACCGGTGCCGCCGGGGAGACGAGCCTGGCGGCGTCCACCGGTACGGCCCCGTCGGCGACCGCATCCGCCGCTGTCGGCGGGACAGCGTGCGGGGTGGCGTCCACCCGCATGGCAGCGCCGGTGGTCGACGGCTCCCACACCGACGCGCTGGTGGGCAGGTCCGTGGGCGCGGGGTCGGCGTCCCGGAGGTCGTCGAGTGGTGGCCGCACCGTCGGGGTGTCCGTCGGGGCGGGCTTCGCTTCTCCGTGTCCGACGAGCCCGCCGGCCGGGGCCGGCTGTATCCCTGAGGCCGGCGGACGGGCGGGGCCGGCCACGGGGAACACCGTTTCGTCGAGCCGCTCGGACACTGGCCCGGACTGGCCCGGCCCGGACTGGCCCGGCCCCGGCTCGACCGGCCCGGGAGCCGGCAGGAACTCCAGCCGTAGCGCGGCCACCCGCGGTGTGGCGACGGGCTCGACCGGCGCGGCCGGTGTCGGCGGGACGGGCGGTGCAGGCGACGGGGAGACGGGCTCGACCGGCGCAGGTGGCGTCGGCCCGGCGGGCGGCACGGAGCTCTGCGGCGCCGAGGCGGACCGTGGGTCCGGCCCCGGTCGGTACGCCGCCGGCCGGCCGGCGTCCGCTGGGGGTCGGACCGGCGCCACTGGCGGCTGTCCGGTGGACGGCCGCTCGTCGTGGGTCGGTCGGGTACCGCGCTCGTCGTGGGTTGGTTTGGTACCGCGCTCGTCTCGGGGTTGTGGGGCGAGCCGGTCGCCGTTAGCCGGTGGGGCGAGCCGGGCCTCGCGGACCGGTGCGGCGTCCCGGTCGGCCGGCGCATGGCGCTCGTACGGGTCGGGCGTGGGCCGCTGGCCGGGCCGGCTGTCGACCTGACCGGCCGGACGGGGTACGTCCGCCTGGGCGGGATCCGCGAACCAGGGATCCTGCCGGGTGGCGTCGGTCGGCCGGGTGGCGTCGGTCGGCCTGGCCAACGGTCGGGCCGGGCCGGTCGGGCGGGTGTCGGGGCGGGGGGCCTCGCCGGGTCGGGCGACCCCCCGGTCCGGGTCCGGTCCCCGGCCCGGGTCCGGCTGCAACGGACCGGGTTCCGGCCACGGCAGGCCCCCGTCGCGGGCCGGTACCGACCGGGCGCCGGGGTCGCGGTGCTGCTCGGGTCGGGTGCTGAGGTCGCGGTGCTGCTCCGCGCGGGCGGCTGCCTCCCTGGTGGGGTCGCGGTACGGCGCTCCGCCCCGCTCGGCGGGACGGTGGGGTGCACCGACGCCGGGGCGGCCGACGTCCGGCTGGCCGAGGCCGGGACGGCCGGTGCCCCGTTGCTCGTGCTCGGCCGCCGGCCGGTCGGCGGGGCGGGCGGGCCCGGCGGCGGGTGAGGCCTGCCAGCCGTCGCGCTCCGGGGCGGGCCGGGCGCGCTCCGGGGCGGGCCGGCGGTGTTCCGGCCACTCGGGACGGTCCGGCCCGCTGCGGTCGCCGGCCGTGCGGTCGTACGGCCGGCGGTGTTCCTCCGGTTCCGGCAGCCACCCGGGCTCGCCCCGGTGCGCGGGTGACGACGGCGCGACCGCGTCGACCGGTGGGGTGCGTCGGCCGGGGTCGACGGGGCGCCGGTCGCCGTGCAAGCCTGCCGCCGGGTCGCGCTCCACCGTCCACTCGGGGCCGCGCCGGTCGCGGTAGACTGGCAGGTCCGGGCCGGGCCGCGGCGGGTACGCGTCGACCGGCCCCCGGTCCGCCGGGCGCTGTTCGCGGCGCCACCCGCCCTCGTCGTGGCCACGGCGGGCGTACCCGTCGTGTTCTGCCGGCCCGGCCCGGCGGTCGTCGCCCCGTCGGCCGGGACCGCGCTCGTCATGGGCGGTGCTGCTGGCGTCGGGAGGGCGCCGAGCCGGTTCGCGTTCGTCCCAGCCGTGCCGTCCGGGGTCCCGTTCGTCCCGGCCCCGGCGGGCGTGCCCGTCGTGGTCGGCGGGGTGGGGGCGGCGGTCGTCGCGCCGCTGCTGGTCACCGGCGGCGGCGGGGCGGCGGTCGTCGTACGCCGGTCGTCGGTCGCCGTGCGTCGGGGGCCGCTCCTCGTGGACCGGCAGCCGTGCGTCGTACCCGGCAAGGCGGTCGTCGGCGGCGGCGCGGTCGCGGGGCGGGCCGGCCCAGGCCGGGCGCGCGTCGGGCCGGCGCGGCTCGGCCGGGCCCGCGCGGCGGTCGTCCCGGTCGCGGCTCGGGCGGTCGTCGGGGGCGTGGCCATTCCAGGGGTACGACCCGTCGCGCCCACCCGGCGCGGGGCTGACCGGCTCGGTGGCGGGGGCGGGGCTGACCGGTTGTACCCCGGCCCGACCGACGACGGCGGCCCGCCCGCGGTGCTGGGTCGGTGGGTGCCGCAGGCCGATGTCGCCGGCGTAGCGCTGCCCCGGGAACTGCGGCTGCCACTCGGCGGTCGGTTCGAACATCCAGGACGGTTCGGCCCGGTCGCGCCAGCGATCGTGGAAGCCGTTGCTCATCACGAGGTCCCGTCGCCGCCCGCGTGGCGAGCCGGGGCGCCCGGCTCGCTTCGCTCGCTCACGGCGATGTCACCTCGTTGGAAATTGTCGCGCTTGGCACCCCGCCCGCCGGTAAAGTCGCCCGGTCGGCATGGCGGGGCTGCGGAAGGAGGGTAACGGCGTGGGCTCTGTCACCGCCAGTGTGGCATCGCCCACCGGGTCAAACGTTATCCCATGGTTTCGGACATTCGCGGCCATAGCGGGATCGGGATTCCGACGATACGCCACTTACTGGCAGGCGTCGTTGGCCGGGGCTGTCACCAACACCGTCTTCGGGTTCCTGCGCTGCTACATCCTGCTTGCCGTGACCGGTGCGGCCGGCACCGCCGCCGGGTACGACCGGGAGCAGCTCGCCACCTTCGTCTGGGCCGGGCAGGGCCTGCTGGCGGTGGTCCAGTTCTGGGGCTGGACCGACCTGGCCGACCGGATCCGCACCGGTGAGGTGGCCGGCGACCTGCTGCGGCCGGTCCACCCGGTGACCAGCTACCTCGCCACCGACCTGGGCCGGGCGGGCTGGGCCTGCGTGCCCCGGCTGCTGCCTCCGATGGTGGTGGGCCCGATCTTCTTCGACGTCCAGCTGCCCACCCGCTGGTCGACCGTGCCGCTCTTCGTGGCCTCCGTGCTGCTCGCGGTGGTGCTCTCCTTCGGCTGCCGGTTCCTGGTCAACGCCACCGCGTACTGGCTCGAGGACGTCCGGGGACCGCTGATCCTCTGGACCCTCGCCTCGGGCGCGCTCGCCGGGCTCTACTTCCCGCTGCCCTTCCTGCCCGATGGGCTCTACCTGACCCTGCAGCTCGCCACCCCGTTCCCCAGCCTCCTGCAGACCCCGCTCGACGTGCTGGTCGAGCGGGACGCGACGGCCCATGCGGTCGGGCTGGTGGCGGTGCAGGCCGGTTGGGCGGCGACGGTGCTCGCGCTGTGCCGGCTGGTGCAGCGCCGCGCCGAGCGGCGGCTGGTGGTACAGGGTGGCTGAGCCGGTCGTGCTGCCCCGGCAGCGACCACCGCGGCGACCCGGGCGATCCCGGCGGTCGCCCGGGCGGGTGGCCGCGTACCGGGCGCTGCTGGGGGCGCAGGCCCGGTCCCAGGCGTCGTACCGGGCGTCGTTCGTGGTGGACCTGGTCGGCAACGTCGGGGCCACCGTCCTCGATGTGGTCACCGTGCTGGTGATCTTCGGGGTGACCCGGGAGTTGGGCGGGTTCACCTTCCGCGAGACGCTGGTGATGGTGGGCCTGTCCGCCTGCGCGTTCGCCACCGCCGATCTGCTGGTCGGCAACATCGAGCGGCTGCCCCGGTACGTGCGCACCGGCCTCTTCGACGCCGTCCTGGTCCGCCCGCTCGGGGCGCTGCCCCAGCTCCTGCTCATGGACCTGCCGCTGCGCAAGGTGTCCCGGGCGATCTTCGGCCTCGCCGTGCTGGTGGTGGCCCTCGGGCGGGCGGGGATCGACTGGACCCCGGGCCGGGTGGCGCTGGTGATTCTCACCCCGGTGGCCGGGGTGGTCTTCTTCGGGTCGATCTTCGTGGCCACCGCCACCGTCTCGTTCTACTGGACCGAGTCGGGGGAGCTGGCGAACTCGGTCACCTACGGCGGGCGCGACTTCACGTCGTACCCCGTCACGGTCTTCGACGGCTGGTTCCGCGCGGTCTTCGCGTACGGGATGGGGTTCTCCTTCGTCAGCTATCAGCCCGCGCTGGCGTTGCTCGGCCGCGCCGACCCGCTCGGCCTGCCGGCCTGGGCCGGCTGGGCCGCGCCGGCGGTTGCGCTGCTCGCCGCCACGCTTGCCGCCACGGCCTGGCGCGTCGGGGTCCGCCACTACCGGAGTACGGGGTCATGAGCGTCATCGAGGTAAGGAACCTGCGCAAGGAGTTCACGGTCCGGGTGAAGGCGGGGCGGCTGCGCCGCGTCAGGCGGACCGTCGCCGCGGTCGACGGGGTCGACCTGCGGGTCGAGCGGGGGGAGATGCTCGGCTACATCGGCCCGAACGGTGCCGGCAAGTCCACCACGCTGAAGATGCTCACCGGCGTGCTCGCCCCCACCTCCGGTGAGGTACGCGTCTGCGGGCTGCGCCCGGTGCCCGAGCGAATCCGGCTGGCGTTGCGCCTCGGGGTGGTCTTCGGCCAGCGCTCCCAGCTCTGGTGGGACCTGCCGCTGCGGGACTCGTTCAACCTGCTCCGGCACGTCTACCGGGTGCCGGCCGCCGAGCACGCCGCCCGGCTGCGCCGCTGCCGCGACCTGCTGGACCTGGACGGCTTCCTGGACACCCCGGTCCGGCAGCTCTCCCTCGGTCAGCGCATGCGCGGCGAGTTGACCGCCGCCCTGCTGCACGGCCCGGAGGTGCTCTTCCTCGACGAGCCGACCATCGGCCTGGACGTGGTGAGTAAGCAGGCCGTCCGGGGCTTCCTGGGCGAGCTGGGCCGGGCCGGCGACACCACCCTCGTGCTCACCACCCATGACCTGGCCGACATCGAGCGGCTCTGCCGCCGCCTCGTGGTGATCGACCACGGTCGGGTGGTGCACGACGGGTCGATCGCCGCGCTGCACGACCGGTACGGCTCCCGTCGCCTGGTCGTCGCCGATCTGGACACCGCCCTGCCGGAGCCGCCGGAGCTGCCCGGCGCCCCGCTGCGCCGGGTGGAGGCCGACGGGCACCGGCTGGTCTTCGCGCTGGAGTCGGCGGGCGTGGCGGAGGTGGTGGCCGCCCTGGCCGCGCTGGCCACCCTGCGGGACGTCTCGATCGTCGAGCCGGACATCGAGGAGGTCGTCGCCCGGCTCTACGCCGGTAAGGAAGGGCACCCTGTCAACGCTTCGGGTGGAGCAGGGGCCCCTTCTTAACAGTCGTCCTGGGCGGCGCGGATCAGATCGGGTCGCCGATCTTGACCCGGGGTGCCGGGGCGCGCATCCGGCGGAAGGTGATCGACCGCATGATCGCGTACCGGTAGAGCGAGCCGAGCTTCTGGGTGGTCTTCGGGAAGCGCTCCCGGACCAGATTCTTGATCTTGCGGCTGATCAGGATCGAGTCGATCACCACGCCGAGGGCGAGCACACCCCAGAGGACGTTCGAGATCAGCCGGACGATCGGCGGCATCGCCTGGTTGGAGCCGAGCAGCACGATCAGCGCCCCGCCGAAGAACCAGGTGCCCACCGTGCGCCGAGAGTCGACCACGTTGCGGGCCAGCAGCTTCTCCGGGCCCCGGTCGCGCGGGCCCCCCTCGCGACGGAACTCGGCCGATGACTCGGCACGCAACTGCCTGCGCCGCTCCCGGGCCTCGGTCTTGTTCAGCGGCGTGCTCGGGCCGGCCGGCCGGCGGCCGGCGACGGGCCGCTTCGGCGTCTCCCGACCCAGTTCCTTCTTGCTCGGGGTGTAGCTCCGGCGGACGGACGGGGACGCCTCGTCGGGCGTCACCGTGGTGATGGCCTTGTCGACGAGGTCGGTGGACTTGCGGCGAAACAGCGACGGCACCCGGCAAGGGTAGCTAAACGCAGGCGCCCGGTGCACATCGCGGTGCACCGGGCGCGGAAAGCGGTGAGGAACGTTACGGGCGGCCCCGCCGGTGAGCCGGGTTACGGCCGCTCGACGTGGGCGCCGAGGCCGGCCAACTTGGCCTCGAAGTCCTCGTAGCCCCGGTTGATCAGGTCGACGCCGTACACCCGGGAGGTGCCCTCGGCGGCGAGCGCGGCGATCAGGTGGCTGAACCCGGCACGCAGGTCCGGGATGACCAGGTCGGCCGCGTGCAGCTTGCTCGGGCCGGCGATCACTGCGGAGTGCTTGAAGTTGCGCCGGCCGAAGCGGCACGGGGTGCCACCGAGGCAGTCCCGGTAGACCTGGATGTTGGCGCCCATCGTGTTCAGCGCCTCGGTGTAGCCGAGCCGCTGCTCGTACACCGTCTCGTGGACGATCGACAGGCCCCGGGCCTGGGTGAGCGCCACGACCAGCGGCTGCTGCCAGTCGGTCATGAACCCGGGGTGCACGTCGGTCTCCAGCGCCACCGCGTTCAGCTCGCCGCCCGGGTGCCAGAACCGGATGCCGCCCTCCTGGCCCAGGTCGCCCAGCTTCGGCGGGCGGGCGTCGGTGACCTCGTACTCGCCGCCGACCGAGCGGAAGATGTTCAGGAAGGTCATCATGTCGGCCTGCTGCGCGCCGAGCACCTCGACGTCGCCGCGGGTGGCCAGCGCCGCCGCCGCCCAGCTCGCCGCCTCGATGCGGTCCGGGATCGGCCGGTGGGTGTAGCCGTGCAGCTTCGGCACGCCCTGGATCTCGATCACCCGGTCGGTGTGCACCTTGATGATCGCGCCCATTTTCTGCAGGATGCAGATCAGGTCGATGATCTCCGGCTCTACCGCGGCGTTGCGCAGCTCGGTGACGCCCTCGGCCATCACCGCGGTGAGCAGCACCTGCTCGGTGGCGCCGACGCTCGGGTACGGCAGGGCGAACTTCGTGCCGTGCAGCCCGTTCGGGGCGGACAGGTGCAGCCCCTCCGGGGTCTTCTCGACCGTCGCGCCGAACTCGCGCAGCGCCTGAAGGTGGAAGTCGATCGGACGCGGGCCGATGTGGCAGCCGCCCAGGTCCGGGATGAAGGCGTGACCCAGCCGGTGCAGCAGCGGCCCGCAGAACAGGATCGGGATGCGGCTGGAGCCGGCGTGCACGTTGATCTGGTCGGTGCTGGCGCTCTCGACATTCGCCGGGTCGAAGACCAGCTCACCGGCCTCCTCGCCGTCGGCGACCTTGACCCCGTGCAGGCCGAGCAGCCCCCGGACCACCTCGACGTCGCGGATCCGCGGCACGTCGAACAACCGGCTGGGGCTGTCGCCCAGCAGGGCGGCGACCATCGCTTTGGAAACGAGGTTCTTCGCGCCGCGCACGCGGACCCGCCCTTCCAGCGGAGTGCCTCCGTGTACGACCAGGACGTCGTTGGTCAACGCAACCTCCAGCGCGTCGGTGCTGCCGTGTTGATGCTGATGCAGGTGGTATGAAGTGATGCCCATGCGGGCGGTGTGAGTGATACCCGCGAACCGACCGGGGACAAACGGGCCCGCGGATGTCGTCGCTTCGGCAGCATAGCCCTCGGTGACGACAGCGGATGCGGTCACCGCGTCCCTGGAGGCATGAATCGGTGCGTCAGGTATGTAATCGCACAGGGGTGATGACTCAGGGTGATCAGGCCGGCGGTGGCGGGGTGTCGGCGCCGGGCAGGGCAAGCATCTGGTCCAGGGCCACCCGGGCGTGGTGGGCGGTGTCCGGGTCCACGGTGATCTGGTTCACGACCCGCCCGGCGACCAGTTCCTCCAACGCCCAGACCAGGTGCGGCAGGTCGATCCGGTTCATCGTCGAGCAGTAGCAGACCGCCTTGTCCAGGAACGTGACCTGCTTGTCCGGGTGGGCCAGCGCCAGCCGGCGTACCAGGTTCAGCTCGGTGCCGATCGCCCACGCCGAGCCGGCCGGGGCCGCCTCGACCGCCTTGATGATGTATTCCGTGGAGCCGACGAAGTCGGCCGCGGTGACGACCTCGTGCCGGCACTCCGGGTGCACCAGCACGTTCACCCCCGGCACCCGCCGGCGGACGTCGTCGACGCTGTCCAGGGTGAAGCGGCCGTGCACCGAGCAGTGCCCGCGCCACAGGATCATCTTCGCGTCGCGGAGCTGCTCGGCCGTGAGCCCGCCGCCCGGCTTGTGCGGGTCGTAGAGCACGCAGTCGTCGAGCGAGAGACCCATCTCCAGCACGGCGGTGTTGCGGCCCAGGTGCTGGTCGGGCAGGAACAGCACCTTCGACCCCTGCCCGTACGCCCAGTCCAGCGCCCGCTTCGCGTTGGACGAGGTGCACACCACCCCGCCGTTGCGGCCGACGAAGCCCTTGATGTCCGCCGAGGAGTTCATGTATGTCACCGGGACGGTCTGGGCGGCGACGCCCAGCTCGGTCAGCACGTCCCAGGCGGTCTCGACCTGCGACAGCACCGCCATGTCGGCCATCGAACAGCCGGCGGCCAGGTCGGGCAGGATCACCTTCTGGGCGGCGGTGGTGAGGATGTCGGCGCTCTCGGCCATGAAGTGCACGCCGCAGAAGACGATGAACTCCGCGTCGGGCCGGGCCGCCGCCTCGCGGGCCAGCTTGAACGAGTCGCCGGTCACGTCGGCGAACTGGATCACCTCGTCGCGCTGGTAGTGGTGGCCCAGCACGAAGACCCTGTCGCCCAGTTGCGCCTTCGCCGCCGCGGCCCGCGCCACCAGGTCGGGGTCGCTGGGGGCCGGAAGGTCGCCGGGACACTCCACGCCCCGCTCGGTGGCGGGGTCGCTGCCGCGACCGAGCAGCAGCAGGGCCGTGGCGGTGCTGGAGGGCTCTGTCCAGGTCGAAGTCACGCCCCTGATGGTCGCACAGCCGAGCGAGAAGCCGACCGGGGCCGGTGTGGGCTGCCGCACTCCTCCCGCCGATGTCTCCTGCCACACTGCTGGGCATGCGCGTGCTGCTCTGTCCCGACAAGTTCGCCGGCACCCTGCCGGCCCAGGAGGTCGCCGTCGCGGTGGCCCAGGGGTGGCGGGAGGTGGCCGAGGGCGACGACCTGCTCATTCGCCCGCTCGCCGACGGCGGGCCCGGCTTCGTCGCCGTCCTCGCCGGGGCGCTCGGTGGACGCCGGGTGCCGGTGCCGACCGTCGACCCACTCGGCCGGCCGGCCGCCGGTGAGATCCTGCTCACCGACGATGGCACGGCGTACCTGGAGAGCGCCCAGGCGTGCGGCCTGCACCTGCTCGCCGCCGCCGAGCGCGACCCGAAGGCCACCACCTCGTACGGGCTCGGCGCGCTGGTCACCGCCGCCGTGGAGAACGGCGCCCGGACGGTGGTGATCGGGCTGGGCGGCTCCGGCACCAACGACGGCGGCGCCGGGATGCTCACCGCGCTCGGCGTCACCGCGCTCGACGAGGCCGGCCGGGCGCTGCCGTACGGCGGGGCGGCGCTGGCCGGGATCGCCGGGCTGGACGGAGCGCCCCGGCTGCGCGGCGCCACCCTCGTCGCCGCCACCGACGTGGATAACCCGCTGCTCGGGCTGCACGGCGCCAGCAACGTCTACGGCCCGCAGAAGGGCGCCACCCGGGCCGATGTGCTGCTGCTCGACGCCGCGCTGGAGCACTTCGCCGGCGTCCTGGAACGGGACCTGCCCGGCTGCCCGGCCGGCCTCGGCGCGCTGCCCGGCGGCGGTGCGGCCGGGGGCCTCGGTGCCGCGATCCTCGCCCTCGGCGGGCGCTGTGAGTCCGGCATCGGCCTGGTCACCGACGCCATCGGGCTGGCGGCCGCGCTCGACGCCGCCGACCTGGTGATCACCGGCGAGGGTTCCTTCGACCACCAGTCACTGCGCGGCAAGGTGGTCGCCGGGGTGGCCGGGGCCGCCCGGGACCGGGGAGTGCCCTGCGTGGTGCTGGCGGGACAGGTGAGCACCGGCCGGCGCGAGGCGGCCTCGGCCGGCGTCACCGAGGCGTACAGCCTGGTGGAGCACTTCGGCGGCGAGGAGCGCGGCGGGCTCGACGCGGCGCTCAGCCGACCGGCGGAGGGCCTGCGGCAGCTCGGTGCCCGGCTGGCCCGGCAGTGGAGCCGGAGCCGCTGAGGGCCTGCCTTCACGGCAGCCCCGAGTGGTCGTCGAGCGTACGGAACGTGGGTTCGCCGGGTCGGGATCTAGGCGCGGATCACGTCGGACGGGTGGCTTCCGCCGGGGCGGCGTACCATCGGGTCTGCGACCACATCGGGAATCACTGGACGACGGACGACGTTGGCCAGTGCGTCCAGACCCAGACCGCGCAGGGAGATTTCCACGTGACCACGCCAGCGCAGACCGAGTCGACCGAGGCCCAGGCCCCTACTTCCGTCGTCCTCACCGACGTCGCGGCGCAGAAGGTCAAGGCCCTGATCGAGCAGGAGGGCCGCGACGATCTGCGGCTCCGGGTGGCGGTGCAGCCGGGCGGCTGTTCCGGCCTGCGGTACCAGCTCTTCTTCGACGAGCGTTCGCTCGACGGTGACGTCGTCACCGACTACGACGGCGTCGGGGTTGTCGTCGACCGGATGAGCGCCCCCTACCTGTCCGGCGCCACGATCGACTTCGCGGACCGGATCGACGCCCAGGGCTTCACCATCGACAACCCGAACGCGGGCAGCTCCTGCGCCTGCGGCGACTCGTTCAGCTGAGTCGACGCCCTTTCGGCCGATGACGGCGGGGCCGCCCCCACCCGGGGCCGGCCCCGCCGTCGTTTCCGCCGGACAACCCTGCCGTCCGCTGTCCCCGGTACCGCACGCCCCGGTATGGGCCGGTCGGGTGACGGCGGTTTTGGTAGCGGCGGTCCGGTGACGGCGGGCCCACCAGGGCGGATAGACCCCCGCGCGTACGACCGGCTTTCCGGGCCGTCGAGGCGGGGTCGGGTAGAACGTTATCGATCTTTGTCCGACCCGTGACCGCGCCCCGGGTGGCCCGGTAGGCTGACCCGCGCCGTGCTCCCGACCGCGAGGGTTGACATGAAGATCGCCGTGACCGGCTCGATCGCGACCGACCACCTGATGAGCTTCCCCGGCCGATTCGCCGACCAGCTCATCGCCGACCAGCTCGACAAGGTGTCGTTGTCCTTCCTCGTTGACGACCTGGTGGTGCGCCGGGGTGGGGTGGCCGCCAACATCGCCTTCGGCATGGGGCAGCTCGGCCTGCGCCCGATCCTGCTCGGCGCGGTCGGTGCCGACTTCGCCGACTACCGCTCCTGGCTGGAGCGGCACGGCGTCGACTGCGACTCTGTGCACGTCAGCGAGGTGGCGCACACCGCCCGCTTCGTCTGCACCACCGACACCGACATGTGCCAGATCGCCTCCTTCTACGCCGGGGCGATGAGCGAGGCGCGCAACATCGAGCTGTCCCCCGTCGCGCAGCGGCTCGACGGCCTCGACCTCGTCCTGGTCGGTGCCAACGACCCCGCGGCGATGCTCCGCCACTCCGCCGAGTGCCGCGAGCGCGGGTACGCCTTCGTCGCCGACCCGTCCCAGCAGCTCGCCCGGATGGACGGCGGGGACGTGGTGGGGCTGATCGACGGCGCCGAGTACCTGATGACCAACGAGTACGAGAAGTCGCTGCTGCAGAGCAAGGCCGGCCTCACCGACGCCCAGCTGCTGGAGCGGGTCAAGATCCGGGTGACCACGCTGGGCAGCAACGGTGCGGAGATCGCCGGCCGGGACTTCGACACCATCCACGTGCCGATCGCCCGGGAGACCCAGGCGGTCGACCCGACCGGCGTCGGGGACGGCTTCCGGGCCGGCTTCTTCGCCGCGCTCTCCTGGGGTCTGGGCCTGGAGCGGTCCGCCCAGGTCGGCTCCCTGCTGGCGACGCTGGTGCTGGAGACCGTCGGCACCCAGGAGTACGACGTACGCCCGGACCTGTTCGTCAAGCGGCTCGCCGAGTCGTACGGCGACGTCGCCGCCGACGACGTCCGCCCGCACCTGCTGCCGTAGTTCCGCCCCGGCCGACGCGTCGAACCGACGAGCAGATGGTGATCGTGTACTTGGCGCCCGTCTGAGCAGAGATTGGGTAGATCTTGGAAGATTTCGGCCCGTGGAAGGGCCATTTGCTTCCAAGATCTACCAATTTTGGGGTTGAGCCGGGGTAGCCGGTTTTGGCAGAGGCCCTAGCGCTGGGCTGCCTGCGGTGGGGCGACGGTGCCCGAGGTGGTCGCGGCGATGAACGCGGTCCACTGGCCGGACGGGAAGACGAGCGTCGGGCCGGACCGGTGTTTACTGTCCCGCACCGCCATCCGGTCGGGCAGGACGGCGCACTCCACGCAGTCACCGTTGTTGGCGCTGCGGCTGCTGGTGAACCAGTGGGCGGTGGCGATTTCGGGGGTGGGCATGGGGGCCTCCGGGGCTATGACGCGCCGGCCAACTCCCTGATCAACGCGCGCGACTCGGCGGGCGAGAGGGCGACCTGGCGCAGGTTGTCTGCCACCATGTTATAGGTCCGTACGCCGTCCGGATCCTGCACGTACATCGCCCCGTCGAGCACCTCGGTGTAGGCGATCGGCCGGACGTTGACGAAGTCCAGCACCACGAACTTACCCAGCGGCGTCGCGGCGTGCGGGCCGTCCTCGGGGCGGAGCACCTGCACGGTGACGTTCGGCAACTCGGACATGGCGGCCAGGTGCGTGAGCTGGGCCCGCCGGGTCTCGTCGCCGTTGACCCGTAGCCGCAGCGCCGCCTCGCCGACCACCGCGTGCAGGGCGAGCGGCTCGTCGTCGGTGAGCCGCCTGGCCCGGGTCTGCCGGAATGACACGAAACGCTCGGCGTGGTCCGGGCGGACGAAGCCGGTGCCCAGGGTCAGCGCCTGGGCGTAGTCCTCGGTCTGAAGCAGGCCGGGGATGACCATGGACTCGAAGACGAACGCGCTGTCGGCCAGCCCTTCCAGTCCGACGTACGTCTTGAACCAGTCGGGCATCACGGCGGCCCAGGGAGCCCACCACGTCTTCGCATCGGAGCGGGTGGCGAGCGTGGTGAGGCGGTCGATCGCCGGTTGGTCGGCCCCGCAGGCCCGCAGCACGGCAGCGATGTCCTCGGGGAACTGCTGGTAACGGCCGGTCTCCATGTGGCTGAGCTTCGGCTTGCCGATGCCGGTCCTGGCGGCGAGCTCGGCCAGCGTCATGGGCGACCCCCGTCGATACCGCCCCAGCTCCGCCCCGATCAGCCAGCGCAGCGCGGACGGGTCCGTGCGTGGTCCCACAGTTCGTCTCCGATCGGGTCGGTGGAACACCATCATGCCGTCGCTTCTTCCATTTGGCAATCGGATGGGCTATATGTTTAGCCAACCGACATGGAGGTGGCTCGTGGAAGAGTCGAGGATCGCGCAGTTCGGCACGGAGGAGGAGTTCCAGCAGGCGCTGGTCGAGCTCGTCAACGACTTCGCCCCTCGGCGGTTCGCCATCTGCGAGGAGCACGGCGACCGGGTCGACGGGGAGGTCTTCGCCTGGGGGCTCGCGTTCGGCGACGGCGCGTTGCTCTGCGACGACGCCCGCTCCCTCACTGGTCGGTTCCGGGACGCGGGGAGCGCGATGCGGCTCTTCGCCAGGACGGGGCGTCGGCTACGCCTGATCTGGGTCGACGAGTAGGTCAGTGGCGGCGGCGGACGTCGTAGCCGGGGCCCTCCGGGTGTGCGGCGAGGAACTCCTGGCCGCGCATCCGGCACCAGGCCGGGATGTCCACGGCTGCGGCCGGGTCGTCGGCGAGCACCCGCAGCACCGCGCCGACCGGCAACTCGGGCAGCCGCCGGGCCAGCCTGATCACCGGCAGCGGGCAGCGCTGCCCCCGGCAGTCCAGCACGCCGTCCGGCTCGCCCACCGAGCCGCCGTCCCCGCCCGTCCTCCCGGCCGTTCCCGTTTTCTCGTCCGGCTCGCTCACAGCCCCACCACCCCCGCCTCGGCGCGCAGTTCGGCGACGATCCCGGGCAGCTCGGCGAGGAACCGCTCCACATCCGCCGTGGTCGTCTCCCGGTGCAGCGAGACCCGCACGTTGCCGTGCGAGAGCACCCCCATCGCCTCCAGCACGTGCGAGGGGCGCAGCGTCGACGACGTGCAGGACGAGCCCGAGGAGACCGCGAACCCCCGCCGGTCCAGCGCGTGCAGCAGCGTCTCGCCGTCGACGTACAGGCAGGAGAAGGTGACCAGGTGGGGGAGCCGGTCGACCGGGTCGCCGACCACCTCCACGTCCGGCACCTCGGCCGCCACCCGGGCCCGGATCCGGTCCACCAGCGGGGCCAGCCGGGCCGCCTCGGCCGCCGCGTCGGCCGCCGCCGCGCGCAGGCTCGCCGCCGCCGCCACCACCGCCGGCAGGTTCACCACCCCGGGGGTACGCCCCGACTCCCGCTCGTCGGCCGGCCACGGCGACTCCCACCGGGTGCCCTTGCGCACCACCAGCAGCCCGACGCCGGGCGGGCCGCCCCACTTGTGCGCGCTGGCGCTCAGCACCGACCAGCCGCCCGGCACCGGGGCCCGGCCGACGAGTTGGGCCGCGTCGACGTACAGCGGCACCCTGGCGGCGGCGCACGCGGCGGCGGCCTCGGCCACCGGCTGCACCGTGCCGACCTCGTGACTGGCCCCGATCAGGGCCGCGAGGGCCACCCCCGGGGCGGCGACCGCCGCCGACCAGGCGGCCGGGTCGACCCGGCCGAGCCGGTCCACCGGCACCACCGTCGCCGCGCCGCCCGAGGCGACGTGCCGCTCGGCGGCGTGCAGCACGGCCGAGTGCTCGATTGCCGAGTGCACCAGCGTCCCGCCCACCCGCCGCCGCCCGGCCAGGCCACCGAGCACGGCCGAGTGCGCGGCCGTCGTACCGCTGGGGGTGAAGGAGAGCTCGTCGGCGCGGACGCCGAGGGTGGCCGCGGACGCCTCGCGGGCGGCGTCGAGCAGTTGCCGGGCGCGTCGGGCCTGCGTGTACAGCCGCGCGGGGTCGGCCCAGCCGTCGTCGAGGGCGGCCAGCAGGGCCTGCCGGGCGACGGGGTGCAGCGGCGCGGCCGTGGCCGCGTCGAGGTAGACCGGGGGTGCGTTCACGGCCCCGACGTTATCGCGCCGGTATGCCCAAGATCCCCCCGATGGGGGTGGACAACGACCCCAACACCGCCAGGCCCGCCATGGTCGAGTAATCTGCGACCGTCGGTGACGCCTTTGCCGCTGGTACTGGGACAACCACCACCGCGGCGCGCTAGGGAGGCAGGACCAGGTGGTCGCAAGGAGTTCGGAGGTACGGCCGTCGGCCGTACGGCACGGCGCTTCTCCGGGAGCCGGTCTGCGCCGGCGGCGTGGCGCTGGCCGGTTGGCCGGGCTCGGCCTCGGCAGCCTGGCGCTGCTGGTCTCGCTCACGGGCTGTGACGTCGGGAAGGCGTTCGGCGGGTTCGGGTGGCCGCAGGGCGGCATCACGCCCGAGTCGCACCGCATGTACGACCTGTGGATCGCGTCCTGCATCGCGGCGCTCGCGGTCGGCGTGTTCGTCTGGGGCCTGATCTTCTGGTGCGTGGTGCGCTACCGGAAGCGGGGTAACGAGCTGCCGGTGCAGACCCGCTACAACATGCCGATGGAGTTCCTCTACACGATCGCCCCGATCCTGATCGTGTCGGTGCTCTTCTACTACACGGCGGTCGTGCAGACCGACGTGGTGAGGGTGACGAAGAACCCGGACGTCACGGTCGAGGTCGTCGCCTTCAAGTGGAACTGGCAGTTCAACTACCGCGACGGCCAGGGCGAGGACGCCGACACCGTGGCATCGGTGCTCGGCACCAGCGAGGTCATCCCGATCCTGGTCCTGCCGACCGGCCGGTCCATCCGGTTCGAGGAGACCAGCCGGGACGTCATCCACTCCTTCTGGGTGCCGGAGCTGCTGTTCAAGCGGGACGTCATGCCGGGCAACATCCGCAACGTCTTCCAGATCTCCAGCCTCGACGCCGAGGGCGCGTACGTCGGCCGCTGCGCCGAGCTCTGCGGCAGCTACCACGCGTTCATGAACTTCGAGCTGCGGGTGGTCTCGCCGGAGCAGTACGACCAGTTCCTGGCGGCCAAGCGTGACGGCAAGTCGACGCAGGAGGCGCTCACCGCGATCGGTGAGGACCCGTACGCCTCGACCACGGAGCCGTTCAAGACGCGGCGCAACACGGCCAACTTCAACCCTGACGACATCCCCGTCGTGGGCAAGTGAGGGAGCGGGCATGAAGACCGAGTGGCGTATCTTCCTGGTCATCGCCGGTTTCCTCCTGGGCGTGACGGTCCTTTACGGCGTCTGGACCTACGGTGACGGCGGCCATGTCGAGTGGGTCGGCACCGTGGCGCTCCTGTTGTCGTTCCTGCTCTGCACGATGTGCGGCGGCTTCTTCTGGTTCGTCTCCCGCCGCATCGACCTGCGGCCGGAGGACCGGCCGGACGGCGAAATCGCCGACGGCGCGGGCGAGGTCGGCTTCTTCAGCCCGGGCAGCTACTGGCCGTTCGCGCTGGCGCTGGCCGCCGCGATCGCCGGCCTGGGCCTGGTGTTCTGGCAGTTCTGGCTGGTGGGCCTCGGGCTGGTTTCGGTAATCTTCGCCGCCTGCGGCCTGCTCTTCGAGTACTACACCGGCACCCGGCGTACCGCCGAGCACTGACGCACCGCCGAGCACTAACCGGCGATCACTCGTCCGGAGGCCCGTGCCCCTTCTCAGGGGTGCGGGCCTCCTGCTTGTCCGGCCCCGGACCGCTCGTGATGATCGACTCGATGGTGGCGCACCGTGGCCCCATGACTGCTGCGCTGCTGCCGTGCGTGGACCGGCCAGGACCGTGGGCCGGCGACCGTGGGCTGGCGACCGTGGGCCGGCGACCGTGGGCCGGCCAGGAAGGGCGTGCGCCAGTCAGACCCGTGGGCTGGTCGTAGGCCGTGCGCTGGTCAGAGCCGTGGGCCGGTCAGGCGGCGTGGCGTCGGGGTGCGCGGTGGGGGCTGCCGGCGAGCCGGGTGGCGGGGAAGGTGAACGTGGCGATCAGCATGGCTGCGCCGCAGCCGGTGCAGGCCAGCTCCGGGCAGTCGGTGCCGTGGCCGTCGGCGCAGGGTGGCGCCTCGAATGGCTGCACGCCCTCGCAGGTGTCGCAGTAGAACTCGCGGTCCGACACGGGCGTCTCCTCTCATTGCTCGATGCCGTCGTGGTCACGCGGCGGGGCGGAGGACGGCCAAGCTGGGCAGCGGGTGGCTGGGCAGCGGCAGGTCAGGCGGAGCGGGCCACTTCGATCCAGCGGTCCAGCGTCGCGGCGGCGTTGCCGGAGTCGATCGACTCGGCGGCCCGGGTCATCCCGGCGCGTAGGGCCTCGACCAGGTCCCCGTCGAGCGGGCCCTGGGTGGCCAGCGCGGCGGCGGCGTTGACGAGCACCGCGTCCCGGACCGGGCCGGTCTCGCCGGCCAGGAGTCGCCGGGCCACGTCGGCGTTGAACGCCGCGTCACCGCCCCGCAGGTCGGCCAGGGTGGCCCGGGGCACTCCGAGGTCGGTCGCGTCCAGCACCGTCTCTCTGACGGCGCCTGCCTGGGCCGCCCAGACCCGGGTGGGCGCGGCGGTGGTGAACTCGTCCAGGCCGTCCTCGCCGCGCAGCACCAGCACCGAGTCGCCCCGGGCGGCGAAGACGGCCGCCATGACCGGGGCCATCCGCAGGTCGAAGCAGCCGACCGCGCCGGCGCGGGGGCGGGCCGGGTTGGTCAGCGGGCCGAGGAAGTTGAAGAAGGTCGGCACTCCCAGGGCGCGGCGGGTGGGGCCGGTGTGTCGCATTCCCGGGTGGAACCGGCCGGCGAAGCAGAAGCCGATGCCCGCCTCGGCCACGCAGCGAGCCACCCCCTCGGGGGCCAGGTCCAGCGGGAGGCCGAGGAATTCCAGCAGGTCGGCCGTGCCACAGAGGGACGAGGCGGCCCGATTGCCGTGCTTGACCACCCGGACCCCGGCGCCGGCCACCACGAGGGCGGCCATGGTGGAGATGTTCACCGTGTGGGCGAGGTCACCGCCGGTGCCGACCACGTCGAGCGCGGACGCCCGTAACTCCTCCGGCAGCTTTACGGGCACCGCCTCGCCGAGCATCGCCTCGACCAGCCCGGCCAGTTCCGCCGGGGTTTCGCCCTTAGCCCGCAGCGCGACGGCGAAGCCGGCGATCTGCGCCGGGGCCGCCGAGCCGGCCATGATCTCGCCCATCGCCCAGGCGGTGTCCGCGGTGCAGAGCTCCTCGCCGCGCAGCAGCGCGGAGAGCAGGTGCGGCCAGGTCCGTTCGCCCATGGTGGGGCCTCCCGAGCGACGTGGGGGTGCGGGGACGGGGAGGCTCAGGCGGGGGCGTGGGCTCGCAGCAGCTCGGCCACCGTGGCACCGGTGGTCACCGGGTCGAGCGGGTGCATCAGGGTCGCATCGACCTCGGCGTACGCGGCCAGCCAGCGGTCAGCGGCGCGAGCGATCACCACGCAGGTCGGGGGGGCATCGTCCCGGTCGTCCTTGATCTGCCGGGCGATGCCGAGGCCGCCGCCGGGGTTCGCCTCGCCGTCGAGCAGCATCAGGTCGATCTCGTACTCGTCGACCAGTCGGATGCACTCCGCGTAGGTGGAGGCGTCGACGAACTCGAGCCGCAGCCCGGGCGCGGGTCGAGTGCCGATGGCCAGCCGCATCTGGTCACGGACCTGCAGGTCGTTGCTGTAGAGCAGGACGGTGCAAAGACGATCGCTCATTGCTGGCTGGCTCCCACCTCGTAGCTGCCCGCCGATCGTACCCGCCGCCGTCGGCCGGTCGATTCCCGCCCGTCCGGCCGGGTCGGCGTACTGGAAAGTGCTGGTCAGGGGGTTGATTCCGCGGCCTCGGCGGCGCGTTGGCGGGCCTCCTGGCGGTCCAGGTCGCGGTCGAGCCGGCGGGCCTCCCGCTCCGACTGGCGCACCCACTGCACGACCAGGACCCCGAGCATCGTCACACTGACGAATTCGCCGCCGGCCCAGAGCACGCCGCCGGCGACCACCTGGTCGTCGACGGGGTTCGACCAGGTCAAGCCGAGCGACGGGTACCAGTCGCCGCCGAAGAGGGTGGTGCTCTGCATGACCGTGAGCCCGAGCACGGTGTGGAACGGCACCGACAGCACCATGAGCAGCGCCCGGGCGGGGTAGGGCCACCGGCCGGGCAGCGGGTCGAGCCCGAGCAGCGGCCAGAAGAACACGCAGCCGGTCATGATGAAGTGCGCGTGCACCAGTTCGTGTGCCCAGGCGTGTTCGAGGGTGAAGCGGTACAGGTCGCTGAAGTACAGCGCGAACGGGTTCACCACGAAGATGGCGAAGGCCACCAGCGGGAAGCTGTAGATCCGGGCGATCCGGCTGTGCACGATCGCCAGCAGCCGCTTGCGCGGCCGGACCGGCAGCGTGCGCAGGGCCAGGGTGATCGGGGCGCCGAGGGCCAGGAAGATGGGGGCGACCATCGACAGCATCATGTGCTGCACCATGTGCACCGACAGCAGCGCCGTGTCGTACGCGTGCAGGCCGCTGACCGTGACCGCGGCGATGCCGCCGAGGCCCGGGCCGAGGAAGAAGACGGTACGGGCGACCGGCCAGCGGTCGCCGCGCAGCCGGAGCCGGTGCACGCCGTACAGGTAGAGCCCGGCGGCGAGCACCAGCCCCAGGGCCAGCCAGCTGTCCAGCCGGGTCTCGGTGAAGATCCGGGCCACGGTGAAGGGCGGCGGCAGGGGCTCCCCGCCGGCCGCTATGGCCGACGGTGCGGTGACCGCCGTGGTGGCGGCGAAGATCGAATCGGCGTGCAGCACGCTTTTCAGGCTAGGCCAGGCGAACCGGACCGCCACGATCGGGCCACCGAACCCACGGGTTTTACCCCCCGCTGATCGCCGGCCATGGTCAAGGGCAATAATGACGGCGTGACTGCGGCCCCAGCCATTGACAAGAGCCGGATCCACTCTCTGACGCGTCCCAACATGGTCAGCGTCGGGACGATCGTGTGGCTCTCCAGCGAACTCATGTTCTTCGCGGCGCTGTTCGCGATGTACTTCTCCATCCGCGCGGCGGCGCCAGAGCAGTGGGAGAAGCACACCGAGCACCTCAACATCCCGTACGCGACCACCTTCACGGTGATCCTGGTGTTCTCCTCGGTGGCTTGCCAGCTCGGCGTGTTCGCAGCGGAGAAGGGTGACGTCCACGCCCTGCGGCGTTGGTTCACGCTCACCTTCGTGATGGGTCTGATCTTCGTGCTCGGGCAGTTGAACGAGTACATGACCCTGGTGCACGAGGGCGTGAAGATCAACGCGGACGGGTACGGCTCGATGTTCTACCTGACCACCGGCTTCCACGGCCTGCACGTGGCCGGCGGTCTGGTGGCCTTCATCATCTTCATGATCCGCACGACCATGGGCCGGTTCACCCCGGCGCAGGCCACGTCGGCGATCGTCGTGTCGTACTACTGGCACTTCGTCGACGTCGTGTGGATCGGCCTCTACTTCATGATCTACTGGCTTCAGTGATCTTGGCGCGTCACGAACCGCGCCGCCGCCCCGTCCCCTGAGACAAGGTCCCACCGGTTAAGGACAGGTCATGACTTCTGACAACGACCGCCGCCGCGGTCTGCTCGCGCGGCTGCGCGGCGAGCGGCCCGCAGCGCGCAGCAGGGGCCGCCGCCGGCTGGGCGCCGCAGTCCGGCTGATCGCCGCGCTGATGCTGGCCGGCGGCGCCTACACCGTCTTTGCCCCCGGAGTGCAGGCGCAGGAAAACCCGCCGCTCACCGGTGCCGCCGCCGAGGGTAAGGCGTTGTTCGACGTGAGTTGCGTGACCTGCCACGGGCGCAACGCGCAGGGCATCGAGGGCCGTGGCCCGAGCCTGGTCGGCGTCGGCGCGGCCTCGGTCGAGTTCCAGGTCGGCTCCGGCCGCATGCCGATGGCCCGCCAAGAGGCCCAGGCCATGCGCAAGCCGGCGGTCTTCACCGACGAGGAGACCCGCCAGCTCGCCCAGTACGTCCAGCAGCTCGGTGGTGGCCCGGAGGTCCCCGGGGGTGACCTCCGCGAGGGCGCCAACGTGTCGACCGGCGGCGAGCTGTTCCGGATCAACTGCTCGCAGTGCCACGCCTTCGGCGGTGGTGGCGGCGCACTCTCCTCCGGCAAGTACGCGCCGAGCCTGAGTCCCGCCACCGACCGGCAGATCTACGCCGCGATGCTGAGCGGCCCGCAGAACATGCCGGTCTTCGGGGACAACCAGATCACCCCGCAGCAGAAGGCCGACATCATCACCTACATCCAGGAGGCCCTGAAGGCCGACCAGGACCCGGGTGGCTTCAACCTCGGTCGGTACGGGCCGTCCACCGAGGGCCTGGCGATCTTCTTGGTCGGCATCGTCGCGCTCGTCTTCGCCAGCCTGTGGATTGCGGGCAAGTCGTGACCGAGCGGATCATTCGATTCAGCGCTGTGGTGCCGCAGCCCGGCACCGCCCGTAGCGAGGTGACGGCATGATTACGCAGCCTGAGCACCAGGCCCCGCAGGGTCGGGAGCCGCTCGACGTGAACGATCCCCGGCTCAGCCGGTTCGACATCGTCCAGGAGGGCGCGCGCCGGGACGACATCGAGATCGTCCACTACGAGGAGCAGGTCGTCCCGGGCAGCCGGGCCGAGCGCCGGCTGACCCGTACCGTGGCCTCGTTCTTCCTGCTCACCGGCCTGGCCGCGACCGCATTCCTGGCGATCTACATCTGGTGGCCGTGGCAGTACAAGGCTGGCTCCGGCGGGGACAAGCTCTACACCCCGCTGCTCGGCCTCACCCTCGGTGTGGCCCTGCTGGCCGTCGGCTTCGGCATCCTGACCTGGGGCAAGAAGTTGCTGCCCAAGGAGGTCTCGATCCAGGACCGGCACGAGAACGACCCGAACGCCGCGGAGAGCCGCAAGATCACCGGCGCGACCATGCTCTACATGGCCGACGAGCTGGGCGTGAAGCGCCGGCCGCTGCTGGGCATCTCGCTGCTGGCCGGCCTCGCGCCGATCGGCGCGGTCGCCGCGGCGCCGCTGGTCGGTGGCCTGATCTCCAACCCGCACAAGAACAACCAGATGTTCACCACGGGCTTCGCCCCGGCCGAGGGCAAGAAGATCAGGCTGGTCCGCGAGGACGGCCGGCCGATCCGCCCGGCGGACGTCAGCTCCGGCGGTCAGCTGACCGTCTTCCCGGGCATCGAGCACGGAGTGAGCAACAAGCACGCCGACTCGCCGACGCTCCTGATCCACCTGCGCGAGTCCGACGCCGAGATGTCCCGGGCAGCGAACCAGCGGGTCGGCCACGCGAACTACATGTGGGGCAACTTCGCGGCGTTCTCCAAGATCTGCACGCATGCGGGCTGCCCGGCGAGCCTGTACGAACAGCAGACCAACCGTCTGCTCTGCCCGTGCCACCAGTCCCAGTTCCTGATCACCGACAACGCGCAGCCGATCTTCGGTCCGGCCAGCCGGCGGCTGCCGCAGCTGCCGATCGAGGTGGACGGCGAGGGCTTCTTCGTGGCGCGGTCGGACTACACCGAGACCGTTGGGCCTGACTTCTGGGAGCGGCCGTGAAGCGTCGTAAGTTGGACATGGCCTCCGTGCCGGGCAAGGCCGCGGTGGGAGTGGACGACCGCTTCCAGGTCTCCACCCCGCTGCGCAAGCTGCTCAACAAGGTCTTCCCCGACCACTGGTCGTTCCTGCTCGGCGAGATCGCGCTGTTCTCGTTCGTGGTGCTGCTGCTGACCGGTGTCTTCCTGACGTTCTTCTACGAGCCGGCGATGACCGAGGTGGTCTACAACGGCAGCTACGCCCCGCTGCGGGGCACGCCGATGTCGGCCGCGTACGCCTCCAGCCTGGACATCTCGTTCGACGTCCGCGGTGGCCTGATCATGCGGCAGATGCACCACTGGTCGGCGCTGCTCTTCATGGCCGCGATCGTCGTGCACATGCTGCGGGTCTTCTTCACCGGCGCGTTCCGCAAGCCGCGGGAGACCAACTGGATCATCGGCTCGCTGCTGTTCTGGGTCGGCTTCCTGGCCGGTTTCAGCGGCTACTCGCTGCCGGACGACGGCCTCTCCGGCACCGGCCTGCGGATCGCCTCGGCGATCATGCTGTCGATCCCGGTGATCGGCTCCTGGGTCACCTCGTCGATCTTCGGCGGGGAGTTCCCGGGCGACATCATCATCAGCCGGTTCTTCATCGCCCATGTGCTGCTCATCCCGGGCCTGCTGGTGGCGTTGATCAGCGCCCACCTGGGCCTGGTCTTCAAGCAGAAGCACACCCAGTGGCCGGGCCCGGGCCGAACCAACGAGAACGTGGTCGGCGAGCGGATGTTCCCGCGGTACGCGCTGAAGCAGGGCGGCTTCTTCATGGTCGTCTTCGGCGTGGTCGCCCTGATGGGTGGCCTGTTCCAGATCAACCCGATCTGGTACTTCGGCCCGTACGAGGCGTGGGTGGTCTCGGCCGCCAGCCAGCCCGACTGGTACGTCATGTTCCTCGACGGCTCCACCCGCCTGATGCCCGCCTGGGAGATCAACATTCCGATCGGCGACGGGTACGTCATCCCGCCGCTGTTCTGGCCCACGGTCGTGCTGCCGGGCATCCTGGTCGGCCTCTCCATGCTCTACCCGTTCGTGGAGGCCCGCCGGCTCAAGGACACCCGCAGCCACAACCTGCTCCAGCGTCCCCGGGACGTCCCGGAGCGGACCGCGATCGGCGCGATGGCGGTGTCGTTCTACATCGTGCTGACGCTCTCCGGCGCCAACGACGTGATCGCGGACAAGTTCCAGATCAGCCTGAACGCGATGACCTGGGCCGGCCGGATCGGTCTGCTGCTCCTCCCGCCGCTGGCGTACTACCTGACGTACCGCCTCTGCCTGGGCCTGCAGCAGCACGACCGGGAGGTGCTGGCCCACGGCGTGGAGACCGGCATCATCCGGCGGCTGCCGGACGGCCGGTTCGAGGAGGTCCACCAGCCGCTCACCGCGGCGGGCCACGACGGCCACGGGGAACTGGAGTACGTCGGCTGGGTGGTGCCCAAGAAGATGAACCGGCTCGGTGCCCTCGGCCCGGCCATCCGGGGCTTCTTCTACCCGATCGAGAAGCCGGCCGAGGCGCCGGTCTCGCCGGGGCCCCTGCCGGTCGAGCCCCGACCGGAGCGGGAGGAGATCAGCAGCGGCGATCCCCGCCGCTGACCCGCCCGAAACACCCGCACGTGGCGCCCGCCGGATCTCCTCCGGCGGGCGTCACGTCCGTTTTTCGCCCCGTCGGGGTGACCCCCGCCGCCCGAGCCGTCCCCGCGCCCGACGCGGCCCGGCCGCCGATTCCCGGGGTTACGCGCCCAGCGCGAGCCGGCCGCCGGTTCCCGGGGTTAATCCGGGTCAGCCGGGTAAGCGTGCGGTCCAACGAAAAAGGGGGGGAAACATGTTGGGTCTCAAACGCCTCGGGCTGCTCGCCGCCCTGGTGGTGGTCGGGCTGGCACCCGCGGCAGCGGCGCAGGCCGCGGCGCAGCCGTCGACGCAGGACACCCAGTACCTGCAGGCGGTGCACCAGGTGAACCTGGCGGAGATCGAGATGGGGAACCTGGCGCAGGAGAAGGGCCAGAACCAGCAGGTCAAGGACCTGGGTGCGCAGTTCGTCACGGACCACACCCAGCTGGACCAGACGGTGCAGAATACCGCGCAGCAGCTGAACGTCACGTTGCCGGATGCGCCGAGCGCTGACCAGCAGAAGGTCATCGACAAGCTGAAGGACCTCAGCGGTGCCGATTTCGACAAGGCGTGGGTGACCGCCGAACTGGCCGGCCACGTCCAGGCCATCCAGGCCACCCAGACCGAGATCTCGCAGGGCACCGAGCAGTCGGTGGTCCAGTTGGCCCAGAACGCCCTGCCGGTGTTCCAGGCGCACTACGACGCGCTGGTGGCCCTGGCACAGACCCTGGGCGTCCCGATCCCGCAGACCAGCGCCAGCGGCACGCCCAGCCCGGGCGGCACCGCCACGACGCCGGCCCCGGGTGGCACCACGGAGACTCCGGCCCCGGGCAGCACCAGCACCGAGACGCCTGTTCCGGAGAACACCGAGAACACCGAGACGCCGGTCCCGAGCGTGAGCTGACGGCGTAGCACCGCGAACAGCCAGCCCGCCGGACGGCGGGCTGGCTGTTCGCGTCGGCGGACGATCGATCAGTCGGTGCTGGACAGGCCGATCGCGAACGCCTCCTCCAGGTCGTGCCGGGAGTACGCGCGGAAGGCGATGTGCGACTCCGTGTTCAGCACGCCCGGCACCTTGGAGATGCTGCCGGCGATGACCTGGGCGATCTCGTCGAACTCCCGGACCCGGACGATGGCGATCAGGTCGACGTGCCCGGCCACCGAGTAGACCTCACTGACTCCGGGCAGGTTGGCCAGGTTCTCGGCCACCTCCGGGATCGAGTCGGTGGCGCAGTCGATCAGTACGATCGCGGTGATCACTGGTCCCGCCCTTCGTCCGTGTTCTCCTCGCAACGCCCGAGTTGGCGTCGTTGACCATGCTAGAGGCCCGTCCCGGGCACAGCAGTGCGGTACGCGGGACCCGGTCATCGCGCGCAGCAAGGGGCAGCCTTCCGCCGGGACGGTCAGCCCGGGGTCAGCCTTCCGCCAAGACGGTCAGCCCGGCGCCGGCCCGGATCACGCCGGTAAGGCGCTCCCCGGCGGCCACCTCGGCGCCGGGCCAGATCACCGACCGGGTCACCTCGCCCCGGACGGTCGCGCCCGCGCCCACCACCGCCTCCCGGCACCGCCCGGTGACCGTCGCGCCCGGGTCTATCAGGTTGGCACCGCCTGCGGCGTGCAGGTTCGCCGTCAGGTAGGCGGCCGGCGTGCCGGTGTCGTAGAAGGTGCCCCGGTACGGCACCACGGTCAGCGCCCCGGCCGCCTCGGCCGGCCGCCACACCGTGCGGACCAGGTCGCCCGGCTCGACCGGCAGCTCCCGGACCAGCCGCCAGGGCAGCAGCGAGAAGCCGGTGAACCGGTGACCGTCGAAGGTGCCGGGGGCGTCGGGGTCGTCGGCGGGCTGGCCGAGCAGGCGTACGGTCTCGCCGTCCCAGCCCGCCAGCAGCGCGGCCACGTCCTCACCCGGCGCGGCGGCCGGATCGGCCAGGTACGCGTCGGCGTTGCCGACCAGCACGCCCCGGCCGGCGATCCAGGTCCGCAGGTTCGCCACCCCTCCGGCAGTGCCGAGCGGGTCGCCGGGCTCGACCGACAGGTGGGCCCGGTCGCCCACGTGCGCGACCACCTGCTCGCCGAGGTAGCAGGCGTTCACCGCGACCCGGTCGGGGCCGGTGAGGCCGAGACCGGCCAGCCGGGCCAGCGCCCGGTCGAGCAGCGGGATGTTGCCGATCGGGCAGAGTGCCTTGGGCACCCGCTCGGTGAGCGGGCGCAGCCGGGTCCCCTCGCCGGCGGCGAGCACCACCGCGCAGATCTCCGGACTGCCGGTGTTCCCGGCAGGGCCCGGGGTGGTCACGCCGTCGGGCGGGGCGGGACCTCGCCGACCCGCGGCCCGATGCCGTAGTAGCCGAGTAGGTTCGCTGTTGCCCGGCTCAGCCGGGGCAGGTCGTCCAGCGGGTGCCAGGCGGCCTCGAAGACCTCCGCGCCGTCGACCTTCAGCTCCGTGGTCGACGCCGGCACCTCCGCCTCGAAGACCACGTCCACCCAGCCCTTGGCGTGTACGACCGCGTTCGGCACCGCCGGGCGGAGCCGGTCCGGGGCGAGCCGGACACCGGACTCCTCGAACAGCTCACGCGCCGCGCCGACGACCGGTTCCTCGCCGCGTTGCAGCAGCCCGGCCGGGAGTGTCCAGCTGTGCCCCGGTGGCTGGCGCAGCAGCAGCAGGCGGCCGGGGCCGTCGGCCTCGGTGTCGCGGACCAGGGTGACTGCCCCGACGATGTACTTCGGTGTGGCGAGCCGGACCAGTTGGCGTCGCACCGATACGGGCAGTCGGTAGAAGACCTGATAGGCGAAGGCCCGTCCGGTGGCACGGGAGCGGGGGATCATGGGTTCAGGCTAATGGCCGGTCCGGGCCGGGCCGATCCCCGGGGGGCAGAACCGTCACTGCCGGTGGTCGACCAGGTCGATGAGCTGGAGCACCACCGCATCGGGTTCGAGGACCCGGTCGAAGACCGCCACCAGCAGGGTCTCCAGGTCCGGGTAGCCCAGCTCCTCCGACAGCCACAGCATCGGCAGGTCGCTGGCCAGCCCCCGGTCGTGCTTGCGCAGCGCCAGCCCGATGGTGGCCCGGCCGAGGCGGACCTTGTCCGCGATGGAGATCCCCGGCTCGGTGTGCTCGGCGAACCAGCGGTTGATCTGCCTCTGGGCGTGCGGGGACTTCACGAACCCGAGCCACTCCCGGCGGGGGCCGCGCGGGGCGACGTCGGCCTCCAGGCCGGTCTCGGCGGCGGACTCGGTGAAGATCTCCACCACGTCGCCCTCCTCCAGTTCGGAGGCGAGCGGGGCGAGCCGGCCGTTGATCCGGGCCGCCAGGCAGTGGTCGCCCCGCTGGGGGCCCAGCTCGTACGCCACGTCGACCGGGGTGGCCCCGGCCGGGAGGACGACCTGCCGCCCCTCGGCGAGCACCTGGATCTGGGCCTCGGCGAGGTCACAGCGCAGCGACTCGAGGAACTGCGCCGGGTCCGGGGCCTCCTGCTCCCAGTCGAGCACCCGGCGCAGCCAGTCGAGCTGCTGGGCCCGGACGTCGGCGGTCGCGGCGGCGCGGGGGAACCGGAAGTCCGCCGCGATGCCGTACTCGGCGCAGCGGTGCATCTCCTCGGTGCGGAGCAGCACCTCGACCGTGCGGTCCTTCGGGCCGCAGACGGTGGTGTGCAGCGAGCGGTAGAGGTTGTTCTTGGGGGAGGCGATGAAGTCCTTGAACCGGCCGGCGACCGGCCGCCAGAGGCCGTGCACCGCGCCGAGGGCCGCGTAGCAGTCGGTCGCCGGGCCGTCCACCACGATGACGATCCGGGGCAGGTCGTACGGCGTGCTGTGGCCGCCCGCGATGGTGTCCTTCCAGATCGAGTAGAGGTGTCGGGGGCGGGGGGAGACCTCGGCGTCGACCCGACTGCGCCGCAGTGCCACCTTCGTCCTGGCGACCACGTCGTCGAGGTACGCGCCCCAGCCGGGCCGGTCGTGCACGTGCTGGGCGATCCGGGCGTGCTCGTCGGGCTCCAGGTGCAGCAGCACCACGTCGTCGAGATCCCGCTTGAGGGCCTGGATGCCGAGCCGGTCGCAGAGCGGGACCAGCACCTCCAGGGTCTTGCGGGCGATGCGTTCCCTGGATGCCGCCGAGCGGACACCGAGGGTGCGCATGTTGTGCAGCCGGTCGGCCAGCTTGATGATCAGAACCCGGACGTCCTTGCCGGCCGAGATGATCATCTTGCGGGTCGTCTCTGCCTCGGCGGCCTTGCCGTAGAACGCCTTGTCGAACTTGGTCACCCCGTCGACCAGGTGGGCCACCTCGTGGCCGAAGTCCCCGGCCAGCGCCTGGAGGGTGTAGCGGGTGTCCTCCACCGTGTCGTGCAGCAGCGCGGCGACCAGTGTGGTGGCGTCCATGCCCAGCTCGGCGCAGATCTGGGCGACCGCCAGCGGGTGGGTGATGTACGGCTCACCGCTCTTGCGGAACTGACCGCGGTGCATGTTCTCCGCGATCGTGTAGGCCCGGCGCAGCATCGACGGTTCGGTGCTGGCGTGGATGGACCGGTGGGTGCGCACGAGCTGGGTGACCGGGTCCGACTCGGTGCTCGGCCAACTCAGCAACGACCGCAACCGGCGGGCCCGGGGTTGCTCGCCGGGCTGGGTCGGGAGCGCACCCCCCAGGGCGGCACTGTGTCCGGCGTCGACGTCCACGCGGGACACCTCCTCACCCCGGCTCCACGGGCACCGGGCACGGCAACCGGGAGCAGGCCCACGAAACGGGCACTACTGCACTTCCTCAACAGCCTAAGCGAGTCGGGGTAGTCCGATCGGTCACTTGGTCATGGGCGTTCGGTCGAGACTTGCTGGGACGAGGCGCTCTGGGCCTTGCTGAGCAGGCCGTGGAAGCGGCCCGCACCGGCCGCCGGGGACGACCAGCCGGACGACATCTCCACCAGCCGGGTCTCGGGCCGTTCCAACCAGGACAGGATCCGCTCCGACTCCTCGGCAGACGCCCTGGGCACCGGCCCGGGCCCGGGCGGCACCGTCTCGGCGGTCGCCCGGATCGCGTTCAGCGTCGGCCGCGGGTGGATGCCGGGCGGGGAGACCCCCGCGCCGGCCAGCCGGCCGTGCCGGACCAGGGCCAGTTCCCAGCCGCCCCGGGCCGCCGGGCGGGCGGCGGCCAACTCGGCGATCCCGGCCAGCGCGGTCAGCCGCTGCATCCGTACGGTCGCCCGCAGCACCGCGGTGAGCCGCGAGCGGACCACGGCCGCCTCCTCGTACCGCTGGCCGGCCGACAGCGCCTCGATCCGCGCCAGCAGCGCGTCCACCACGGCCCCCGGGTCACCGGCGACGGCGGTGCGGAACGGCGCGACCGCGCGGTCGTCGTATTCCTGGGGGGTGATCCGGTGCTCGCAGGGCGCCGGGCAGCGACCCAGCTCCGCCAGCGCGCAGGCCGGGGTGACCGTGCGCAGCGACAGCCGGTGGGTGCACTGGCGCAGCGGGACGGCGTCGTGGAAGCCGGCGGCGGCCAGTTCGGCCGCCCGCCGGGAGCCGAACGGCCCGAGATAGACCTCGTCGCCCGAGGCCAGCGCCCGGACCACTGACAGCCGGGGGTACGGCCCGTCGGTGAGCTTGAGCCAGACGACCCGTTCGGGGAACTTCGACCGCCGGTTGTACGGCGGCGCGTGGGCACCGATCAGCCGCAGCTCGCGCACCTCCGCCTCCAGCGTGTGGGCGCACTCGACGGCCTCCACCCGCTCGGCGGCGGCGAGCATCTCGGAGATCCGGGCCCGCTTCTCGGCGGCGGTGAAGTAGCTGCGCACCCGGGTGGCGATGTCGCCGGAGGTGCCGACGTAGAGCGGCCGGTCGTCGGCGGCCCGGAAGATGTAGACGCCGGGGACCTTCGGCAGCCCGTCGGCGAGGTGCCGCTTGCGTCGCTGGGTGGGGGTGACCGCTCGGGCGAACTCGATCGCCTCGCCGACCGTGTCGACCCGGTGCCCGCCGAGCCGGGCGATCAGCCCGTGCAGCACGTCGACGGTTGCCTTGGCGTCGTCGAGGGCCCGGTGGGTGGGGCGGGTGGTGGTGCGGAAGTATGCCGCCAGGGTGCCGAGCTTGCGGTTGGGCACCTCGTCGCGGGTCAGCACCCGCCGGGCCAGCGCCGCGGTGTCCAGCACCCGGGGGTTGGGCCAGCGGTAGCCGTGCCGCGCGCAGGCCGCCTTGAGGAAACCGACGTCGTACGGGGCGTTGTGGGCGACCAGCACCGCGTCGGCGATGAACTCCAGGAAACTCGGCAGCACCTGCTCGATCGGCGGGGCGGGGATCAGCATGGCCTGGCTGATCCCGGTCAGCACGGTGATGAACGGCGGAATCGGCACCCCCGGGTTGACCAGGGTGGCCAGCACCCCCAACTCCTCGCCGGCGCGCACCTTGACCGCGCCGATCTCGGTGATCCCGCCGTCGTCCGGCGAGCCGCCGGTGGTCTCCAGGTCGACCACCACGAAGGTCGCGGCGTACAGCGGCAGGGCGGGGTCCACCCCGTCGCCCGGGGCCTGCTCCAGGCCGGCCAGCGACTGTTGGACGTACTCCGCTCGTGCCACCCGCGGCACGCTAGTCCGCGGGTGCGACACTCCCGCATCAGCACTCCCAGACGTCACCACCGGTCTAGGATGAGAGATCGGCTCACTCACCGGGCGGTGGGCCCGGCCGCGGTGGGAGACTTGCCACATGCCCCTCACCGAGCAGCACGACGACAACCTCCCGGGGGAGGTGTCGGCCGGCGCCGCGCGCCACACCGGTGAGGATGCTCCGGGCCCCGACCCCACGCCCGAAGTGCCGGCGGTCGAGCCGGAGCCGACGCAGCCGGAGCAGCCGCTGCCGGAGCAGCCGGAGCCGGAGCCGGAGCCGGAGCCGGAGCCGGAGCCGACGCTGCCGGAACCGGTGCGCCAGCGGATCGTGGCGCTCACCGCCGCCGTCCTGCCCGTCCTGCCCGGTGACGAGGTGCCGGTGCCGCTGCGCAGGGTGGCCAAGTTCGCCCCCAACCGCCGGGCCCGGCTCGGTGCCCCGGCGATCGCCGCCCAGCTCACCACCGACCCGCTGTTCCGGCAGCGGATCACCGCCCGGGTGCTCGCCGACGCCGGAGACCTCGGCACCGCCGTGGTCTCCGGCACCGTCCCGGCCGTCGCCGACCCGGTCGAGGTGGCCGCCCTGGCATACCTGGCCCGCCCCCGGGGCTGGCGGGAGCTGATCGCGGCCAGCGGCGCGGCGGTGCGCGCCGAGGCGGACCGGGCCGTCGTCGACGAACTGGTCCGCGAGGCCGAGCAACGGGCCAGCCGGGCCGAGCACGACCGGGCCGTGGCCCGGGTCGAGGCCGACAAGCTCCGCGACGAGCTGGCCCGGGTCCGCGAGGAACTCGGCCAGCTCCGCGAGGAGAGCCGTCAGCTCGCCCGCACGCTGCGCGAGTCCCAGGCCCGGGAGCGCAGGGCCGGCGAGCTGCTGGCCACCGAGCGGGGCCGGGCCGCCCGCGCGACGGCCGACGTCGACGCCGAGCTGCGCCGCGCCCGGGCCCGGCTGGCCGAGGCCGAGGCGTCGGCCGGGGTTGTCAAAGCCACCGCGAAGGAGGCCCGCTCGGTCGACGACGCCAAGCTCTGGCTGCTGCTGGAGACCATCGGGCAGGCCGCCGTCGGGCTGCGCCGCGAGCTGGCGCTCGGTCCGGTCGACCGGCTCCCCGCCGACTTCGTCGCCGACGCCTTCACCGACCAGTCGGTGGCCGTTCCGGCCGGGGCCGCCACGCGGGCCCGCGACACCGACGACCCGGCCCGGCTCGACCAGCTCCTCGCGCTGCCCAAGGCGCACCTGGTGGTCGACGGCTACAACGTGACCAAGCGTGGCTTCGGCGAGATGTCCCTGGAGCAGCAGCGCAAGCGGCTGATCACCGGGCTGGGCGGGATCGCCGCGCAGACCGGCGACGAGGTCACCGTGGTCTTCGACGGTGCCGAGCGCATGCACGGGCTGCCGCCCACCCCGCGCGGCGTGCGGGTGCTCTTCTCCCGCAAGGGCGAGACCGCCGACGAGCTGATCCGCCGGCTGGTCCGCGCCGAGCCGTCCGGCCGTCCGGTGGTGGTGGTCTCCTCCGACCGCGAGGTCGCCGACGGGGTGCGCCGGCACGGCGCGTACCCGCTGGGCGCCGACTCGCTGCTGCGTCGGCTCGCCCGCTCCTGATCCGGGGCGCTTGATCGCTTCTGGGGCGGAGCGGGCCGGTTGTCCGATTCTGTCATACCCCTGCCGTAGCGTCGGGATGACCGACGGTGGCCGGGCGGTTCCGGCGGCGGGCTGGGCGACGTGGTGGTCGCCGCGCTCCCGCCCCGCCCGAGCACCGCAACGCATCGGCTCAGGAGGAACGATGCTGATCGACTGTGACGGGTGCGGCATCCGGGGCGCGGGCTGTCCCGGCTGCCTGGTGACCGCGCTGCTCGACGACGATGCCCCCACCGGCGCGCTCGGCGTCGCCGAGCAACGGGCGATCGAGGTGTTCGCCCGGGCCGGCATCGGCGTGGAGGTGCTGGAGGTGCTGGAGGTGACCTCCGCCGGGCGGCGTTCCGGCCGGGGCGACCGGGTCGCCTAGCCCGGCTGACGACCTCGCCCACCCGGACGTCGCCGTTGACGGTGGCGGCGGTCGACCATGCCGCGCGTGGATGCCCGGCGAGGGGACCGCCGCAGCGGCAAATAGGATGGGCCCCCCACGGCGCGGGAGGAGCGGCGGCATGACGCGGGTACGGCGTTCAGACGGCAGTCCCGCACCCGGTGGGGTGCCGAGGTGACCCCGCGCGGCTGGGCCCTGCTCACCCTGGCCGGGCTGGTGGCCGCCCTGGTCGTCGTCACCGCACTGCTGGTTCCGTGGAGCCGCCCGCCGGCACCCCGCGCCGATCAGCTCGCCGCGCTGCGGGACCTCCCCGTCGAGCAGGTCGCCCGGAGCCGGGAGTTCCGGGCCGCGCTGCGCCCCGGCGGCTGGGCCGGGCTCGCCATCGGCTTGCTGGTGGCCCTCGCGCTCGGCCTCACCCCGCTGGGCGGTCGCCTGGTGGAGCTGGCGGGTCGGCCGTTCGGCGGCCACTGGGTGGCCCAGGCGGCGCTCGGCGGGCTGGCCGTGGTGCTCGTCGCCGACCTGTTCACCCTGCCCTTCGCCGCCTGGCGGCAGGCGATCCTCACCCGGTACGGGCTGAGCACCCAGGGCTGGACCGGCTGGACGGTCGACCTGCTCAAGTCGTACGCGATCAGCGCGGTGATCGGCGTGGTCGCGCTGCTCGGCTTCTACACCGTCACCCGGCTCGCCCCGCGCTGGTGGTGGGCGTTCGGCGCCGCCGGGGCGGCCGGGTTGGTGGTGTTGCTGTCGTTCGTGCTGCCGGTGCTGGTGGAGCCGGTGTTCAACCGGTTCACCCCGATGGAGCAGGGCCCGCTACGCACCGAACTGATGGCCATGGCGGCCCGGGACGAGGTGCCGGTGCGCGACGTCCTGGTCGCCGACGCGTCCCGCCGCACCCGGGCGGTCAACGCGTACGTCTCCGGGCTCGGGCCGACCCGCCGGGTCGTCGTCTACGACACCCTGCTGCGCGAGGCCACCCCCGCCGAGGTGACCAGCGTGGTCGCGCACGAGTTGGGGCACGCCAAGGACCGGGATGTCTGGGCCGGGACGCTCACCGGGGCGCTCGGCGCCGCGGCGGCCGTGGTCGTGCTCTACCTGCTCGGCTCCGCCGGCCCGCTGCTGCGCCTGGCCGGCGTCGACTCGATCGCCGAGCCGCGCGCGTTCCCGCTGCTGATCGTGCTGGTCACGGTGGCCGGGCTGGTGACCACCCCGGTCCAGGCGGCGGTGTCCCGCCGGGTCGAGGCCCGGGCCGACGCACACGCCCTCGCCCTCACCGGCGACCCGGCGACCTTCGAGGCGATGCAGCGTCGCCTGGCCGGGGTGAACCTGGCCGACCCCGACCCGCCCCGCTGGGAGTACCTCTACTCGGCGTCGCACCCGTCCACGGTCGAGCGGATGGCCGCCGCCCGCGCCCACGCCAGGGAGGCCGGCAGATGAGTCGGACGCTGTTGATCACCAACGACTTCCCGCCCCGCCCCGGCGGCATCCAGTCCTTCGTGCACAACCTCGCTGTCCGCCAGCCCGCCGGCTCGGTGGTGGTCTACGCCTCCAGTTGGCGGGGGGCGGAGAAGTTCGACGCCGAGCAGCCGTTCGAGGTGGTCCGGGAGCGCACCCGGGTGTTGCTGCCCACCCCGCTGATCGCCCGCCGGGCCGCCCGGCTGGCCCGGGAACGCGGCTGCGACACCGTCTGGTTCGGGGCCGCCGCCCCGCTCGGGCTGCTCGCCGCCGGACTGCGCCGCCGCGCCGGGGTCCGCCGGGTGGTGGCCCTGACCCACGGGCACGAGGTGGGCTGGGCGGCGCTGCCCGCGGCCCGCAGCGCGCTGCGCCGCATCGGACGGGGCACCGACGTGGTCACATACCTCGGCGAGTACACCCGGGTCCGGCTGGAGCGGGCGCTGCACGGGGTGACCGAGCTGCACCGGCTGGCCCCCGGCGTGGACGTCGACACGTACCACCCGTCGGTCGACGGCGAGCCGGTCCGGGCCCGGCTGGGGCTGGCCGACCGGCCGGTGGTGGTCTGCGTCTCCCGGCTGGTGCCGCGCAAGGGCCAGGACATGCTGATCCGCGCCCTGCCGGAGATCCGCCGTCGGGTGCCCGACGCGGCGCTGCTGGTCGTCGGCGGCGGGCCGTACCGGGCCACCCTGGAGAAGCTGGCCCGGCAGGCCGGCGTCGAGCGGGACGTCGTGTTCACCGGCTCGGTGCCGTCGGCGGACCTGCCCGCCCACTACGCGGCCGGCGACGTCTACGCCATGCCCTGCCGCACCCGCAACCGTGGCCTGGACGTGGAGGGGCTCGGCATCGTCTACCTGGAGGCCTCGGCGACCGGACTGCCGGTGGTGGCCGGCGACTCGGGAGGCGCGCCGGACGCCGTCCGTGCGGGCGAGACGGGGTACGTGGTCTCCGGCCGCGACGTCGCCCAACTCGCCGACCGGGTGGCCACCCTGCTAGCCGACCGGGACCTGGCCCGGCAGCTGGGCGCGGCGGGCCGGGCCTGGGTGGAGCGGGAGTGGCGCTGGGAGACCCAGGCCGCCCGGATGGCCACCCTCCTCGCCGGCTGACCCTCCCCGCCCCGCGCCTCGCCTAGCCCCGCGTTGCCCCGATCGTGGTCCGGTGTTCGGTGCGGGCGGGGGCGTCAGGCGAGGCGGTCCAGGAACTGGGCGGCAGGGGCGGGCCTGCCGAAGTGCCAGCCCTGGGCGGCGTCGCAGCCGATGGCGCGCAGCCGGTCGGCCTGTCCGGCGGTCTCCACCCCCTCGGCGGTGACGGTCAGGTTCAGCGCGTGCGCGAGGGATACCAGCGAGGCGAGGATCCGCTCGTCGGTGCGGCTGGTCGGGTCGTCCGCCGAGGCGCTCAACCCGGCCACGAACTCCCCGGCCACCTTCAGCTCGGTCACCGGCAGTTCCCGCAGGTACGCCAGGTTGCAGTAGCCGGTGCCGAAGTCGTCGATGGCGATCCGCACGCCGAGGTCGGCCAGCACCCGCAGGGCGCGCACCGGCTCCTCGTCGGCGCTCATCATGGTGCTCTCGGTGACCTCCAGCTGGAGCCGCTCCGGCGGCAGGCCGGTGCGCTCGAGTACGGCATGCACCTCCCGCACCAGGCCGGGCCTGCGCACCTGGCGGACCGCCAGGTTGACGCTGACGAACGGCGCGGCGGCCCCGGCCGCCGGCCAGGTCGCCGCCTCCCGGCACGCCTCGGCGAGCACCCAACTGCCCAGCGGGACTATCAGCCCGGTCTCCTCGGCCAGCCCGATGAAGCGGTCCGGGCGCAGCACCCCGAGCGCCGGATGCCGCCAGCGGACCAGCGCCTCGACGCCGAGCACCGTGCCGTCGCGCAGCGACGTCAGCGGCTGGTAGTCCAGGTAGAACTCGCCCCGCTCCAGGGCCGCCGGGATCGCCGCGGAGAGGGCGTACCGGGCCAGCTCCTGGCGGTTGCGGTCGGCGTCGAACAGTGACCAGCGCGCGCCACCGGCCGACTTGGCCCAGTGCAGCGTGGCGTCGGCGGCCCGCATCAGGTCGACCGGGCTGGTGCCGTCCACCGGGCACTCGACGATGCCGATGCTTGCCGACACCGTCAGCTCATGCCCGTCGACCAGGGCCGGCTCGCCCACCGCGGCGAGCGCCGCCTCGGCGACCTTCACCACGTCGTCGGTGCCGGCGGTCCGCTCGACGAGGATGACGAACTCGTCGCCGCCGAGGCGGGCGACCAGGTGTTCGCCGAGCGCCCGGCGCAGCCGGTCGGCGACCGCGACCAGCAGCCCGTCGCCGATCTGGTGGCCGAGGGAGTCGTTGATCACCTGGAAGCGGTCCAGGTCGAGGAAGCACACCCCGACCCGGTCTGCGCCACGGCCCGGGGATTCGATCGCGGCGGCGAGCCGCTCGGTGAACAGCGTGCGGTTGGGCAGGTCGGTCAGCGGGTCGTGGGTGGCCTGGTGGCGGAACCGGGCCTCGCTGTCGCGCAGCGCACGCTCGGCCTCCGCCCGGGCGACCATCACGGCCCGGCGGATGGACTCCTGCTCGTCCAGGGTGCGGTCCCGCAGCGCCCGGGCGTACCCGGTGGCCACGGTGGCCAGCAGGCGGGCCAGCCGGTCCTCGATGTCCTCGCCGACCAGCCCGAGGTCGCGCAGCAGTCGGAGCTGGACGACCTCGACGGTGCGGCCCAGCCCTTCGGCGGAGGTGATGTGCGCCGCGACCAGCTCCGCACCGACCTGGTGGCCGACCCGCAGGTCGAACGGCTCGGCCGCCAACGCCGCAGCCAGCCGTTCGGTGAGCCGTTGCAGCAGCGCCTCCAGTTGGGCCTGGGTCATCGGCAGGTAGCTGGTGCCGGAGACCGCCTTCGCCCAGGCCCGGGCGAAGGCGCCCGGGCAGCGGGCGAGGGCTCCCGGTGCGGTCGGGCCGTCGGGCCGCTCAACCACCGAGCCGCCCGACACCGCCGATGAAGACCGCCTTCTCGGCGTCCTCCGCGCTCTCCGGCGTCTCGGGGCGCCACTGCGGCACCCAGACCACTCCCGGGTCGACCAGTTCGAAGCCGTCGAAGAGGGAGGTCAGCTCGGCCCGGCTGCGGATGACCAGCGGGCTGTCGGTGCGACGGTAGACCGCCTCGGCATCCGCGCGCTCCCCGGCGTCGTTCCGGGCGTCGTCACTGGCCTGGGAGAGCGTCAAATAGCTGCCCGGTGCCAGCGCCTCGCGCAGCGTCCGCAGGATCTCCGCCGGCCGGTCGGCGTCCGGGACGAAGTGCAGCACGGCCACGATCATCACCGCGACCGGCTGCGAGAGATCCAGCATCCCGGTGACCTCGGGATGGGCCAGGATCCGCTCGGGGCGGCGCAGGTCCTCCTGGATCACGGTGGCCCGGTCGTTGCCGCTGAGGATCTCCCGGCTGTGCGCCACCGCCACCGGGTCGACGTCGACGTAGACCACCCGCGCCGCGGGATCGATGCGCTGGGCGATCTCGTGCACGTTGCCGACCGTCGGGATCCCGGAGCCGATGTCGAGGAACTGGCGGACCCCGGCCTCGGCGAGGAAGTGCACCGCCCGACGCAGGAACGCCCGGTTGGCCTGGGCCATCAGCGGCGCCTCGGGCACCGCGTCCACCATCGCCCGGGCGGTGGCGCGGTCGGCGGCGAAGTTGTGCGAGCCCCCGAGGTAGTAGTCGTACATGCGGGCGACGCTGGGACGCTCGATGTCGATGGTGTCGGGTGCCCAGTCCGGCCGCTGCATGCCTACCCCTTTTGTCAATGACGCGGGCCACGTCGCCCGCGGGTCATCTCGGGTATTCTGCCCCGCCCGCCGCGCGGGTGGCCAGAGAGGGCCGCTGCCGGCCCGGCCGGCCGGTCGGGGGTCCCGTCAACCGGACTCGCCGGCCGTCGCGGAAGCCCCCGACCGATGACTGCCCGGCCGGGTGGGGGAGCGGTCAGAACTTCGGGGCGTCCGGGGCCTCGAGCAGGCCCAGCCGCAGCGCGGTCATCAGCGCCTGCGCCCGGTTGGCCGCGCCCAGCTTCTCGTAGAGCTTCGAGATGTGGGTCTTGGCCGTCGACTCGCTGACGAAGAGCTGCTTGGCGATGCCGGCCACGCTCATGCCGTCGGCGAGCAGCCGCAGCACCTGACCCTCCCGGGGGGAGAGCTGCGGGCCGGACGGCGCGAGCCGCCGCTTCATCGCCTCGGCCAGATCGGCCGCGGTGAAGGCGCTCGGGGAGGAGGCGGCGTGCCGGGCGGCGGCCACCACCTCGTCGGCCGGGGCCGTCTTCGGCACGAACGCGCTCGCCCCCGCCTCCAGGGCGCCGAAGAGCTGGTCGTCGCCGGCGTACATGGTGAGCACGACGATCCCCATCGTCGCGCTGGACTTGCGCAGTGCCCGGGTGGCCTCCAGGCCACTGCCGTCGGGCAGCCGCAGATCCATGATCACCACGTCGGGCTGGAGCGCGCCTGCCTGTCGGACGCCCTCCGCCGCCGTTGCGGCCTCACCGACGACCTCGAACTGCCGGTCCCGCTCGAAGGCGTGCCGCAGCCCCTTGCGGATCAGGTCGTGATCGTCGACAAGGAGGACCTTGGTGCGCGTTGCCGGTGTCGGGCTTGTCGTCATCCTCGGGTTACTCCCCTTCTACTGCTGCCGCGTTGCCGCGCACCCTATCGCGCCGGGGCGAAGATCCGAGAACCACCGCCACGGTGGTGCCGCTGGGTTGCCGCGGCCTGATCTCCAACCGGCCCCGGATACGTTCCGCCCTCTCGGCCATGATCGCAAGGCCATAGTGCCCGTCCGGCCGCTGGTCACCGATGCCGTGACCGTCATCCGACACTTCGATCTGCGCGTACGGCGGGTCCACCTCGCAGGTGACCCAGAGGTTCGCCGCCCCGGCGTGCTTGCGGGCGTTGGTGACCGCCTCCTGCGCGATGCGCAGCAGCTCCGCCTCGGTCGCGGCGGGCAGCCGGGCGGTCGACTCGTCCAGCGACAGGTGCACCCGCAGCCCACCGGACGCGCCGACGGTGCGGGCGTACTCGGCGATGGCGGCGGCCAGGCCCCCCTGCCGGTCCACCTCGCTGCGTAGCTCGAACAGGCTCAGCCGCAGCTCGGTGATCACCCGGGTCACCTCGCCGCGCAGGGAGCGCAGCGCCTCGGCGGTCTCGTCGGCGTCCTCGAAGACGGTGGCCAAGGCGTTGTCGATGCCGTACCCCACCATGACCAACTCCTGGGCGACCCCGTCGTGGATCTCCCGGGCCAGCCGCTGTCGCTCCTCGTTGGTCGCCAGCGACCGCACGTCGTCGAAGAGCAGCGCGGCCTCCAGCCGCAGCGCGGCCGGGCGGGTCAGCGCGGTCACCCGGGACACCACGGCCGGCGGGTACGCCTGCGCGGCGTCCGCCTCCATCACCAGCATGCCGATCGTCCGGACGCCGGCGACCAGCGGGACGATCAGCGCCGAGACGTCACCGCCGGCGTGCGAGCGGGCCTGCGAGCGGCTCGCGGTCTGCGGCTGCTGACTGGCCCAGGCGTCGGCGATCGCCGAGTCGGCGTCAAGGGTGGTCTCCCAGTCGACCCGGTCGACGCCCACCTGGGCGAGCACCACCAGCCGGCCGCCGCCGCTGGCGGAGAGCACCGCCGCCCGTTCGGCCCGGGCCACGGTGCGCAGCTCCTCCAGCAGGTGCTCGGAGATGCCGCCCGGGTCGAGGGTCGCCCCGGGCAGCTGCCGGGCGACCGTGCGCAGCTGGGTCAGCAGCCGGGTCGCCTCGGCGTACGGCTGGGGCTTGCCCTCGCTGCGCACCCGCATCACCCGGTGCAGGGTGCCGGCGGTGTAGAGCCCCAGGCCGGCCAGGATCAACCACTGGGCGCAGACCGCGAGGTACCCCGGCTGGCCGAGCTGGCGACCGCCGTCGACCTCGGTCAGCGCGGCGCTGACCAGCAGCGCGGCGGCGGCGACGGCGAGCAGCGCCGCGCCCTCCCGGAACCGGCGGCGCAGCGCGGTCACGGTCACCGGGACGGCGAGGTACGGCAGCACGGCCGACGCGCCCAGCCCGCCGACGACGCCGCCGAGGGTGGCGACGGCGGCGACCTGGCTCGCGGCGAGGCCCAGCACCACCACCTCGGCGAAGTGGCTGAGCGGGCCGAGTACCCGGTGTTGGGGGGCGAGCGCGGCGGGCAGCCCCGCGACGCACAGCAGGGCGATCCACCAGAGCTGGACGGCGTCGCGGGTGGCGAAGAGGGTGAGGGCGGCGACCAGCGCGAGCATGACCACACGCGCGGCGGTGGCGAGCGGCTGCGTGGGCGGCCGGACAGGTGTCGAGGAGGCGGGCACGTGACGGATCGTAGTCAGCGTCGGTAGACGTCGGCGATCTCCGCCGCGTATGTCTTGTGCACGACCTGCCGCTTGACCTTCAGCGACGGGGTCAGCTCCCCGGTGGCCTCGGTGAAGTCGTGCGGCAGGATGCGGAACACCTTGATCGCCTCGGCCGTGGAGACCTCCCGGTTGGCCTGGTCGACCGCCCCCTGCACCTCGGCGTGCAGCGCCTCGTCGTCGCGCAGGTCGGCGACCGTGGTGGTCTCCGGGCGGCCGTGGGCGGCCAGCCACTTCGGCAGCGCCTCCTCGTCGATGGTGACCAGCGCGGCGATGAACGGCTGCCGGTCGCCGACGACGACGCACTGGCTGATCAGCGGGTGCGCCCGGACCTGGTCCTCCAGTACCGCCGGGGCGACGTTCTTGCCGCCGGCGGTCACGATGATCTCCTTCTTCCGGCCGGTGATGCTGAGGAAGCCGTCGTTGTCTAGCCGCCCCAGGTCGCCGGTGCGGAACCAGCCGTCCGCGCTGAGCGCCTCGGCGGTGGCCTCCTCGTTGCGCCAGTATCCCTGGAAGATCAGGTCACCGGAGAGCAGGATCTCGCCGTCGTCGTCGATCCGGATGGTCACGCCGGGCAGCGGGCGGCCGACGGTGCCGATCCGGATGGCGTCGGGCAGGTTCGCCGCGGCGGCCGGGGAGGTCTCGGTGAGCCCGTACCCCTCGAAGATGGTCACCCCGATACCGCGGAAGAAGTGGCCGAGTCGGGAGCCCAGCGGCGCACCGCCGGAGATCGCGTCCCGGCACCGGCCGCCCAGGGCGGCCCGCAGCTTGCGGTAGACCAGCTTGTCGAAGACCGCGTGCTGGACGCGCAGCGCCAGGCCGGGCCCGTTCGGCGTCTCCAGGGCCTCGCTGTACGCGACCGCGACCTGATCGGCCCGGTCGAAGATCTTCCCTTTCCCCTCGGACTCGGCCTTCTGCCGGGCCCCGTTGTAGACCTTCTCGAAGACCCGGGGCACCGAGAGGACGAAGGTCGGCCGGAACGCCTGGAGTTCGGGCATCAGGTCCTTGGGGTCGGCGCAGTGCGCCATGGTGGCCCGGGCCTGCACCACGCCGATCTGGATGAGCCGGGCGAAGGCGTGCGCGAGGGGGAGGAACAGCAGGGTCGACGCGCCCGGCCGGAGGAACAGGTTGGGCAGCACGGGGACCGCGTTGGCGATGTCGGCGTACATGTTGCGGTGCGTCAGCACGCAGCCTTTGGGGCGGCCGGTGGTGCCGCTGGTGTAGATGATGGTGGCGAGGTCGTCGGCCTTCACCGCCGCGCGTCGCCGGTCGATCTCGTCGACGCCGACCGTGGCGCCGACGGCAACCAGTTCGTCGACCGCGCCCAGCTCGATCTGCCAGATGTTCACCAACTCGGGGAGCCGGTCCCGCACGCCGGCGACGAGGGTGGCGTGCGCGGTGGTCTCGACCACGACCGCGATCGCGCCGGAGTCGGCCAGGATCCAGGCGGCCTGCTCGGCGCTGGAGGTCTCGTAGATCGGCACGGTGACCGCGCCGGCCGCCCAGATGGCGTAGTCGACCAGGGTCCACTCGTACCGGGTGCGGCTCATCAGGGCGACCCGGTCGCCGGGCGAGACACCGGCCGCGACCAGGCCGCGGGCCACCGCGATCACCTCGTCGCGGAACTGCCGGCAGGTCACGTCCTCCCGGCCCGTGCCCGCCTGGCCGGCCGACCGTGCGGGGCGGACGAACTGGACCGCGTCCGGGGCGGCCTCGGCGTTGTCCCAGACCGGCTGGGTCAGGTTGGCCGAGTCGCCGACGGTGACGATCGGCGGAACGGAGAACTCACGCACCTGCACTCCCTCGTGCTCGCACTGGCCGGGCGGGGGGTGGCCCGGACGGGTCGGCTCTGTCGAAACCTACCCGCCTGCCCAGGTGGGTGCGGTAGCGAGGTTGCCGGGTAGCCTCCCCCCATGGCGGACTCCTCCACCCAGTCGATCGTCGTCGGCGCGTCACCAGACCGGGTGACGGCGGTCATCTGCGACTTTCCCCGGTACCCCGAGTGGACCGATGCGGTACGTCGGACCGAGGTGATCGAGGAGTACGAGGACGGCTATGCCAGCCAGGTCCGATTCGCCCTCGACGCCGGGGTGCTGGCCGACGAGTACGTGCTCGCGTACGAGTACGCCGAGGACCTGTCCCGCGTCGAGTGGCACCTGGTGGCGCCCTCGAAGATGCAGCGCTCCCAGCGGGGGTCGTACGACCTGGTCGGCAACCCGGACGGCACGACCACGGTGACCTACACCCTGGAGGTGGAGCTCTCCGTCGGGATGCTCGGCATGTTCCGCCGCAAGGCCGAAAAAATGATCATGGATACGGCGTTGAAGCAACTCAAGCGCCGGGTAGAAGAGACCGGGGCGGCGCGGTGACGCGATCGGCTGCGGCGCGCCCGTCACGGTAGAGGAGCCGACCATGGGAGGCACGGATCCGGGTTCGGCCCGGGAAGAGGCGGAGCGGCTGGTCGCCACGGTGCTCGCGGCGGCCAGGCTGGCCGGCGCCGGTGCGGGGTCCGGTTCCGGGACAGGCCCGTGGGGCCCGCTCGGTGGGATCGTGTCGAGTGTCCTCGATCACAATGCCCGTTCCGGTGGCGCGGAGCGGCCGAGCGGCGGTGGCACGTCCGGCTTCGCCACTGGAACCGCTGAATGCTGCATTTGTCCAGTCTGTCGCGGTATAGCGGCGTTGCGAGACCCAAGTCCGGAATTCGCCGAGCGGCTTGCCACCGGAGCGGGTGATCTGGCCGCCGGTGTGGCCAGCCTGCTGCGCGCGTTCGCGTCCGCCGGCGACCCCGCCGGACGCCCGGCGGAGCCCGCAGACACCGCGCCCACCCCGCCCCGGCCGGCGGCCGACCGGTTCTCGGGTGATCACATGTGGCGCGAGGCCACCCGCACCGGGCATGATGCTCAGCCGGCACCGGAGCAGGACGTGTGGTCCGCCGCGACCCGAGAAGAGGGTCGCGTTCCGGCTGCCGACGTGCCGCCCGTCGACGACGCCGGGCCGGCCGCGCCGGGAGCCTCCCGGCCGCCGGCCGGCCGACCCGTCGCACCCGCCTCGCGGACACCGACACCCGGCGGCGCGGGCGAGGACGCACCAGGCGACGGAGCCTGACACCGGACATCCCGATTCACCGGCACGGCGTTTCGCCGTGACGGTGCCGGGCAGCACAGCAGAGGGGAGTGGCGGCGGTGACGCTGACCATCGGAGTCGACGTCGGTGGCACGAAAGTGGCCGGCGGTGTCGTGGACGACACCGGCAAGGTACTCGTGCAGGTCCGACGGGACACCCCCGCCGACGATGTGGGCAAGACCCGGGACGTCATCATCGAGGTGGTGACCGAGCTCACCGCCGGCCGGCAGATCGGTGCCGTCGGTATCGGCGCGGCCGGCTGGATCGACGCGAGCCGGTCCACCGTCCTCTTCGCCCCGAACCTGGCCTGGCGCGACGAGCCCCTGCGTGAGTACGTGAGCAAGGCGACCGGCCTGCCGGTGATCGTGGAGAACGACGGTAACGTCGCCGCGTGGGCCGAGTTCCGCTACGGCGCGGCCCGGGACGCCGAGGACTCGATGATCATGTTCACCATCGGCACCGGCGTCGGCGGCGGCATCGTGCTCGGCGGTGAGCTGGTGCGCGGTGCCCATGGCATCGCCGCCGAGCTGGGTCACATGCTCACCGTTCCCGACGGCCACCAGTGCGGCTGCGGCCGGCTCGGTTGCATCGAGCAGTACGCCAGCGGCAGCGCCCTGGTCCGGTTCGCCCGCGCCGCCGCCCGGCAGGAGCCACACCGGGCCGCCGCCCTGCTGGCGCTGGCCGGCGGCGAGGCCGAGTCGATCACCGGCCCGATGGTGACCGCCGCCGCCCAGGGCGGCGACCCCGTCTCCGCCGAGGCGTTCGCCCAGGTCGGGCGCTGGCTGGGGACCAGCCTCGCCGACATGGCGCAGATCCTCGACCCGCAGGTGCTGGTCGTCGGCGGTGGCGTCGTCGATGCCGGCGATCTGCTGCTCGGCCCGACCCGGCGGTCCTTCGTCAACGCGCTGGCCCAGCGCAGCCGGCTCCCCGTCGCCGAGGTGCGCCCCGCCGAGCTGGGCAACACCGCCGGCGTGATCGGCGCCGCCGACCTGGCCCGTCGGATCTGAGGAGGGCGAAGATGACCGAGACCGTGGGCGTGCCGCTGCGCGTCGTGTCGTACAACATCCACAGCCAGCGCGACGACATCGCCGCGCTGGCCTCGGTGGTCCGGGAGGTCGCGCCGGACGTGGTGATCGTGCAGGAGGCGCCCCGGCGGTTCCGGTGGCGGCAGAAGTCCGCCACGCTGGCCGAGTCGTTCGGGCTGGTCGTCGCCGCCGGTGGGCTGCCGTCGCTGGGCAACCTGTTGCTGACCAACCTGCGGGTGCGGGTGCTCGACACCCGCTGCCAGCGCTACCCGCTGACCCCGGGCCGGCACCTGCGCGGCGCCGCGTACGCGCAGTGCCGGGTCGGTGGGGCCCGGTTCCTGCTGGCCGGCTCGCACCTGTCCACCGACCCCGCCGAGCGCCCCGCCCAGGCGGCGGCGTTCAAGCGCGAGCTCGCCGCCGCCGAGCTGCCCGTGGTGGCCGCCGCCGACCTCAACGAGGGCCCCGACGGTACGGCCTGGGCGACGGTGGGCCAGGGGCTGACCGACACGGCGATCGCGGCCGACCGGGCCGACCGGCTCACCTACTCGTGCACCGACCCGCGCCGCCGGATCGACGCTGTCTTCGTCGACCCCCGGATCACCGTGGTCGACTACGACGTGGTGGACACCCCGCAGACCCGCCGCGCCAGCGACCACTTCCCGGTCCTGGTCGACCTGCTGCTGCCGGCCGACGGCTGACCGATCCGGGGTGTCCGACCCTCCACAGGGGCTGGACAAACCGGTCGGGTTACCGGAAGGATTTCGCAGCGACCGGCACTCGTGCCGCACAAAGGAGAATCCGGTGCCCCCCTCCACCGACCCCGACCCCGACCGCCCCGAGCCGGACGCGACGGCGCTCGCCCCGCCCGGGGGCGCCCGCCCGGTTTCCGACCGGGGCGACACGGTCTGCGTCATCGGGGCCGGGGCCAGCGGTCTGGCCGCGGTAAAGAACCTGAAGGAACACGGCTTCGGCGTCGACTGCTACGAACGGGAGACCGGCGTCGGCGGCGGGTGGAACTGGCGGCACGACCGCAGCCCGGTGTACGCCAGCACCCACCTGATCTCGTCGCGGCCGTTCACCCAGTTCCCCGACTTCCCGATGCCGGACGACTGGCCGGACTACCCGCACCACAGCCAGCTGCTGTCCTACTTCGAGCGCTACGCCGACCACTTCGACCTGCGTCAGCACGTCTGGTTCGGCACCGAGGTGGTCCGGGTCGAGCCGGTCGCCGGCGAACGCTGGGACGTCACCACCCGCAGCACCGGCGGGTACGGCCCGGAGCGCACCTCCCGGTACGCGGCCGTGGTCGTCGCCAACGGCCACAACTGGTCGCCGAAGCTGCCCCGGTACGAGGGGCTGGAGGAGTTCCGGGGCGAGATCATGCACGCCTCGTCCTACAAGGACCCGGCGCAGCTGCGCGGCAAACGGGTGCTGGTGGTCGGGGCCGGCAACACCGGCTGCGACATCGCGGTCGAGGCGGCCCAGCAGGCGTCCCGCTGCTGGCACTCCACCCGCCGCGGCTACTGGTACGCCCCGAAGTACGTCCTCGGCCGCCCCGCCGACCAGGTCAACGACACCCTGCTCGCGTTGCGGGTGCCGCTGCGGATCCGGCAGTGGCTCTACCACTGGACGCTGCGACTCACCGTGGGCGACCTGACCCGCTTCGGCCTGCCGAAGCCCGACCACCGGGTCTACGAGACCCACCCCATCGCCAACAGCCAGCTCGTCTACTACGTCGGGCACGGGGCGATCACCCCGGCGCCGGACGTGGCCCGGTTCCACGCCAAGACAGTGCAGCTCACCGACGGCCGCGAGATCGACCCGGAGTTGATCGTCTTCGCCACCGGATATCTTCCCCGCTTCGAGTTCCTCGACCCGTCGGTGCTCGGCGACGCCGACGGTTCGGGCCGGCCCCGGCTGTGGCTCAACGCCTTCGTCCCCGGCCATCCGACCCTCGCCGTCGCCGGCCTGGTCCAGCCCGACTCGGGGATCTTCACTCTGACGCACTGGCAGACCGTGCTCTTCGCCCGGCTGCTGACGCTGCGCCTCACCCGGCCCGACCGGGCCGCCGCGTTCGCGAAGCAGGTCACGGCCGGGGCCGGCGAGCGGTACTCCGGGAAGGTCAAGGACAGCAGCCGGCACTGGTTCGAGGTGGGCCACGCCGCCTACCTGCGCGCTGTGCAGCGCGCGATGTACGACCTGGAGGACCAGTGAGTGCGAGGAACGCAGCGAAGCGGAGTCCCGCAGTCGCGAACGAAAGGTTGGACCAGTGAGTGCGAGGAACGCAGCGAAGCGGAGTCCCGCAGTCGCGAACAAAAGGTTGAACCAGTGAGTGCGAGGAACGCAGCGAAGCGGAGTCCCGCAGTCGCGAACGAAAGGTTGAACCAGTGAGTCAGCGGGAACGGGTGCGGATCATGCGGGGCCGGGAGTGGTCCCGCCCGGTCCGCCCGGCCCGCCGCGAGGTGCTCAGCGTGCTCCCCGAGCTGGAGCAAGGGCGCCCGCCACTGCTCTTCGTGCCCGGTTTCGGGCATGGCGCGTGGGCGTTCGCCGAACACTGGCTGGAGCACGCCGCGCAGCGCGGCTTCCCCGCGTACGCGCTGAGCCTGCGTGGGCACGGCGGCAGCGAGCCGGCGCCGGAGGCGACGCTGCGGGCGTACACCCACGACGTGACGCAGGTGGCGGCGGGCCTGCCGCGCCAGGCGGTGCTGGTGGGGCACGGCGCCGGTGCCCTGGTGGTGCGGCACGCCCTGGCCCGTTACCCGGCCCGGGCGGCGGTGCTGGTCGCCCCGGTGCTCGGCGAGTGGGGGACGCTCGGCACCGCGCTGCGCCGCAACCCTGGCGGCACCCTGCCCGCCCTGGTCGGGGGTGGGCTGCGGCTGAGCCGCCGGCAGTTGTTCAGCCGCGAGCTGCCCGACGCCCAGGCCCGCCAGTACGTCTCCCGGCTCGGCCGGGCCGGCCGGCGCGCGCAGTGGCAACTGCTGACCCACCGCGACCCGGAGCCGGCCGTGGGCGCCCCACCGGTGCTGGTGCTGGGCAGCCCCGACGACCGGGTGGTGCCCCCGGCCGCGCTGACCCGGGCCGCCCGGCGGCACGGCGGCGCGCCGCTGCTCTTTCCCGGGATGGGGCACGACCTGATGCTGGACACCCGCTGGCGGGAGCCGATCGACGCGATCCTGGACTGGTTGGAGAAGGACCACCTGCAGGCGGCCTGACTCCGGCCCGGCCCCGGACTGCCCGACTCGGGGTTCAGCCGCTGGTGGTGAGGCGGTTCAACAGTGAGCCGCTGTCGTCGAGGGCGCTGAGGTAGGAGCGCGCCCAGGCATGGATGTCATTGTGGTGCAGGTGTTCGCGCATCGCCCGCATCCGGGCGGTGACGTCGGCCGGGTCGGCCTTGAGCGCGATCAGCAGCTTTTGCTTGAGACCCTCCAGGTCGTGCGGGTTGACCAGGTACGCCTGTGGCAGCTCCGCCGCCGCGCCGGCGAACTCGCTGAGCAGCAGAGCGCCGGTGTCGTCCACCCGCGCCGCCACATACTCCTTGGCGACCAGGTTCATTCCGTCCCGCAGCGGGGTCACCGCCATCACGTCGGCCACCCGGTAGAGCGCGGCCACCTCGGCCCGGTCGAACGGCTGGGTCAGGTAGTGGATGGCCGGCTCGCCCACCCGGCCGAACTCGCCGTTGATCCGCCCCACCTCGCGCTCGACCCGCTCGCGAAGGATCTGGTACTGGCCGACGCGCTCCCGACTCGGCACGGCCACCTGCACCAACACCGTGTCACGCACCTTGACATGCCCGCTGGCCAGCAGCTCGCTGTACGCCTTGAGCCGCTGCTCGATGCCCTTGGTGTAGTCCATCCGGTCGATGCTGAGGATGACGTGCTCGGGGTCGCCGAGGTCGTGGCGCAGTCGCCGGGCCCGGGCGGCCACGTCGGAGCGGCCGGCCAGCGCGGCCATCTCGGCCGTGTCGATCGCGACCGGGAACGCACCGACCCGGACCTCCCGGTCACCTACGGTGATCTGCCGGTCGGTCGCCGGCAACTCCAGCACCTTGGTCACGAGCTGGGCGAAGTTGTGCGCGGCCTGGGCGCGCTGGAAGCCGATCAGGTCGGCGCCCAGCATGCCGCGCAGCAGCTCGACCCGGCGGGGGAGCTGCATGAACAGCTCCGGCGGCGGGAACGGCACGTGCAGGAAGAAACCGATTCGCAGGTCGGGGCGGAGCTCGCGGAGCAGGCCCGGCACCAGTTGCAGGTGGTAGTCCTGCACCCAGACCACCGCGTCCCGTTCGGCCACCTCGGCGGTCGCCTCGGCGAACCGCCGGTTGACCCGCTGGTACGCCTCCCACCAGCGGCGGTGGTACTCCGGCTGCTCGACCGCGTCGTGGTAAAGCGGCCACAGGGTCGCGTTGGCGAAGCCCTCGTAGTGGTCGCGAAGATCCTCGGCGGTCAGCGGCACGGTGTGCATCTGGACCCGGCCGACGTCGGGCAGGTTCGGCGCGGGCCCGGTGCCGCCCGCCCAGCCGACCCAGGTGGCCGGGGTGTGCCGGAGCAGGGGGTGCAGGGCGCTCACCAGCCCGCCGGGGCTGCGCCGCCACTCGCAGGCGCCGTCGGGTGCCACGCTGTCGTCGATGGGAAGGCGGTTGGCGACCACCACGAGGGAACTCTGTCGCATCTCGGGCATTCCGATCAGCAGAGACCGACCGCCGCACGCAGGGAACAACCGGGCAGTCAGCGAGGGAAGTGACGTGCGGTATTCCTACTGACAGTAAGTTACACCACTGTTACGCCTACCGGGTGGGGTGGTCGGCGTCCCGGAGTTCGGGCGCGCGGGCACCGGGTGCCGGGGGGTGCCGGGGGTGTCAGACCCGGGCGCCGTTGTCCGGGTCGTCGTCGGAATCGCCGGGGCGCAGCCGCCAGATCAGCGTCACGAAGCCGGCCAGGATGCCGATGAAGCCGAACAGGGTGACCACCGAGGGGTCCACGGGGATCAGCGACGGCTCCAGGAAGAGCACGAAGCCGACGACGATGGCCAGCACGCCGGCCACCGCGTACTTGGAGATCCGGGGCAGCGGCGGGGGTGGTGGCGGGGTGTAGCGCTCCTCCGCGTCGTCGGGCAGGTCCGCTCCGAAGGTGTCCAGCCCGTCCAGCAGCGACGGCTCGTCCTGCTGGCCCCGGCCCACGGAGACGCCGGATATGTCGGCGGCCCAGGGCAGCCGGCGTACGTCGGTGGCGGTCCCGCCCTCGTCCGCACCGGTCCGGCCGGCCCCGCCGGCTGCCGGCTCGCCCGGCACGTCGTCGACGTCCTCCGCCGCGGGCCAGGGGTGTGCCCCGGTGGCCGGGGCGGTGTGGAAGCCGGCCACGATGCGGGCCCACTCGGCGTCCACGTCCGGCTCGTTGCGGGCCGGCTCGACGGGAGCCTCCTCGGCGAGTTGGGTGAGGTAGTCACGCGCCGTGGTCAGGTGCGACCGGTCGACGTAGAGCCGGTCGACCGGTCGGGACGGAACGGTGGTGGTGCGGGTGACGGGATTCAGGTCGGCCGACGGTTGGAGGTACGCCGCGATGCCGCCGGCGGCCAGCACGTCGAGCAGGTGCTCGCCGACGCGCGGATCCACGTCGCCAGCGACGGCATACTCGCTCGCGTCGATCCCGTTGTCCCGCCGCCCTCGGCGGGCCCCACCCGCTGACACCGGACATCCTCCCTCGGTGCACCTCGCGGTGCGGTCGCTCCGGCGCCCCGCACGCCGTGCCCTGAATCGTGACACGTCCGGACCCCGTTCCGGGAGTGCGTTGTGGCGTGCCGCTCCCGGTTCGTCGGCACCTGGCCGACAGGCCCGCTCGCCGACGGCGTCCCCGCGGGCCCGTTCGGGCGGGTGCCGAGGGGTCGCCCGGCCCGGCGCGGCGGTGTCAGGGCCACCTCTCGGGAAGGACACCGGTGCTGTCCTGGCTGATGAAGTACATCATCCTCGGCCCGTTGCTGAGGCTGATCTTCCTTCCTCGGGCTGAGGGCCTGCACCAGGTGGCGGCGACCGGGCCGGTCATCCTCGCCAGCAACCACCTCTCCCGCTCCGATTCGATCTTTACGCCGCTGGCCGTCGAGCGAAAAGTCACATTCATTGCCAAAGCGGAGCATTTCCCCGGTAAGGGACTCAAGGGCTGGCTGATAGGGCGAAGATCTCGTCAACCCTGCGGGCCGCCACCGCCACCGCCACCGCCACCGCCACCGCCACCGCCACCGCCATCGGCATCGGCATCGGCGAGGCGGAGCAGGCCCGGTGCGTGGTTGCGGGCGGCGAACTCCCGCACCTGGGCCAGCACCTTGGCCGCGCCCGCCGGGTCGACCTCGCGCAGGGTGGGCACCGCGAGGGCGAGGGCGATCGTGTGGTCGGTGGCGTCGCCCATCCGGCGGTACTGCTCGGCTGCCGACCGGAACAGCTCGGCGGCGGTGTGCGCGTCGCCGGCCGACCGGGCGAGGGCGGCCTCCGCCGCCTGCCCGACGGCCCGGGCCCAGGGGGTCATCCGCGGCGCGTGGGTCAGCAGGTCCCGGACCTGTCGGGCGGCGTCCCCGCCGAGTACCACCGCGACGTGACCGATCGCGGGAACCCACTCGGCGAACGGGATCATCCGGGTCCGCCGCCAGTCCTCGTCCAGCTCGGCGAGGAGCCGCAGCGCCTCCACGTCGCGTCCCTGGACCGCCCGACAGAGCGCGGCGTGGGCCAGCGTCGAGCGGAGCACCCGGTGGAAGCCCGAGCGCCGGGCGGCTGCCACCGCCCGCTCCACCTGGTCCCCGGCGCCGCCGGCGTTGGGCTGCTGGCCGGTGTCGGCCGGGTGGCCGGTCGCCGGGTCGGTGGTGGCCAGCTCCGGTTCGTCGCGCAGCGCCCGTAGCCAGCCGGAGACCGCCACGATGTGCAGGTCCCACTCGGCGGTGGGCCGCCGGGTCGACTCGGCGACCAGGGCCGCCGCCGCCCCCCAGTCCCCGGCGTAGTACGACCGGGCCCACTGGTCCTCGAAGCTCGTCGCCAGGCTGTGCTCGCCGCCGAGGTCCAGCGACCGTTGCTCGTCCACCAGCCGGGCCGACCCGGCCAGGTCGCCCTCCTCCTGCAACACCCAGGCCAGATTGTGCACCGCGCGGCGGCGGCTGGTCAGCCGCTCCACCCGACAGTGGTCGGTGATCTCGGCCAGCTCGGTGTACGCCTCCCCGACGCCGGAGAGGTACCGGGCCACGGCGAGGGTGATCCGGGCGTTCGCGCTCACCTCCCGCAGTTGGAGGCGCTCGGCCAGACCGGCGGCGGTCCGGGCCGCGACACAGGCCGGATCGGTCTCCGCGTTGAGCATGTGCACCCGGGCCAGCTCCAGCAGGGCGCCCGCCTTCTCCTCGGTGTCGGGCAGGTCGGCGTAGATGCCCAGCGCCCGGTCCAGGCAGCGCAGGGTCTCGGAGCGGTCGGCACGACTCCACGCGGCGGTGGCGAGCAGCGTCCAGGCCCGGGCCGCCCCGGTCGGTTCGCCGGCCTCGGCCAGCCGGTCGGCCAGCCCGGTCAGCTTGTCCGTCCCGTCGGCCACCAGGAACGCGTCGCCGTCGCGGTAGAACGCCAGCTCGGCCTCGAACAGCTCCAGGGCGGGGTCGGGCCCCCCGGGCAGGGCCACCGCCCGTCCCACCAGCATCGCGGCGATGTCCAACGCGTGCAGCCCGTACGCCCGGCGGGCCGCGCGGTGCAGGGCGGCCCGCGCCGCCGGGGCGTACGGTGCGGTGTCCAGGCCGATGGTGCGGGCGACCTCGTGCGCCGTCCAGCGGTGGTGGGCCAGCACCTCGACCAGGGCGTGCTGCCGGCCGTCGGTGACCTGCTCCAGCCAGTCGGCGGTGCGCTGGTGGCGCAGCACCCGCTCGGCCCGGGGGAGCCGCTGGTAACAGACGTCCCGCACGAGGATGTGCCGGAACCGGTACTCGGGCTGGCCGGGCATCGTCGAGGCGGGCTGCTCGTACACCAGGTCCCGGCGTTGTAGCCGGCCCAGCGCCCGCTCGACCCACTCCACCGGCCGGCCCAGCGCGGTGGCCACCGGGGTCGGCCAGAACTGCACGCCGACGACCGCCGCGGCCTGGAGCACGGACCGGTCGGACGGGTCGAGCAGGTCGAGCCGGTTGGCGATGACGGCCTGCACGGTGCGGGGCATCCCCCGGGAGCCGGCCGGGTCGGGGCGGGTGTCCGGCCGGGCCGAGTCGAGCAGCCCGCCGTCGAGCAGCATCCGGGCGTACTCCTGGGCGTAGAGCGGGTTGCCGTTGGCGAACTCGATCAGCGGCCCCCGGGACTCCGGTGGCAGCGCGGCCTGCCCGAGCAGCAGCGAGTAGAGGGTGTCGATGTCCGCGTCGTGCATCGGCGGCACCGAGATCGACATCGCCCCGCTGATCGTCCCGGTCCAGGCCGGGTAGCGTTCGCGTAGCTCGGGCCGGGCCGTGGCTACCACCAGCAGTGGGAGGCCGCGTGCCGCCGCGCCGAGCTGCTCGACGAGGGCGAGCATGGCCTGGTCGGCCCAGTGCATGTCCTCGAAGACCAGCACCGTCGGGCCGGCGGTGGGCAGGGTGAGCAGGAACCGCCGCCAGGACGCCTCGGTCTCGCCGGGGGTGAGCCGCTCGCCGGGCAGGCCGAGCAGCGGGCCGAGGGGACCGGCCAGCCGGACGGCGTGCGGGTCGGGCAGGCCGCTCAGGCGCTGCCGCAGCCGGTCGCCGAGCGCCGACGGTACGTCGACGTCCGGCCTGCCGACCCATGCCTTGACGATGTCGGCGAGCGCGGCGTACGTGACGTTCTCGCCGAACGGCGGGCACTGCCCGACCAGCCAGGTGATCGGCGGCCCGGGCAGGCTGGCGGCGTGCCGGGCCAGCTCGCGCAGCAGCCGGCTCTTGCCGACCCCGGCGGGGCCGAAGACGGTGACCAGTTGCGAGGTGTGCTCGGTGACCGTCCGGTGCAGGGCGTTGACCAGCAGCCCGCGCTCGTGCTCCCGGTTCACCATCGGGGTCAGCCCGGCGGTGCTCAGTTCCCGCTGGGGCAGTGCACGGACGGCCAGCCAGATCCGGCTGACCGCCGAGCGGCCCCGCAGCGTGACCGAGGGCTGGTCGGTGTACTCCATGTCGTGCCGGGTCGCCGCCCAGGTGCTCTCGTCGACGACCACCCCGCCGGAGGGCGCCAGGGACTGCAACCGGGAGGCCGTGTTGACCACGTCCCCGGTGACGAACCCCTGCCCGCCGTCCCGGGCGGCGGAGAGGTCGACCAGCGCCTCGCCGGTGGCGATGCCGACCCGGAAGCCGAGCGGCGGGTGCGGGCCGGCGGGCTGGCGGGCCAGGTTCCGTTGCAGCTCCAGCCCCGCCCGGACGCAGCGCAGCGCGTCGTTGTCGGTGGCCACCGGCGCCCCGAACAGGGCCATCACCGCGTCGCCGATGTACTTCTCGACGATCCCGCCGTACTGGTGCACCACCCGCCGCACGGTGGCGAAGTAGCCCTGCTGGAGGCTGCGGGCCTGCTCCGGGTCGGCCCGCTCGGCATATGTCGTGAAGTCGACGATGTCGATGAACAGGACGCTGACCTGGCGACGGTCCTCCTGCGCCACCAGCGGACGGTCGCGCAGGGGGTGACCACAGCTGGTGCAGAAGTTGGCCTCGGCGCCGTTGGGGTGCCCGCAGCGGTCGCAGCCCCTGGCCAGTGCCTGCCCGCACCCGCCGCAGAAGCGGTCGTCGGGACCGGCTTCGCGTGAGCAGTGTCCACACTTGAGATCGATGGTCGGCTCCGTAGCGCGAGGTAGGCCCAGTATCACGCCACCGCCGCCGAGTCAGCTACCCGATATCGGGGCGGACTGTGCGGCCGATCGGGCGAGACTAACGTTTCGCTCAGGAGATACACCGTCAGGAGAGTGCCGTGCACGTACGACTGTCCGCCGCGTGGGCGGATCCGCGTGGGACCGTCTGGGCCCCGGGCGACACGGTGGAGGTCGACGCCGTCACTCTCGCCTCACTGGAGGAGCAGGGCATGGTAGAAGCGCCGGAAGGCCAGGGCACTGGTTCGGACAAGAGCGGCACGACCACGACGACGACCGAGCCCGACCCGAAGAAGATCGGTCCCGGCCCGGGCGCGCCGCCCGAGGACGAACCGACGAAGTGAACAACCGGTGAAGGGGCCGGCGGGCATCGCCCGCCGGCCCCTTCCGTCGTCTCAGGCCGCGCCGGCCCGGGGTGGAACGGCTCAGCGGTCGTTCATGCCGGCCCGTCGGCGCAGCGCCCCCACGTCGGTGACCACGATCCGGCGGCCCTCGGTGCGCAGCCAGCCGCGGCTGGCGAAGGAGCCGATCGCCTGGTTGACGCTCTGCCGGGAGCCGCCGGCCATCTCCGCGAGCTGGCTCTGGTTGAGCTCTATGGTGATCATCGGGGCCTGGCTCTCGCCGGCCAGCCGGACCAGCGTCTTGGCGACCCGGCCGGGCAGGTCCAGGAAGACATGGTCGGCGTTCTGCTCGGTCAGTCGGCGGATGAGCCCGCCGAGCGAGCGCATCACCGCATCGAGGATGCGCGGGTTGGAGTGCACCAGCTCCATGAAGGCGGGGCGGGACAGCGCGAGGGCGGCGCAGTCCTCGATCGCCTCCGCCGACGCCGAGCGGGTGGAGGCGTCGAGCAGGGAGACCTCGCCGAGCACGTCCGGGGGTCGGATCACCGACAGCACCGCCCGTTCGCCGGTCGGCGCGGTCCGGAAGACGGCCACCGCGCCCCGGCGCAGCACGATCAGCGACTCGCCCGGGTCGTTCTCGACGAAGAGCAGTTGGCCCTTGCGGTACGTCCGCGGCACCGCCGCCGCGATCACCCGCTGGCGCACCTCCGGCTCGAGGCCGGCGAACATGTCGACACCTGTGAGCGCGTCACCCGGCTCCGGCAGGCGAACCTCCACGGCCCAACCCCTCCCCGGTAAAGGACCACAAATCGCAGCCGGGTGAACCTGACAGCCCCCGGTACGAGGTTCTGAACCGGTTCGGCGTCCGGTAGCGGTACACATCAGATCATGACGGTCCAGTCGCTTGCTGTACACCCCTGGAAACACTTCCGTGACACTGCCGAGCTGCGGTGGAGGGTGTCAGCGCCGGAGGGCGGGCCCCGGCCGACGACGGTTGGCGCGGGTGGGGAAGGATGGCCACGATGGTCTACCGCTATTTCTACGACTGCGAGTTCATCGAGGACGGCCGCACCGTCGACCTGGTGTCGATCGGCGTCGTCGACGAGAACGGGCGCGAGTTCTACGCCGTCTCCACCGAGTTCGACGACTCCCGCGCCGTGCCCTGGGTGCGCCGCAACGTGCTGGACAAGCTCCCCTCGCCGGCCGACCGGGCCTGGCGGTCGCGGGAGCGCATCCGCGACGACCTCTACGAGTTCCTGATCGAGCCGGTCCGGGACCGACCGGGCGAGCAGCTGGAGCTGTGGGCCTGGTACGCGGCGTACGACCACGTGGTGCTGGCCCAGCTGTGGGGGGCGATGCCGGCGCTGCCCCGGGAGATTCCCCGGTTCACCAAGGACCTGCGGCAGCTCTGGGACGACCGGGGCCGCCCGCCCCTGCCCAACGCGGACGCCGCCCGGCACGACGCGCTGGTCGACGCCCGGCACAACCTCGCCCGCTGGCAGGCGATGATCATCCGCTGACGGTTGTCGACCCCTTCTTCGGGTTCGTCCCCTCTTCCAGGTTTCGTCGGGTCCGTCGCGGGCACCGGGTCGACGTCGAGCCGACCGAGGGAGGAGCACTATGAGCAGCGAGCCGACCGGCACAGCCGACGCTCGTCGACGGGTCACCGAGCTGGTCCGTGCGGCGCGGATCTGCATGCTGACCACCATCGGCCTGGATGGGCGGCTGGTGAGCCGGCCGATGGGTCTGCAGGCGGCGGAGTTCGACGGCGACCTGTGGTTCTTCGCCCAGGCCGCCTCGGCGAAGGTCCGCCAGCTCCGGGTCAACCCGGAGGTCAACGTCAGCTTCCCCGACCAGCGGAACAACGCCTGGGTCTCGCTCTCCGGCACGGCGCAGGAGGGGTACGACCGGGCCCGCGCCGAGCAGCTGTGGAACCCGCTGCTGAAGACCTGGTTCCCGGACGGGCTGGACACTGACGGGCTGACCCTGATCAAGGTGCACGCCAGCTCCGCGGAGTACTGGGACTCGCCGAGCAGCACCGTGGTGAACCTTTTCGGCTTCGCCAAGGCGGCGGCCACCGGGAGGCCGCCGAAGGCGGGGGAGAACCGCGAGGTGACCTTCTGAGCGCGGCGGGTGCCGCTGCGGGGCGCGCGGTCGGCGCACGGGTGCGGCGGCTACAGTTCGCAGTGACGGCCCGCCCCGGGCCGGCAATGGTGCCGATGGTCTGAGTTGACACATATCCTGGGGCAAATCGGGCTCTACCTGAGGCTCCCCAGGAGGATCAGCAGATCATGCGTATTGGCGTGCTCACCGGCGGCGGCGACTGCCCGGGTCTCAACGCGGTTATCCGGGCGGTGGTCCGCAAGGGCATCGCCACTTACGGTCACGAGTTCGTGGGCTTCCGGGACGGTTGGAAGGGCCCGCTGGAGGGCCTGTCCAAGCCCCTCGAGATCGCCGACGTGCGCGGCATCCTGCCCCGCGGCGGCACCATCCTCGGCTCGTCCCGCACCAACCCGTTCAAGATCGAGAACGGCGTCGAGCGGATCAAGGAGAACCTCGCAGCGCAGGGCGTGGACGCGCTGATCGCGATCGGCGGCGAGGACACCCTCGGTGTCGCCACCAAGCTGCACGAGCTGGGCGTCAACGTGATCGGCGTGCCGAAGACGATCGACAACGACCTCGGCGCCACCGACTACACCTTCGGCTTCGACACCGCCGTCAACATCGCGATGGAGGCGATCGACCGGCTGCACACCACCGCGGAGAGCCACCACCGCACCCTGGTCGTCGAGGTGATGGGCCGGCACGCCGGCTGGATCGCCCTGCACGCCGGCCTGGCCGGTGGCGCCAACGTCATCCTGCTGCCGGAGCGGAAGTTCGACGTCGAGCAGGTCGCCGGGTACGTCGAGAAGCGCTTCCAGCACCAGTACGCCCCGATCGTCGTGGTCGCCGAGGGCGCCCAGCCGCTCGACGGCCAGATGGTCCTGCACAACCAGGAGCTCGACTCGTTCGGCCACGTCCGCCTCGGCGGCATCGGCCAGTGGCTGGCCGAGCAGCTGGAGGCCAAGACCGGCAAGGAGGCGCGGACCGTCGTGCTGGGCCACATCCAGCGCGGTGGCACCCCGACCGCCTTCGACCGGGTGCTCGCCACCCGGCTCGGCCTCCACGCGATCGACGCGGTCCACGAGGGCGACTGGGGCAAGATGGTCGCCATGCAGAGCACGGACATCGTCCGGGTTCCGCTGGCCGATGCCACCCGCGAGCTGAAGACCGTGCCGCTGGAGCGGTACGAAGAGGCCGAGGTCTTCTTCGGCAGCTGACGCCCACGCGGCGCGGGCGGCGGGCACCCCCTCGACCGGGGTGCCCGCCGTACGCGCCGCCGGGTTCCGTCGGGATGGTCCAGGGCGTCCGCGGCGGGTGTTTCTCCCCGCGCGACGGCACCCCTGGAGCGATGCGAGGCGGGCGACGGAGGGGGTACGACGATGGCGGTCGGTGGGTACACCGTGGCGGTGATCGGGGCCGGCAAGATCGGCGAGCTGATGCTCTCCGGGCTGCTGCGGTCCGGGTGGCCGGTGGACCGGCTGATCGCCACGGCGCGGCGACCGAGCCGGGCCGAGGAACTGACCACCCGCTACGGCGTCCGGGTGGTCGACAACCTGACCGCGGTGGACGAGGCGGCGGTGCTGGCCATCTCCGTGAAGCCGCAGGATGCCGCCGCCCTGCTGGACGAGATCGGGCCGAAGGTGCCGGCCGACAAGCTGGTCATCTCGCTCTGCGCCGGCCTGCCGACCAGCTTCTTCAACCGGCGGCTGCCCGAGGGCACCCCGGTGGTCCGGGTCATGACCAACACCCCCGCACTGGTTGACGAGGCGATGAGCGCGATCTCGGCCGGCGCGCACGCCACCGGCGAGCACCTGGCTCTGGCCGAGGAGATGTTCTCCCCGCTGGGCGCGACCCTGCGGGTTCCCGAGTCCCAGCAGGACGCCGTGACGGCCCTGTCCGGTTCCGGGCCCGCGTACTTCTACCTGCTGGTCGAGGCGATGATCGACGCCGGCATCCTGCTCGGCCTGCCCCGGGAGGTCGCCCACGAGCTGATCGTGCAGACCGCGATCGGCTCCGCGGTGATGCTGCGCGACTCCGGCGAGCACCCGGTGAAGCTGCGTGAGGCGGTCACCTCGCCCGCCGGCACCACGATCTCCGCCATCCGGGAGCTGGAGAACCACGGCGTCCGCGCGGCCATGCTCGCTGCGCTGGAGGCGGCCCGCGACCGTGCCCGGGAGTTGGCCGCCCAGTCCGAGTAGGCCGTCGGGGTCCCCTCGGTGGGCGGGGCACGGCCCGCACCGGCGTGCCCCATACTGGCGCGGTGTTCACACTCGCCCAGGCGCGGTACCTGGTGGCCACCCTGCGCCCACGCATCGACGAGCTGATCCGACTCCGGGCTGACCTGGCCGAGCTGCGCATCGACCTCACCGACGGCGGACTGAGCCCGCTCGGCGGCCTGGCCGAGGTCAAGGGCCTGGAGGCCCGACTGCACGGGATTGTGGACGAGCTGCACGAGCACGCGATTCAGGTCAAGGGCATCGCCCCGGTGCTGCTGGACTTCCCCGGCGAGCGGGCCGGCCGACCGGTGCTGTGGTGCTGGCTGGAGGGCGACTCCGACGTGCGGTGGTACCACCGGGTCGAGTGCGGCTTCGCCGGCCGCCGTCCCGTGTGAACGGAAGGCGTCCGAACCACCCGGCCCGCGAGGCGCCGCTGCGCCGCCGCGATGTCATCCGCACTCACCAACCGCACGCGACGCAGCCTGGCCGCACCCTGGGCCGCCCCGCCCCGAGGTACGGTCCGATGGTGATCAACATTCGTCGCGCGGTCGTCGGGGACGCCGCCGAGATCGTCCGGCTCCGCGCCGTCATGCTGGCGTCGATGGACGAAGCGCCGCCCGCGCCCGGCCCGTGGCAGGAGTCGGCCCGGGAGACGCTGCGTGACCGGCTGGCCGAGCCGCAGGACGCGATGGGCGTCTTCGTCGTCGACAAGCCGGACCGGCCGGGGGAACTGGCCGCCGTCGCCGTGGGCACGATCGAGCGCCGGCTCGGCGGCCCGACCAACCCGAGCGGCCTGACCGGGTACGTCTTCAACGTCGTCACCGACCCGGGGTACCGGCGGCGGGGCTACTCGCGGGCCTGCCTGGAGGCGCTGCTCGACTGGTACCGCAGGCGCGGGGTGCGGAAGATCGACCTGCGGGCGTCGACGGAGGGCGAGCCGCTGTACCGGTCGCTCGGGTTCGTCCCCACCACCGGCCCGACGATGCGTCTGAACCTGCCGCCGGCCGACTGACGCCGTGCGGCGTGCGGCGTCAGGGGGCGGGCGTGCGGCGTCAGGGGTGCGGCCCCCCGCCCGGTTCACTCGCGCGGTTTTGCCTCCAGGGGCCACTGCGTGCTGACCGTCTCGTCCCGGCCCTGTCGGTCGAAGTAGCGCTGTAGGTCCCGGGACTGCTCGGCGTACCACCCGATCTGTGCCTGGTGCAGCAGGTCCGCCCGCATCCGGGCGATGTGCTCGTGGCGGGCCGCGATCGACCGGGCCATCTCGGCCGCAGCCCGCGCGTCGCTGGCCGCCTCGTGGGCGTTCGTGAGCGTGACCTCGTAGTACCGGCACAGATCGCCGAGCTGCTTACTGCCGTACCAGCGGGGCTCGACCTGCTTGTGCAGCACCGACGGGTCGATGATGACGGCTCGGTCCCAGTCGATCGCGGGCAGGCCGTGCCGGGCCAACTCCGTGTGCAGGGCCGTGACGTCGTACGGGGCGCAGAAGGCCACCAGCGGGATTCCGTCGGCGATCAGCTTGGCGACCGCCGTGCCCAGTTCCGCCAGCGCCTCCCGGGCGGGCTGGCCGCCGTCGCGGACCATCTCGTCGGTGATGCCGTGCCGGGCCGTCGCGTCGGCGGGGATCGGCACGCCCGGGTCGAGGAGCCACTCCTGTGTCGTGCCGTCCGAGTGGACCAGGGCGGCGGAGACGATCCGGGTCTGCATGGGCTCGGGCAGCGTGCCCTCAAGGTCGAAGCCCACCACCGGCAGGTCGTGCCACCCGGCGTGCGGGCCGATCGGCGGTGCGACCCGGACCGGGACACACCCGTGGTGATACGAGCTCCAGCGCCCGTCGACGTTGGCGGCCTGACCGGCGCCGGCCTCGACCGGTGCGCTGCACGTGCCGCAGCGCCCGGCGTACTTGTTGATCATCTCGGGAGTCTCCAGTGGCGTTGCTCGGAAGTCTGGAGATGATCTTCGAGCACGTGCCGGGTGGGCGTCTACCCGAGTGGAGTGCCGGGTTGGCGCCTTTTGCCACTCCGGACTGTTGCGGACCGAACCCCCCTATACCCCCCTGTCGGGGATCGGTGATCTTCCATTAAACCCTGATTCAGTGATACCTATCTCTCACCACCACTTCCCACCCCCAGGAGTGCACGTGCGGAGATCTCGTCTCGTAACCTTCGCCGTGAGTGTCGCGGCGACCCTCGGTGCCACGCTCACGCTTGCCGTCCCCGCCCAGGCATCGCCCAGTGACCGCTACGTCGCCCTCGGCGACTCGTACGCCTCCGGCGTGGGCGCGGACAGTTACACCTCCGAGAGCGGCTCCTGCAAGCGCAGCACCAACGCGTACTCGGCGCTCTACAACACCAACATCAAGCCCGCGTCGTACAAGTCGGTCGCCTGCTCCGGGGCGATCACCACGGACGTGATCAACAACCAGCTCTCGGCGCTGTCGTCGACCACCACGCTGGTCAGCGTCACCATCGGCGGCAACGACGTCGGCTTCTCCACCATCATGCAGACCTGTGTGCTCCAGGGCGAGAGCCAGTGCGTGGCCGCCGTGGCCGCCGCCGAGAACAAGGCGCGCACCGAGCTGCCCGGCAAGCTGGCGAACGTCTACAGCGGAATCAAGGCCAAGGCGCCCTCGGCCCGAGTGGTGGTCGTCGGCTACCCGGTCTTCTACCAGCTCGGCACGCCCTGCGTCGGGCTCACCACGACCTCCCGGACGAGGCTCAACGCGGGCATCAACCTGGTTGACGACATCATCCGCACCGCCGCCACCTCGGCCGGCTTCAAGTTCGCCGACGTGCGGTCGGCCTTCGTCGGTCACCAGCTGTGCAGCTACGGCGATAAGTGGATGCACGCCCTGAACTTCCTCAACATCGGCGTCTCGTACCACCCGACGAAGGCCGGCCAGGCCGGCGGCTACTACCCGGTGTTCCGCTCCGCCGCGGGCTGACCGAGCCGGCCGCGCCCCCACCGGCCATCGAGGCCGCGCCCCCACCGGCCATCGAGGCCGCGCCCCCACCGGCCATCGAGGCCGCGCCCCCACCCGTAGGTGAGGGCGCGGCCTCGCGTGCGTTCCGGGCGGCTACCCGGCGGTCACGCCGGCAGCACCTTCTCGATCGCCGCCCGCAGCTCGGGGGAGTCCGGCGCGACGGTCGGGGCGAACCGGGCGGCCACCGTGCCGTCCGGCGCCACCAGGAACTTCTCGAAGTTCCACCGCACGTCCCCGGTGTGCCCGTCGGCGTCCGGCGTGGCCACCAGCTCCGCGTAGAGCTGGTGCCGGGCCGGGCCGTTGACGTCCACCTTCTCCGTGAGCGGAAAGGTCACCCCGTAGTTGACCTGGCAGAACTCGTCGATCTCGGTGGCGGTGCCCGGCTCCTGGCCGGCGAACTGGTTGCACGGCACGCCGAGCACCACCAGGCCCCGGTCGGCGTAGGTCTCGTGCAGGGCCTGGAGGCCGGCGTACTGCGGGGTGAGGCCGCAGCGGGAGGCCACGTTCACCACCAGTAGCGCTCGGCCCCGGTGGCGGGCGAGGTCGGCCGGGCCACCGGTCAGTGCGTCGATCTGGGTGTCGAAGACGGTCATCCGCCGAGGCTACCGACCGGCCGCGACGGCCGGACGGGGCCCGGTTTCCGGGAGATCGACACATGTACATCTTGACGAAGTGATGACGCCGTGAGTAGCGTCTCACCATCCTTTAGGAAACTTTCCTAACTGTTGGGGAGACGCCAGATGAAGAGATCGTTCCGCCGGGCCCTATGGGCCGGCGCCGTGGTCGCGGTGACCGTCGCGGCGGTCCCAGTGACTTCGGCGTTCGGCGCCGGAAGTGTGACCGCCACGTTCGCCAAGGTGCAGGACTGGGGGACCGGTCACGAAGGCCGGGTGACCGTCGCCAACGACTCCGCCGCCAGCATCAGCACCTGGCGCATCGAGTTCGACCTGCCGGCCGGCACCACCATCAGCAGCGCCTGGGACGCCGACGTCACCAGCAGCGGCAACCACTACGTCGCAGTGAAGAAGAGCTGGGCCGGCCCGCTCGCCCCCGGGGCGAGCGCAAGCTGGGGCTACAACGGCGGCGGGGCGTACAAGGCGCCGCTGAACTGCACCATCAACGGCGCTCCGTGCGGCGGCGGCACCCCGCCCACCACCGCGCCGCCGACAACCGCACCGCCCACCACCGCCCCGCCGACCACGCCGCCCCCGACCACCCCGCCGCCGACCACGCCCCCGCCGCCGGGCGGCAAGAAGGTCGTCGGCTACTTCGCCGAGTGGGGCGTCTACGCCCGTAACTACCACGTCAAGAACATCCACACCAGCGGGTCCGCCGCGAAGATGACCCACATCCTGTACGCCTTCGGCAACACCGCCGGCGGTCGCTGCTCCATCGGCGACAGCTATGCCGACTACGACAAGGCGTACACCGCCGCGGACAGCGTCGACGGCGTCGCCGACACCTGGGACCAGCCGCTGCGCGGCAGCTTCAACCAGCTCCGCAAGCTGAAGAAGATGTACCCGCACCTCAAGGTCATCTACTCCGTCGGCGGCTGGACCTGGTCGGGCGGCTTCACCCAGGCCGCGCAGAACCCGGCCGCGTTCGCCGAGAGCTGCTACAACATGGTCGAGGACCCGCGCTGGGCGGACGTCTTCGACGGCATCGACGTCGACTGGGAGTACCCGAACGCCTGCGGCCTCACCTGTGACACCAGCGGCCCCAACGCCTTCAAGAACGTGATCGGCGCGTTGCGGACCAGGTTCGGCTCCTCGGCGCTGGTCACTGCGGCCATCACCGCCGACGGCAGCACCGGCGGCAAGATCGACGCCGCCGACTACGCCGGCGCGGCGCCGAACCTCAACTGGATCATGCCGATGACGTACGACTTCTTCGGCGCCTGGGCGGCGCAGGGTCCCACCGCCCCGCACTCGCCGCTCACCTCGTACGCGGGCATCCCGCAGCAGGGCTTCTGGAGCGACGCGGCGATCCAGAAGCTCAAGAGCAAGGGCATCCCGGCCGACAAGCTGCTGCTCGGCATCGGCTTCTACGGCCGGGGCTGGACCGGGGTCACCCAGGCCACCCCGGGCGGCACCGCCACCGGCGCGGCCCAGGGTACCTACGAAGCCGGCTTCGAGGACTACAAGGTCCTCAAGAACACCTGCCCGGCCACCGGCACCATCGCCGGCACCGCCTACGCCAAGTGCGGCAGCAACTGGTGGGGCTACGACAACCCGTCGACCATCGGCGGCAAGATGACGTACGCGAAGAACCAGGGCCTCGGTGGCGCGTTCTTCTGGGAGCTCTCCGGCGACACGAGCAACGGTGAGCTGATCGGCGCCATCAAGGGCGGCCTCGGCTGAGCCGAGGGCCGACGCAACACCCCACACGGCGGGGAGGGACCACGCACCGGTCCCTCCCCGCCCGCGTGCCGTCGACACCTCGACCGGTGGCCCGGGTACCGGGCACGGCCGGGGCGATGTGTCAGACTCGCGCATCGGCGTGTCCCCGGTGCCGGGGCCGAGGGGAGGGACGGATGGGCGTGACGAACTCCAGGACGACGCTCGCGGTGGCGCTCGCGATCCTGCCGTTCGCCCTCTTCGGCTGCGGGCTCGGCGACGACGAGAACGCGGTGGACCAGCCCGGCCGGGCGCCCGCCGAGGAGGCGGCCACCAAGGCCCGCGAGCGGGTGCAGGCGTACCTCGACGCGATGATCGCCAAGGACTCGGCAGCCGGGCGCAGTCAGCTCTGCGCCCCCGCCCAGGGGGCCTTCGACACCGCCGCCACCGGCCCGAACGGCGACTTCGCCGACCACTTCACCGTGACGGAGGCGGCCATCACCGACGTCCGTCCCGGGGCGGGCGGGCAGGAGGTCAGCACGTCGATCACCGTCAGCGCCGGTTCCCGCAAGGCCACCCGGCCGCTGCTGTTCACCGTCACCCGCGGCGGCGCCGACTGGTGCGTCGCGGCGGAGGCACCCGGCGGGCACACCCCGGAGCCCTCGGTCACCCCCTGACGGTCGCCGCGTGCGTCGGACCTCCCACCTTCCGGAACCGTCCCCCTCGCCGCCCGGCGCCTCCGGCGGTCGCCGTACGCTTTCTGTCATGCGCCATGAGTGGCACCAGTTGAGCCATCCCGCGGTGGGTAGCCAGGGCCTGCAGACCAGCCGTCCGACCGTCGACTCCGCCGAGGACGCAGCCCTCGGCCTGGACCGTTGGCGGGACCTGCCTCGCGCGCAGGTTCTGCCGTGGCCGGACCCGGCCCAGGTCGCGGAGGTCTGCAAGGTGCTCGACACCGTGCCGTCGGTCGTCGCGCCCTACGAGGTCGACCAGCTCCGGCGGAAGCTCGCCCTGGTCTGCGAGGGCAAGGCGTTCCTGCTCCAGGGCGGCGACTGCGCCGAGACCTTCGTCGACAACACCGAGGCCCACCTGCTGGCCAACGCCCGCACCCTGCTCCAGATGGCGATCGTGCTCACCTACGGTGCGTCCCTGCCGGTGGTCAAGGTCGCCCGGGTCGCCGGGCAGTACACCAAGCCCCGGTCGCTGCCGACCGACGCCCGTGGGCTGCCGGCCTACCGCGGCGACCTGATCAACTCCCTGGAGGCCACGCCGGAGGCGCGGGTCGCCGACCCGCAGCGCATGATCCGGGCGTACGCGAACTCGGCCGCCGCGATGAACATGCTCCGGGCGTACCTGGCCGGTGGGCTGGCCGACCTGCACGCGGTGCACGACTGGAACAAGGGCTTCGTCAAGAACTCCCCGGCCGGCGAGCGGTACGAGGCGATCGCCCGGGAGATAGACCGGGCGCTCGCCTTCATCAACGCCTGCGGGATGACCGAGGACGACGCGCTGCGCACCGTCACTCTCTACTGCTCCCACGAGGCCCTGGCCCTGGAGTACGACCGGGCGCTCACCCGGGTCTCCGACGAGCGCGCGTACGGCCTCTCCGGGCACTTCCTCTGGATCGGCGAGCGCACCCGGCAGATCGACGGGGCGCACATCGACTACATCTCCCGCATCGCCAACCCCATCGGCGTGAAGATCGGCCCGACCACCACCCCGGACGAGGCGATCGAGCTCTGCGAGAAGCTCAACCCGGAGAACATCCCCGGCCGGCTCACCCTGATCAGCCGGATGGGCAACCACCGGGTCCGCGACGCCCTGCCGCCGATCGTGTCGAAGGTCACCGCCGCCGGCGCCAAGGTCGTCTGGCAGTGCGACCCGATGCACGGCAACACCCACGAGTCCTCGAACGGCTACAAGACCCGGCACTTCGACCGGATCGTCGATGAGGTGCTCGGCTACTTCGAGGTGCACCGCGCCCTGCAGACCCACCCGGGCGGCCTGCACGTCGAGCTGACCGGCGAGAACGTCACCGAGTGCCTCGGCGGGGCCCAGGGCATCGAGGATCTCGACCTGCCCGACCGGTACGAGACCGCCTGCGACCCCCGACTGAACACCCAGCAGTCGCTGGAACTGGCCTTCCTGGTGGCGGAGATGCTCCGTGGCTGACGCGAGGAGTGAGCTTGCGAGCCCCGCAGTCGGTGGCCGAAGGGAAATCCATGGCTGACGCGTTCATCGACCTGCGCTCGGACACCGTGACCCGGCCCACCGCCGGGATGCGTGAGGCGATGGCCACCGCCGAGGTCGGCGACGACGTCTACGGCGAGGACCCGACGGTCAACGCGCTGGAGGCGGAGGTCGCCGCCCTCTTCGGGCACGAGGCGGCGCTGTTCGCCCCGACCGGCTCGATGGCCAACCAGATCGCCCTGCAACTGGCGGTGCCGCCCGGCGAGGAACTGCTCTGCGACGCCGACGCGCACGTCGTCACGTACGAGATCGGCGCGGCGGCGGCGTACGGCGGGATCTCCTCGCGGACGTGGCCGGCGGTCGGCGCGGACGTCGACCCCGACGTGGTCGCCGGGATGGTCCGCCCCGACGGCTACTTCGCGGTGCCGACCCGGGCCATCGCCGTGGAGCAGACCCACAACCGGGGCGGCGGCGGGGTGATCCCGCTGGCCACCCTCCGCGAGTTGCGCCGGGTCGCCGACGACGGCGGGCTGGACCTGCACTGCGACGGCGCCCGGATCTGGCACGCCCATGTGGCCGACCGGGTGCCGCTGGGCTCCTACGGCGCACTGTTCGACACCATGTCCGTCTGCCTGTCCAAGGGCCTAGGTGCCCCGGTCGGCTCGCTCGTGGTGGGCAGCGCGGAGAGGATCGAGCGGGCCCGCACGATCCGTAAGCGGATGGGCGGCGGGATGCGCCAGGCCGGGGTGCTCGCCGCCGCCGGCCGGTACGCCCTCGCGCACCACGTCGAGCGGCTCGCCGCCGACCACGCGAAGGCCGCCCGGCTGGCCGAGGCCCTCGCCCCGTTCGGGGTGCTCGCCACGACGGTGCGGACGAACATCGTCCCGCTGGACCTGACCAAATGCCCGCTGGACGCGCGAGGTCTGGCCGCCGCGGCCCGCGCCGAGGGCGTGCTGATGTCGGTGCTCGGCCCGCGTACCGCCCGCCTGGTCACCCACCTCGACGTCGACGACAGCGCCGTCGACCGGGCCGCCAGCACCCTCACCGCCCTTCTCCGGGGCTGACCCCCCCGCCCCGGTTTCTAGCGGTGGTGGAGGCGCCGGAGGGCGGCGATGTCGGCGGCGTGCCCCTGGTGCTTCTCCGTGGGGGTCTCCACCACGATCGGGACGCCCGCCGTGGCGGGGTGGGTCATCAGCTCGGCGAACGCCGGCTCGCCGATGCTGCCCTTGCCGATGTTCTCGTGCCGGTCCCGGGTCGAGCCGCACAGGTCCTTCGAGTCGTTGGCGTGCACCAACCGCAGCCGGCCCGGCCCCACCGTGGCGACCAGCGTGTCCAGGCACGCCGTCATGCCGCCCTCGGCGGCCAGGTCGTGGCCGGCCGCCCAGGCGTGGCAGGTGTCGAAGCAGACGCCCAGCCCGGGGTGCTGGTCCACCGCGTCCAGGTACGGGCCGAGTTGCTCCACCCGGGAGGCCAGTGACCGGCCGCCGCCCGCGCTCGGCTCGACCAGCAGCAGCGGACCGCCCGCCGCCACGGACTCGTCCAGCAGCGGCAGCAGCGCCTCGCGTACCTGGCGGATGGCCGCGTCGGCGTGCCCGGCGTCGACCGCGCTGCCGGCGTGGAACACCACCCCGGCCGCGCCGATCGACCGCCCCCGGCGCAGCGCGTGGGCCAGGGTCTGCGCCGACCGTTCGACCGTGGCCGGGGTGGGGGAGCCCAGGTTCACCAGCAGCGATGCGTGGATGAACACCGGCACGCCCCGCTCGGCGCAACCGTCGCGGAACAGCCCGTCCTGCGTCGGGTCGCCCGCCGGCAGTGCCCAGCCCCGGGAGTTGGAGACGTAGACCTGAACGGCCTGCGAGCCGGCGGCGTCGACGTACGGCAGGGCCGCCCTCGCCAGCCCGCCCGAGGTGGGGGTGTGCGAGCCGACCGGCCGGTGGGGCCCCGGCGACGGCATCCCTACAGACATCCGATCGTGACCTGGGTGCCGGGGGCCACCTGGGAGTTCTCGCCCGGGTTCTGGAACCGGACGGTGCCGTTCGGGTTGAACTGCACGTTCACCGGGAAGCCCTGGCTCTCCAACTGCTGCTTCGCCTGCTGACAGGGCAGGTCCACCACCCGGGGCACGACCACCGGGGCGGGGCCCTTGCTGACGTCCAGCTTGACCTGGGCGCCCTTCTCCACGCCGACCCCGTCCGTCGGGCTCTGCCCGAGGACCTCGTCCTTCGGCTTGTCCGAGTCCTTGTACGTCTCGACCGGTACCAGGCCGAGCTGGGCCAGCGCGGCCCGGGCCTCGTTGATGTTCTTGCCGACCAGGAGCGGCACCGAGATAGGGGCCTTGCCCTTGCTCAGGATGACGGTGACCTTCTCGCCCGGCTTCACCTCGGCGCCGACCTTCGGGTTGGTGTCCACCACCACGCCCTCCGGCAGGTTGTCGTCGTAGCGCGGGGTGCCCTTGGCCACCACCAGCTTGACGTTGAGCAGGTCGGCCTCGGCCAGGTCGAACGCCTTGCCGACCACGTCCGGCACGGGGAACCGCTCCGGCCCCAGCGACAGGGTGAGGGTGATGGTGCCACCCTTGAGGATCCGGGCGGCTGAGGCGGGGGTCTGCCCCACCACGCCGTCGCGCGGGACCTGCTCGTCGTAGCGGGGCTCGCCGAACGCCAGGGCGAAGCCGGCCCGGGTCGCCTGCGACTGCGCCTCGGCCTTGGTGAGGCTGACCAGCTGCGGGGCCACCGTGTACCGGCCCACCCCGAACCACCAGCCGGTGAGCGCGGCGATCAGGCCCAGCACGACCACGGCCGCGAGGACGCCCTTGCGCCCCCGCGGGTCGCCCATGATCCGGGCACGCAGCGCGCCGAGCCGGGCGCCCGGTCCGCCGCCCGCCGGCTCGGCCCGGCGGCGGTGCGGGCGTTCCTCCTTGTGCTCGGGCAGCCGCGCCCAGGCCGGACGCTCGGCGGGCCGTACCGTCGCGACCATCATTGTCGGCTGCCCCACCGAGTTGGGGTCGTCGGCCACCGCGCGGAGCACGGCGGTGTGCGCGTTCGCGTCGCCCAGGTCGTCCCGGGCGACCTGGACCTCGGCCAGCAGGGCGCCGGCGTCGGTCGGCCGTGCCCCCGGGTCCCGTCGGGTGGCCCGGGCGACGAGCTCGTCGAGCGACCTCGGCAGGCCGGGCACCAGCGTCGAGGGGGCCGGCACGTCGTTGTCGACGTGTTGCCAGGCGACGTCCACCGGCCGGTCGCCGTCGTACGGGACCCGGCCGGTGAGCATCTCGAAGAGCACGATGCCGGCCGAGTAGACGTCGGTGCGGGTGTCCGAGCGCCCGTCGGTGACCAGCTCCGGCGCGACGTACGCCACCGTGGCCATGAGCTGGTTGCCCGGCTCCTCCTCGGCGCTGGCCTCCACGGCCCGGGCCAGCCCGAAGTCGGCGACCTTGACCACGCTGTCGACCAGGTTGGCGACGCCTCCGGTGGGCGCCTCGGCGACCAGCACGTTCTCCGGCTTGATGTCGCGGTGCACCACACCGGCCCGGTGCGCGGCGGCGATCGCGGCGAGCATCTGCTCCATGATCGCCAGCGTCTCGTCCGGCTTGAGTCGGCGCCGCTCGGCGAGCACGTCGCGCAGCGTCCGGCCGCGCACATACTCCATCACCAGGTACGGCAGGCCGGCGTGGGTGCCCTGGTCGTAGACCGCCACCACGTTCGGGTGGGTCAGTCGGGCGATGGTCTTCGCTTCGTCGGTGAACCGCTCGACGAAGCCGGCCATCCGGGCCCGCGCCTCGGGTGCCTGAGTCGGGTGAATGATCTTGACTGCGACGGTGCGCTCCAGGCGCTCGTCGGTGGCGGTGTACACGGTCGCCATGCCGCCACGAGCCACGCGACCGCGAATGCGGTAGCGCCCGTCGATCAGCGAGCCCAGCAACGTGTCGGCGACCTGTGTGTCCATCGGCAGGCAGTCTATGTGTCCAGAGGGTCGAGGATGAACAGGATGCTACAGGCGGGTGGCCCGCGAGCTTGCCCCGCCGGGTTCGCGTCGCCCGGCGGGGCCGTCGACGGGTCGTCCGGGCGGGTCGAGGGGGTGCCCCTCACCGTCGCTGCCGGCGACGTGGCAGGGTGATCGGGTGACCGACTCCGTACCCTCCGACCAGGCCGCCTCCGACCTCGCCGGCCCGACCGATCCGGCCGGGTGGCTGAACCTGCCGGACGTCGCCGAGCGCCTCGACCTGTCGATCAGCAAGGTCCATCAGATGATCCGGGACCGGGAGCTGCTCGCGGTGCGTCGCGGCGGCATCCGCCGGATCCCCGCCGAGCTGGTGGCCAATGAGATCGTGCTCAAGCACCTGCCCGGGGTGCTCACCCTGCTGGCCGACAACGGCTACGACGACGAGGCGGTGCTGCGCTGGCTCTACGAGCCGGACGACACCCTCTCCGGGGGCACCCCGGCCGCCACCCTCGGCGGCGACCACGCCCGCGAGGTCAAGCGCCGCGCCCAGGCGCTCGGCTTCTGACCGCTGCCCACCCCGCCCGCCCCTGTGCCCCGCCGTGCCGGCGAGGTGGGCGGGCGAGGTGGGCCGGTCGAGCCGCGGTCAGTCAGCGCGGCGGGTCGCGGCGACGGCGAGGTCGACCAGGGCCTGCCGGGCCTCGGTCGCCAGGTCCACGGCGGCCAGCGCCGTGAGCGCCGCGTCGGTCAGGGTGGCGATGCGCTCCTCGGTGCGGGCCAGCGCCCCGGTCGAGGCGATCAGCTCGCGCAGCCGGGCCACCCCGTCGGAGTCCAGGCCGGGGTCCCCGAGTTGGCCCAGCAGCAGCTTCCGACCCGCGTCGTCGGTGGCCGCCACGGCCGCCGCGATCAGGTACGTCCGTTTTCCCTCGCGCAGGTCGTCACCGGCCGGCTTGCCGGTCCGCGCCGGGTCGCCGAACACCCCCAGCACGTCGTCGCGGAGCTGGAACGCCTCGCCCAGCGGCAACCCGTACGCCGAGTAGGCCGCCCGCACCTCCGTCGACGCGTCGGCCAGCGCGGCGCCCAGCAGCAGCGGACGCTCGACGGTGTACTTGGCCGACTTGTACCGGGCGACCTTGCTCGCGCGCTCCAGCGAGGTGTCGCCGGTCACCTGGGTGAGCACGTCGAGGTACTGCCCGACGGTGACCTCGGTGCGCATCTCGTCGAAGACCGGCCGGGCCCGGGCGACGATCCGTGGGTCCAGCCCGGCGGAGTGCAGCACCTCGTCGGACCAGACCAGGCAGAGGTCGCCGAGCAGGATCGCCGCCGCGTCGCCGAAGCCGTCGGGGTCCCCGCCCCACCCGGCCCGGCGGTGCCGGGCGGCGAACCGCCGGTGCACCGCCGGCTCGCCGCGCCGGGTGTCCGAGCGGTCCATCAGGTCGTCGTGGATCAGCGCGCTGGCCTGCACGAACTCCAGCGCGGCCAGGGCGGTGACCACCTGGTCCGAGTCGACCCCGCCGGCACCCCGGAACCCCCAGTACGCGAAGGCCGGACGCAGTCGTTTGCCGCCGCCCAGCACGAACGCCTCGATCGCCTCGGCCACCGGCACCAGGGCCTCGTCGACGGCTGTCATCCAGCTGCGCTGGCCGGCCAGGAACTCGTTCAGGGCCTTGTCGATCCGTTGACGCAGGCCGGCGCGGTCGACGGGGGACACGGGAGCAGCGTGGGTCACGCCCCGACGCTAGCGGGTCATCTCCGACGGTGCCGCATCAGCGGCCCGTGACGCGCCGTGGGCCACCCTGGCCGCCGAGCGCGTCGCGTCGGGTTCAGCGCCTGCTCGCGAGTGGTGGCCGCCGGCCCGGGGCGCCGCGCTGCCGGGTCGCCGGTTCGCGGGCGTGTTGTCGTGTCGCCGGTTCGTGGGCGTGCCGTCGATGGCGGCGGCGCGTCTCGGCGGGCTGGCCGGCTGCGCCCGGCCGCCTCGGCCAGCAGTTCGACCGGCACGGCGAGGACCACGGCCAGCCACCCCAGCCAGAAGGCCCCCGGCACGCGGAGCTGCCGCTCCCAGCGGGACACCTCGTGCCGGCTCAGCGTGGGCACGCCCGAGGCGGCGCAGAGCTCGGCGGCGAGGAGCTGCTGACTGCGGCCCCGGTCCAGCCGGAGCCGGGCGAGCAGCGGCCCGAGCAGCTCGGGGCCGGGTGGCATGGGCGGCGTCATCGGTCCTCCGGGAGGGGGTCGGCGCGGTGACGGCGCGAAACCTGCCCGCACGGGCGGGACCGGTGCGCCGCCGGTCGGTGTTGACCCCCGCGCGGGCCCCTCGGGCGCCGGCTCCCACCGGCCCCGTCCGCGCTACCCACCTGTCTACCCCGGGGGTACGACGGTCTGCCCGCCGGTTGTCGTGAGCATGGTGCAGCACCCGTACGCCTGCCGGTCCTGGCCCGCGCCGGCCCTCCCCGCGTCGTCGGGGTCTGTCCGGAGCTCGCGGTGGACGATGCGAATTCGCTCGTGCGGCGGTCGGAATTCACTCGCGAGACGGTCGCGTCAGGTGGGAAGGCTCTGGGTTCGTACGGCGCTGGCCGCTAGGATCCAGGCGTGGCGCTCGGTCTTCCCTCGGTCCTCCCCAATCCGCAGCCGGCGATCGGGGAGCTGATTCGCGACGGCCAACCGACCTTCTCCTTCGAGTTCTTCCCGCCGAAGACGGCGCAGGGCGAGCGGCTGCTCTGGCAGGCCATCCGCGAGCTGGAGTCGCTGCGCCCGTCGTTCGTCTCGATCACCTACGGCGCCGGCGGCTCGACCCGGGACACCACGGTCGCGGTGACCGAGCGGATCGCCACCGAGACCACCCTGCTGCCGATGGCGCACCTCACCGCGGTCAACCACTCCGTCGCCGAGCTGCGTAACGTCATCGGCCGGCTGGCCGGTGTCGGCGTGCGCAACATGCTGGTGGTGCGGGGCGACCCGCCCGGTGACCCGGGCGGCGAGTGGGTCCGCCACCCCGAGGGCGTGCTCTACGCCGAGGACCTGGTCCGGCTGGTCCGCGACGCGGGCGACTTCAGCGTGGGGGTGGCCGCCTTCCCGTACAAGCATCCGCGCTCGGCCGACGTGGCCGGCGACACGGCGAACTTCGTCCGCAAGTGCCGGGCCGGCGCGGAGTTCGCGATCACCCAGATGTTCTTCGACGCCGACGACTACCTGCGGCTGCGGGACCGGGTGGCCGCGGCCGGCTGTGACACCCCCATCCTGGCCGGGGTTATGCCGGTCACCCAGTTGAGCACGATCGAGCGCTCCGTGCAGCTCTCCGGTGCGCCCTTCCCGCCGGCCCTGGCCGCGCGGTTCGCCGAGGTCGCCGACGACCCGGAGGCGGTCCGCCGGCTCGGCATCGAACAGGCGGCCGGGATGTGTCGGCGGCTGCTCGGCGAGGGCGTCCCCGGGATCCACTTCATCACCCTCAACCGATCCACCGCTACCCGCGAGGTGTGGCAGCAGTTGCAGGTCGGCGCGAAGGTGTGACCCCCGGGGCGCGACACCTGGGCGCCGATGCGACGGTTGATCAGTGGTGGGCACTCAGCTGAACTGGGACGAGTACGCGACGGCATGGGCGCGGCTGCACGGGGGCTTCGATCCCCGGGCGGCGGCCCCGGTGGTCCGCGCCTGGCTGCGGTTCGCCTACCACGTCGGGTACGTGCTGGGCCGGCTGCGGGTCACCCCCACCGCCGTCACCGTGTCGGGCGTGCTGCTCTGCCTCTGCGTGCCGCTGTTCGCCGTCCGGCCGGTGAACGGGCCGATCATCGGGGCGCTGTTCGTGCTGGCCGCCTCGGTGGCCGACAGCGTCGACGGGGCGGTGGCGGTGGCCACCAACCGCACCACCCGGCTCGGCTACGTCTACGACTCGGTGGCCGACCGGCTCGGTGAGGTCGCCTGGCTGGCCGCGTTCTGGCTGTTGGGCGCGCCGGGCGCGTTGGTCGTCGCCGCCGGCGGGCTGTCCTGGCTGCACGAGTACGTCCGGGCCCGGGCGGTCTCGGCCGGGATGCGGGAGCTCGGCGCGGTGACCGTGGGGGAGCGGCCCGCCCGGGTCTGCGTGGCACTGGTCGGCCTGTTGCTGGCCGGGGCGGCCGGGCTGATCGACCCGGACCTGACCGCCGGCACCATCACCATGGCCACCGCCGTCTGGGTGCTGCTCGCCGGCTTCGGCCTGGGCCAACTCCTCTCCACCGTCCGCCGCGCCCTAACCGACACCCCCTAACCCCACCCCACCCCCACGACGCCGCGCACTTTCAGGGTGGGGGGGTTACCCCCAGGCGGGGCCGATCTCGTCGGCGACTATTTGGGCGGAGAGGGTGACCATCGGGAGGCCGCCGCCGGGGTGGGTGGAGCCGCCGACCAGCCACAGCCCCGCCACGGGCCCACGGTTGGCGGGGCGGAGCAGGCCGCCGGCCGTGCCGTAGATCGAGCCGCCCGGGGCGCCGGTGGCGGCGTCCAGGTCGGCCGGGGTGCGGACCTCCCTGAACACCAGCCGGTCCCGCACGTCCACGCCCCGCTCGGCGAGCACATCGAGGATCCGGTCGGCGTACGCGTCGGCCAGGCCAGGCCGGCGCCAGTCCACCGCACCCGTCGCGGTGCCGTGGCGGGCGGCGTTGACTAGCACGAACCACGCCTCGTGCCCCTCGGGGCGCACAGTCGGGTCGTCGGCCACGGTGACGAAGACCGTCGGGTCCGTGGCAGGGCGGGCCCGGATCCCGCGCCCGGGGTCGCCGAAGACCGCGTCGAACTCGGCGTCGTAGTCGCGGGGAAAGAAGACGTTGTGGTGCGCCAGCCCGGTCTCGCCGGCCACCCCGAGCAGCAGCACGAAACCGGCGAGGCTGCGGTCGGTGAGCCCGGCCAGCCGGCGCGGGCTGGGCAGCAGGTCCCGGTAGACGGTCACCGCGTCCACGTTGGCCACCACCACGTCGGCGGCCACGGGCGCGGCGACGCCGGCGAGGCGTACCCCGTGCACCCGGCCGCCCGCGGCGTCGATCCGGGTGACCGTGGTGCCGGTCCGCACGACCACGCCCAGATCCAGGCAGCGGGTCAGCAACGCGTCGGCGAGGGTGCCCAGGCCGCCGCGCAGGTACCAGCCGCCGAACGTCAGTTCGGCGTACGGCACGGCGGCCAGCGCGGCCGGGGCCCGGCGCGGGTCGGCCCCGGTGTACGTGGCGTACCGGTCCAGCAGCATCCGCAGCCGGGGGTCGGACAGGTACCGGCGGCCCAGCCCGCGCAGGGTGCGGCCGGGGCCGATCGCGGCGAGGTCGCCCAGTCGCCAGGCCAGCGTGGCGAGGTCCAGCGGGGAGTCGACGGCCCGGCGCAGGATGTCGGAGTGTGAGGCGTCCCAGACCCGGGCGGCTCGGCGCCACAGCCGCTGCCAGTCGGCGGCGGCCCGGTCGCCGAACGCCGCGCCGATACGGCCGGCGAACTCGGCCGGGTCGGCGCAGGAGTCGAGCGGGGACCCGCCGCCGGGGAAGACGTGCCGGACGATCGGATTCAGCGGCGTCAGGTCGAGGTACTCGTCGAGCTTCGCCCCGGTCGCCTCGAACAGGTCGTGGAAGACCTCCGGCAGGGTGAGCAGGCTCGGCCCGGTGTCGAAGTGGAACGATCCGGCCGGGGTGTCGTGGACGTACCGGCCGAGCTTGCCGCCGACCGTGTCGGCCCGCTCGAGGACGGTGACCTGGTGCCCGGTGGCGGCCAACCGGGCGGCGGTGGCCAACCCACCCACCCCGGCGCCGACGACCACGATCCGCGCCATGACGTGCCTCCTAGCTGACCGGGCGGCCGCGCCAGGACAGGCGGCGCCGCTTCCGCAGATGGTACGACCGCGCGGTCAGCCAACCGAGGACCACGACCGACACGGGGTGGCCGAGCGCGTCGGGCCACCACCGGCCCCCGGTGGCGCGGGCGCTGACCACCCGCCCGGCCGCCCCGAGCAGCCAGGCGAGCAGGGCCAGGGCCGCAACCGCCGGCGCGCCCGCCGCGAGGGCCGCCAGGGCGATCAGTGGGGGAGCGGCGTACAGCAGGAGCAGCAGGGCCAGCACGGCCACCGCCGCGCCCGGGTGGCCGAAGGACGCCCACAGCGACTTGGTGTAGCCGTCGCGCAGCTGCGGCCAGTCGTCGTACATCCGGCAGGACGCCAGCCGGGAACCGTCGGCCAGGGCGATCCGGCCGCCGGACCGCTTGACCGCCCGGGCCAGCTCGATGTCCTCCAGGATCTTCTCGCGCACCGCGGCGTGCCCGCCGGCGGCGTCGTAGCCGGCCCGGTCCACCACCAGGAACTGCCCCCCGGCCGCGGCGAGCGACGGCCGCGGCGAGCGCTCCATCGCCCGCAGCGGCAGGAAGGTCAGCCAGAGCCACTGCAACAGCGGCTGCACCAGCCGGTCGGCCGCCGTCCGGGTCACAATCCGGGGGTACGGCGACAGCAGCGTCACCCGCGCGGCGCGCAACTCGGCCACGGCCGCCGCCACCGCGTACGGGGCGAGCACCACGTCGGCGTCGACGAAGGCCAGCGCGGTGGCGGCCGGGTCGGCCCGGCCGGCGAGCTGGTGGCAGGCGTGCGGCTTGCCCAACCAGCCCGGCGGCGGGGCGAGGCCGGTGAGCAGGGTGACCCGGCGGTCGTCGCCGGCCACCGCCCGGACCACGTCGGCGGTGCCGTCGGTGGAGCCGTCGTCGAGCACCACGATCCGCAGGTCGGGCACGCCCCGCTGGGCGAGCAGCCCGCGCAGGCACGGGGTCAGGCGGTCGGCCTCGTCGCGCAGCGGCAGCAGCACCGCGACGGTCTCGGCGACCTCGACCGGCCCGTCGGCGGGACGACGCAGCCACCGGGAGGCGTTGACCCAGGTGTGCAGGGTGAGCACGGCGACGCCCGCGACCAGGAGCAGGACGCCGGTCATGCGGTGGCGTCGACGGGCCGGCGCGGTCGGCGTTCGTGGCGCTCGCGGCCCAGCGTCAGGGCCAACGGCACGGCGGCCACCGCCATGCCGGCCGCGCCCCACGCCGCCGAGGCGGGCAGGCCGAGGAAGACCGCGTGGGCCAGGATGCTGGAGAAGTACGTCCACAGGTAGAGCGCGAACATCGGGGCGTCCCGGGAGTCGGTGTGGTCGATCACCGGCCCGGCCAGCGGGCGCAGCGCCGCCATCAGGAGCACCGCGAAGAGCAGCCAGCCGAGGTAGTTGCTGACCGGGACGCCGGGCAGGCCGGGCAGCGCGGGGGTGGCGTTCCGCCAGACCCAGTACCCCTCGGCGACCATCTGCGGGTCGAGGAAGAGGTCCCACGCGGCCAGCCCGACGGCTGCCAGCGCCACCCGACCGATGCCGGGTGAGACGAGCCGGGCCGCCGTCAGCCAGGTCGGCCAGGCCATCCAGGTCCAGGCGAGGGGGATGATCAGCGGCACCCCGGCCAGCTTCGGGCCCAGCTCGCCCGAGTAGTCGTAGCTGCCGAACGGGAAGCCGGTGGCCACCCCCAGGGCCTCGATGGCGAAGCCGCCGCCGGTGGCCACGGCGACCAGCGCCACCGCCGTACGGGGGCCCCGGCTCAGCAGCGCGTGGCCGACCGAGAGCAGGTACCCGAGCACGACGGTGGCCACGGTCAGCCCGGCCCGGGTGGTGCCGGCGGTCAGCGGATAGCAGATCTGGGCGAGGACCAGCACGCCCAGTCCCGCCCAGGGCAGCCGGCGACGGATCACGGCACGCTGGGGCCCGGGGCGGAGGCCGTCCGGTCCGCCGGGGCCTGCGGGGTGAGCGGGAGGCCCCGGCCGAGGATGCCGAACGGGCGTTCGTCGCCGGGGAAGTGGAAGTGGCGCAGCAGGTCGACGAAGCCGAACCGGCGGTACAGCCGCCAGGCCCGGGAGCGTTGCTCGTCGGCCTCGGGGGTGGACAGCAGGGCGGTGCTGCCCGGTGCCATGGTGAGCAGGGCGGTGAGCTGCCGGGAGCCCAGGCCGAGGCCCTGGGCGGGCGGCCGGACGTGCAGCTCGACCACTTCGAAGCAGTCGGTGAGCCAGTGCTGCCGGGCGTCGCCGTCCAGCGCCCGGTGCACCTGGTCGTGCCACCACTGGCCGGGGGAGCCGAGGTAGCCGTACCCGAAGCCCGCCAGGTGGCCCTCGGAGGTGAGGCTGGCGACGGCGCGGAAGCCGGGGCGGCGTACGTGGGTGGCGATGTAGCCGCGCCGGGCCGCCAACAGATCCGTGCGGTAGTTCATCGCCTCGCCGTAGACGGCCACCACGTCGTCCAGCCGCCGGAACAGATCGTCCGGCGTCCAGCGCACCAACCTCATGCCCGCCCATCCTTCGCCGTTCCCGGGTCGCTGTCGGCCACCCAACCCAGCACCGACCGGTCGCCGACCACGTCGCGCACCTCGAACCGCGCGAAGAGTTCCTCCGCGTACCACCCCTCTGTGGGGGTGCGCGTGATCGCGGCGCGGTGCTCGGGGTGACGGTACGCGAACGCGACGAGGTCCGCCGCGTCGCGCCACACGCTGACCGTGCCCTGCCAGCCCAGCGGGGCCTCGCCGACGCCGAACCGGGCCAGCAGCCCGGGCGCGTCGTGCAGGGCGGCGGCCACCGGGGGGATCGCCCGCCAGAAGGTGGCCGCCCGGCGGGCCCGCAGCCGGGCCCGGGTCAGCGCCAGCACCGGGCCGGCAACCCGGCCGCCGGACGGCTCGCCGAACGGGCGCCGCCCCGACCACTCGCCCCGGCTGGTCAGCGGGCGCAGTTCCAGCCGGGCCGAGGAGTGGGCGAGCCGGGCCCAGGAGCGGCCCACCGGCGAGTCGTCGAAGCCGGCCGCGTCGGCCGGGGAGTCCCAGACCGTCAGCACCGCCCAGCGGGTCAGGTCGGCGTCGCCGGGGCCGAAGCCGGTGCCGGTCCCGGTGCCGAGCAGCTTGCCGAATCGCACCCCGGGGGTGCGGCGCAGGCGCGGCGGGTGCGTCGCCATCCGGGCCAGCGCCCCCGGCAGCGCGGCCCGACCGATCCGCCAGACGTGCAGGGTCACCAGCTCGGGGGCGTCGCTCACGCCACCCCGGCCGGGGTGGCGGCGGTGATCCGGAGCAGCTCCGCGTACGTGCTGGGGAGGGCCGCCCGGGGCACCCCGCCGATCACCTGGCCGGTGCGCTTCCGGACGAAACCGGGTGGGTGTGAATGCATGCCGTCCATTCTCCCCGTTCGGTTCCCGCCAGCTCCCAGGGGCGACCCGCCTGCGGGCCGGCCGGCCACCGTAGCCGTTGCGCCGCGCCCTCCGTCACACGTTGCTTTTTCGTCCGGGGAGGGGTGTACTGTCAGCAGCAGTTAGAACGAGTGTTCGATTGACTCGAACATTCGTTCCAACAGTCCGGGCGGTGTTTCGCGGCGCCGATCCCGGGCGGTGCGGCTCCGCGGGCCGCCTCTGGGTCCCGGGCAGGCGCGAGGCCGGGCCCGGCAGGCAGGGGCGTGGGGGGCCGCCCCCCCCCCCCCCCCCGCCGCCGCCGCCCCCCCCCCCCGGCCGCCGCCGGGGGGGGTTGGGGGGGGGGACCCCACCCCCCCCCGCCCGGCCCCACCCGGTGCGTCTTCCTCCGCACCACTCGACCGGCCTGCGCGCCGGCGGCCCTCCCGGTCGCCGCGCCCGGCCCCGGCCACGTGGAGGAGACAGCCCATGCCGACCAATCCGGCCCAGCCACCGACGGTGCCGGCACACGTGCTGCCGCACCGCACCCCGGCCCAGCTTCTCGCGGTGGCCCGTCACGGGCTGGCGGAGGCCGCCCGGACCGCCCCCGACGGGCTGCGCTACGCGACCGCCCACCTGGCCGCGCTCCGCGCTGCCGCAGCCCTGCTCGCCGCCCGGGCCCGTCCCGCGCCGACCCGGCGTCACCGGATCACCAGCGTCTGGGTCCTGCTCTCGAGCGTCGCCCCCGAGCTCGACGAGTGGGCGGCGTTCTTCGCCGCCGCCGCAGGCAAGCGCGCCGCCGCCGAGGCCGGCATCCCCCGGGTGGTCAGCGCCCGGGAGGCCGACGACCTGCTCCGGGCCGCCGAGCAGTTCGTGACGGTGGTGGAGACCGCTCTCGGGCTGGCTCATCAGCCGGCACTGGACGGCCTAGCCGCCTGAGCCCCCTGCTCACGCGCCGGACCGCGCACCACGACATCAGCACGACGAGCACGACGGGCACGACGGGGGGTAGGTCCGATGGCGGGCCGCATGGTGGTCGGTTCCGCCGCGCTCGCGGGCCTGGTACGTCCGGCGAGCGCGGACCCGGCCGGTGGACACCGGATGCTCCCGGTGGCCCCTGAGCTGACCGGCCTGCTGCCCAATCGAGGGCTGCGCCGGGGCAGCACGATCGCGATCGCCACCGGCCAGCCCCGGCACAGCGGTGGCACCTCGCTGGTGCTGGCGCTGCTCGCCGAGGCGTCCCGGGCCGGCTCGTGGTGTGCCGTGGTGGGGGTGCCGACCTTCGGCGCGGGCGCGGCGGCCGAGGCCGGGATAGCGCTGGACCGGCTGGCCCTGGTGCCGCAGCCGGGGCCGGACTGGCCCACCGTCGTCGCCGCGCTGATCGACGGGGTGGACGTGGTGGTCGCCGCCGTGCCGGCCGCCGTCTCCGCCTCGATCGCCAACCGGCTGGCCGCCCGGGCCCGGCAGCGCGGCAGCGTGCTCGTCCCGTACGGCCGCTGGGACGGCGCGGACGTCACCTTGCAGGTGGTCAGGGGCGTCTGGGAAGGGCTGGGGCAGGGCCGGGGCCGGCTGCGCCGACGCGAGGTCACCGTCGCGGCCCGGGGGCGGGGCGCGGCGGCCCGGCCCAAGGAGATCAAGGTATGGCTCCCCGGCGACGGGCTCACCCGGGTCATCCCCCGTTCGGCCACCGTCCCGGCCGCCTCCGTCACCGGCCGGTCGACCGCCGGTCGACTCCGCCCGGTGCCTGCGGTGCCCACCCCTGACGCCCCGCCCCACCATCGCCCGCTCACCCTGGTCGGCCCCCCGTGACCGGGACGCCGACCCGCACCCTGCTGCTCTGGTGCCCGGACTGGCCGGTGCTCGCCGCCGAGATCGTCGATGGGGTGCCGGCCACCGGGCCGGTCGCCGTACTGCACGCCAACCGGGTGGTCGCCTGCTCCGAGCGGGCCCGCGCCGAGGGCGTCCGTCGAGGGCTGCGCAAGCGGGAGGCGCAGGGGCGCTGCCCGCAGTTGACCGTCGTCGACCACGATCCGGGGCGGGACGCCCGGGCGTTCGAGCCCGTGGTCGCCGCCGTCGAGGAGGTCGCCGCCGGGGTCGAGGTGGTCCGTCCCGGGGCCTGCGCGCTGGCCGCGCGTGGCCCGAGCCGTTACCTCGGCGGTGAGGAGGCGGCCGCCGAGCGGATCATCGAGCACATCGCCCAGACCTGCGCGGTGGAGAGCCAGGTGGGGATCGCCGACGGGGTGTTCGCCGCAGGCTTGGCCGCCCGAGCCGGGCGGGTGGTGCCCGTCGGCGGTACGCCCGGGTTCCTGGCCGGGCTGCCGGTGGAGGCGCTCGGCCGGCCGGCCCTGGCCGACCTGCTGCGACGGCTCGGCGTCCGCACCCTCGGGGACTTCGCCGCGCTGCCGGGTGGGGACGTACTGGCCCGGTTCGGCTTCGACGGCGCGCTGGCCCACCGGCTCGCCGCCGGCCGGGACCACCGGCCGTTGGCCGTCCGCCAGCCCCCGGCCGACCTGGCGGTCACCACCGACTACGACGAACCGATCGACCGGGTGGACGCGGCTGCCTTCGCCGCCCGCACGTTGGCCGAGCAACTGCACGACCGGCTCGCCGCGCACGGCTTGGCCTGCACCCGGCTCGGCATTGAGGCGGTCACCGCGCACGGCCAGGAACTGCACCGGGTCTGGCGACATGACGGCCTGCTCACCGCCGCGGCCATCGCTGACCGGGTGCGCTGGCAGTTGGACGGCTGGCTCTCCGGCAGTTCCGGCCGGTCCGGCGCCCGCCCGGCCCGGCCGACGGCCGGAATCATCCGCCTGCGACTGGTGCCCGACGGGGTGCTTGCCCAGGCCGGCCTGCAACCCGGGCTGTGGGGGGAGAGGGGCGAGGAACGGGAGCGGGCGCACCGGGCGTTGAGCCGGGTGCAGGGCATCCTCGGCCCCGAGGCGGTGGTCACCGCGGTACTCGGCGGCGGGCGGTCCCCGGCCGACCAGGTGCGGCTCGTGCCCTGGGGTGACGAGCGGTTGCCCGCCCGCCCCGGCGCGCCGAGTGAGGTTGGTCGGTCCCGTGATGCCGGTCCGACCGACCGGACCGGGCAGCCCGACCGGACGGGGCGGTCTGGTGGGACGGGGCGGTCTGGTGGGACCGGGCGGTCGGGTGGGGTGGTGCGGTCGGCGTTGCCCCCGTGGCCGGGACGCCTTCCGCCGCCGGCACCGGCCGTGGTGCTTCCCGCGCCGCTCGCCGCGACCGTGCATGACGCCGTCGGTGAGCCGGTCGGGGTGAGCGCCCGGCTTCTGCTCACTGCGGCTCCGGCCCGGCTGGTCGTCGGTACGGCCCAGCCGGTGGAGATCGTCGGGTGGGCCGGCCCGTGGCCGGTCGACGAGCGTTGGTGGGCACCGGCCGAGGCGTGCCGCCGGGCCAGGTTCCAGGTCTGTCTGGCCGACGGCACCGCCCTCCTGCTGGCGGTCGAGTCCGGCCAGTGGTTGGTCGAAGCGATCTATGACTGACCGGCGAGTCGCCACCCCTGCGGATCTTGGAAGATTTCGGCCCCTCCAGGGGCCGAAATCTTCCAAGATCTCCACTGATGTCGGTGGGGCGGGCCGGTGAGCTTTCACCACCCGGAGCTGCCGTGGTCGGAGCTGGAGCGGGTGCTCTCCGGTCGGTCCGGTGCCGGAAAGCCGGGCGACGGGCGAACGGGGGTGAGCCCGGTGCGGGCCGGCTCGGCTGGCACCAACTCGGCCGGGATCGCCTCGGCCAGGGCCGACTCGGCTGGCACCGGCTCGGCCGGGATCGCCCCGACCGGGGTAGGCGTGGGCGGGCGTGGCGCGGACGACGGGAGCGGGGTCTCGGCCACCGCTCCCGACCCGCCGGCCCGGCGGGGGAGACCGGGCGGGATCCGGCGCGGGACGCCCGGGTCCGGCGACGGGCGGCGCCTGCACGTGGTGGACCCGCTCGCCATCGACGCCGCCGGCGGCGCAGGCGACGGCCCGGCCTACAGCCGCAGCCGGCAGCCGTACCGGTCGCCCGAGCTGTCCCGCCCCGGCGGCGCGGTGCCCTACGCCGAGCTGCACGCGCACAGCAACTTCAGCTTCCTCGACGGGGCCAGCCACCCGGAGGAGCTGGCCGAGGAGGCGGCCCGGCTGGGGCTCACCGCGCTCGCGGTCACCGACCACGACGGCTTCTACGGCGTGGTCCGCTTCGCCGAGTCGGCCCGTACGGTGGGGCTGCCCACCGTGATCGGCGCGGAGCTGTCGCTGGGCCTGTCCGGGCCGCGGCCGGGGAAACGCGGAGCGTTGCCCGAGGGGGGCAACGGCGGGCCCGACCCGCACGGCACCCACCTGCTCGTCCTCGCCCACGGCCCCGAGGGGTACGCGCGGCTGGCCCGCACCATCGCCCGCGCCCAACTGCGCGGCGGGGAGAAGGGCCGCCCGGACTACGGCGAGTTGGAGGAGGTCGCCGCCGAACTGCGCGACCACGTGCTGGTGCTCACCGGCTGCCGCAAGGGCCACGTGCCGGCGGCGCTGCTCACCGAGGGGGTCGACGCGGCGGCCCGGGAGCTGGACCGGCTGACCGCCCTGTTCGGGGCGGAGACGGTGGCGGTGGAGCTGACCGACCACGGGCACCCCGTCGACGCCGACCGCAACGACTCGCTCGCCGAGTTGGCCGCGTCCGCGGGGCTGCCGACGGTGGCCACCAACAACGTGCACTACGCCACCCCGGGCCGGCGTCGGCTGGCCACCACCCTGGCCGCGGTGCGGGCCCGGCGCAGCCTGGACGAGATCGACGGCTGGCTGCCCGCCGCGTCCACCGCCCACCTGCGTAGCGGGGAGGAGATGGCGGCCAGGTTCGTCGCGTACCCGGGTGCGGTGGCCCGGGCCGCGGAGTTCGGTGCGGAGCTGGCGTTCGATCTCCAGCTGGTGGCGCCGCGGTTGCCGGTGTACCCGGTGCCGGCCGGGTACACCGAGATGAGCTGGCTGCGCCGCCTGACGGAGCGGGGGGCACGGGAGCGGTACGGGCCCCGCGAGGCGCACCCGGAGGCGTACGCGCAGCTTGAGCACGAGCTGCGGATGATCGAGGAACTGGGCTTCCCCGGCTACTTCCTGGTGGTGTACGACATCGTCACCTTCTGCCGGGAGCAGGACATCTACTGCCAGGGCCGGGGCTCGGCGGCGAACTCGGCGGTCTGCTACGCGCTGCGGATCACCAACGTGGACGCGGTCCGGCACCGGCTGCTCTTCGAGCGCTTCCTCGCCCCGGAACGCGACGGCCCGCCCGACATCGACGTGGACATCGAGTCCGACCGCCGGGAGGAGGTCATCCAGCACGTCTACGCCCGGTACGGGCGGGAGCACGCCGCCCAGGTCGCCAACGTCATCTCGTACCGACCCCGGTCGGCGGTGCGGGACGTGGCGAAGGCGTTCGGGTTCTCGCCCGGCCAGCAGGACGCCTGGAGCAAGCAGATCGACCGCTGGGGCTCGGTCGCCTCCGTCGATGTCGAGGGCATCCCCGAGCAGGTCGTCGCGTACGCCAACGAGTTGCAGACCTTCCCCCGGCACCTGGGCATCCACTCCGGCGGCATGGTGATCTGCGATCGGCCGGTGATCGAGGTCTGCCCGGTGGAGTGGGGGCGGATGCCCGGGCGCAGCGTGCTCCAGTGGGACAAGGACGACTGCGCCGCCGTCGGCCTGGTCAAGTTCGACCTGCTCGGCCTCGGCATGCTCTCCGCGCTGCACTACGGCTACGACATGATCGGCGAGACCCTCGATCTGGGTGACATGACGCTGGACGACCCCGAGGTGTACGACATGCTCTGCCGGGCCGACTCGGTCGGGGTGTTCCAGGTGGAGAGCCGCGCCCAGATGGCCACCCTGCCCCGGCTGAAGCCCCGGGAGTTCTACGACCTGGTGGTGGAGGTGGCGCTGATCCGGCCCGGTCCGATCCAGGGCGGCTCGGTGCACCCGTACATCCGGCGCAAGAACGGCCGGGAGCCGGTGACGTACGCCCACCCGCTGATGCGCAACGCCCTGGAGAAGACCCTCGGCGTGCCGCTGTTCCAGGAGCAGTTGATGCAGCTCGCCATCGACCTGGCCGGGTTCGACGCGGCCGGGGCCGACCAGCTGCGCCGGGCGATGGGGGCCAAGCGCTCGGTGGAGCGGATGACGCAGCTCGCCGACCGGCTCTACGCCGGGATGGCCGAGCGGGGCATCACCGGCGAGCTGGCCGACGACGTTTACCGCAAGCTCACCGCGTTCGCCAGCTACGGCTTCCCGGAGAGCCACGCGATGAGCTTCGCGTACCTGGTGTACGCCAGCTCCTGGCTGAAGCGTTACCACCCGGGCCCGTTCCTGGCGGCGCTGCTCAACGCCCAGCCGATGGGCTTCTACTCGCCGCAGACCCTGGTCGACGACGCCCGCCGGCATGGTGTGCAGGTGCGCCGGCCGGACCTCAACGCCAGCGGCGCGAAGGCCGTCCTCGAATCGACCCCGGGCACCCGGTGGGGCAGCGCCGCCGGGGAACCCCCGCATGAATGGGGCCTCGGCGGGCCGGTCGTCCGGCTCGGGCTGGGTGGCGTGCGTACCCTCGGCGACGGGGTGGCCGAGCGGATCGAGGCGGAGCGGGCGGCGCACGGGCCGTACCGCGACATGCCGGACCTGGCCCGGCGGGTGGGGCTGGCCGCCGCGCAGCTGGAGGCGCTGGCCACCGCGGACGCTTTCGCCTGCTTCGGGCTGACCCGGCGGGAGGCGCTCTGGGCCGCCGGGGCGGCGGCCCAGGACCGGCCGGGCCGGCTGCCCGGGACGGTGACCGGCACGACCGCGCCCACCCTGCCCGGGATGGAGGCGGTGGACCGTCTCGTCGCCGATGTGTGGGCCACCGGGTTGTCGCCGGAGAGCCACCCGGCCCGGTTTATCCGGGACCGGCTCGACGCTCTCGGCGCGGTGCCGATCGCCCGGCTCGGCCGGGTGGAACCGGGTCGGCGGGTCCGGGTCGGCGGGATCGTCACCCACCGGCAGCGGCCGGGCACCGCAGGCGGAGTCACCTTCCTCAACCTGGAGGACGAGACCGGGATGCTCAACGTCACCTGTTCGCCCGGGTTGTGGCAGCGCTACCGGCGGGTGGCGCGGACCAGCGCCGCCCTGGTGGTGCGGGGTCGGTTGCAGCGGCACGAGGGGGTGATGAACCTCATCGCCGACCGGCTCGACCCGATCGAGCCGCCGGTCGCCCAGCCCTCCCGCGATTTCCGGTGACCGGCGTTACAGTTTCTCGGGCGGCCACGCGGGAGAATGGTGGTCGCGCGGGCGGAGTGGCCCGCGCGGTTCACGAGGGGGAATGACGAGTGGCGGGTAACGACACGCAAACGGGTGCAGTGGCGAATGTTCGGCGCACCCGGCTCGGCGCCGGTTGGGTGGCCGAGCACACCACCGAGGCTCGCGAGTACTCGGTGACCGACGGCCCGGTGGCCAACGCCCGCCGGTGCCGCGCCGAGGATGACCCGGCCGGCGGCGGAGAGTCCTGACTCCACCACAGCCCGGGGGCCGTCCCGGCTCCGCCGGGGCGGTTTCTCTGCCACCGGTTGCGGCGGGCGACTGGACCAGGTGACTAGGCTCGACGGCGTGGAGCAGACCCGTGGCCGGCTCACCGGCCCGCCGTTGACCCCCCGTACCGCCGTCATCTGGTCCGTGCTCCGGGCCGAGCTGGAGCGCCGCGCCGGCGATCAGCTCATCGTCCTCGACGTCGGCGGCGGCACCGGCGGGTTCGCCGTGCCGCTGGCCGAGGCTGGGCACCGGGTCACCGTCGTCGACGCCAGCCCCGACGCGCTCGCCGCGCTGACCCGCCGGGCCGCCGAGGCCGACGTCGCCGAGCGGGTACGCGCAATCCAGGGCGACGGCGACGCGCTCGCCGGGCTGGTCGAGCCGGCGAGCGTCGACCTGGTGCTGTGCCACTCCGTGCTGGAGGTGGTCGATCACCCCGCGCCGGTGGTGTCCGCCCTGTTCACCGCGTTGCGTCCGGGCGGCGCGGCGAGCGTCCTGGTCGCCGGTCGGGCCGCCGCGGTGCTCGGCCGGGCGATGAACGGCCACCTCGCCCTGGCCGCCGCGCTGGCCGCCGACCCGACCGGCGCCGCCGGCCCCCGGGACACGCTGCGTCGGCGGTACGACGCCGACCGGGCGGCGGCGCTGCTCACCGCCGGCGGCCTGACGGTCGAGGAGATCCACGGGGTACGCGTCCTGGCCGACCTGCTCCCCGCGGCCGTTGCGGACGGCCAGCCGGCTGCCCTGGTCGAGTTGGAGCGGGCGCTGGCCGCCCGGCCGCCGTACCGGGACCTCGCGGCCCAGCTCCACCTGTTCGCCCGTCGACCGGCATGACCGCACCCGTCCCGTCGTCGCCCGGCGACCCGTTCCGCCCGGCGTCGTCGCCCGCCCCGTCGCCGTCGCCCGCCCCGTCGCCGCCGCCCGGGCCGTCGATCCCGTCGGTCCCGCCGTCACCGGCGCTGGCCGGGCCGCTCGAGCCGGTCGCGCCCCGCTACGGCGGCGGCAGCCTGGCCGACGTGCTGCCCAGCGCGCTGGCGGTGCTCGGTGTGCCGGGGGCCGCCGACCTGCTCGGGCTGGCTCCCCGGCTGGCCGGGGTGCGGCGGGTCGCGGTGCTGCTGGTCGACGGGCTCGGCTGGTACCAGATTCCCACCGCCGCCCCGTACGCGCCGACCCTGGCCGGGCTGGCCGCGACCGTCGGCCGCCCGCTCACCTGCGGCTTCCCCTCGACCACCCCGACCAGCCTGGTGACCCTGGGCACCGGTGCCGCCCCCGGCGCGCACGGGGTGCTGGGCTTCAGGGTCCGGGTGCCCGGCACCGACCGGGTGCTCAGCCACCTCGAGTGGACCGGCGACCCGGAGCCGCTGCGCTGGCAGCCCGTCCCCACCCAGCTGGAACGGGCCCGGGCCGCCGGGGTGGCGGTGACCGTGGTGAGCCGTCCCGAGTTCGCAGGCAGCGGCCTCACCCTGGCCGCCAACCGGGGCGGCGACTACCGGGGCGCCGCCGACGCCGATGCGCTCGCCGCCGCGATGCTCAGCGCGCTGGCCGCCGGGACCGGGCCGACCCTGGTCTCCGGCTACCACCCGGACCTGGACCGGCACGGGCACCTCAGCGGGGTCGACTCCGCGCCGTGGCGGGCCGCCGCCACCGTGGTCGACGGGCTGCTCGCCCGGCTCGTCGACGGGTTACCCCCGGACGCCGCGCTGCTGGTCACCGCCGACCACGGCCAGCTCGACGTGCCGCTGACGGACCGGATCGACTTCGACGCCGACCTCCGGCTACGGACCGGGGTGCGGGTGCTGGCCGGCGAGCCCCGGGTCCGCTACCTGCACGTCGAGACCGGCGCGGCCGACGACGTGGTAGCCGCCTGGTCGGCGGTGCTCGGCGACGCCGCCCGGGTACTGCACCGGGACGAGGCGGTGGCCACCGGCTGGTTCGGCCCGGTGCCGGAGGAGCACCTGCTCCGGGTCGGCGACGTGGTGGTGGTCTGCCGGGGCACGTCCGCCGTGATGGCCACCCGGTCGGAGCACCCGATGGGTTCGCGTCTGGTGGCGTACCACGGGGCGGACACCGCCGCCGAGATGACCATTCCGCTGCTGGTGGTCCGCGGCTGACCCGCCGTACGGTCCCCGGGGTGTCGTATCAGGGGGCTAGCCTGCGGGGATGGGTCGCAGTCAGTCGTTGCCGCGCGGTGGTGACCCGCGCTTCGGGCCCGAGGGCGACGACTCCGGCTGCCCCATCCTGCACGTCGACATGGACGCCTTCTTCGCCTCCGTCGAGGTCCGCCTCCGCCCCGAGTTGCGCGGCCGGGCCGTCGTGGTCGGCGGGGTCGGGCCGCGCGGCGTGGTCAGCTCCGCCAGCTACGAGGCCCGACGGTACGGCGTCCGCAGCGCCATGCCCACCATGCGGGCCCGGATGCTCTGCCCGCACGCGGTCTACCTGCCGCCCGACTTCACGCAGTACACGGCGGCGTCCCGGGCGATCATGCGGATCTTCCGGGATGTCACCCCGCTGGTCGAGCCGCTCTCGCTCGACGAGGCGTTCCTGGATGTGGCCGGCGCCCGCCGGCTCTTCGGTTCTCCGGCGGCGATCGCCCGGCGCATCCGCGCCCGGGTCGAACAGGAGCAGGGGCTGACCTGTTCGGTGGGGGTGGCGTCGAGCAAGTTCGTGGCGAAGCTCGGTTCCACCCGGGCCAAGCCCGACGGGCTGCTGGTGGTGCCCGCCGACCGGGTCCTCGACTTCCTGCATCCGCTGCCGGTCTCCGCGCTCTGGGGGGTGGGGGAGCGCTCCACCGAGACGCTGCGCCGGCTCGGGCTGACCACGATCGGTGACCTGGCCGAGGCGCCGTTGGGCATGCTCCGCGGGGCGGTCGGGGAGGCCGCCGCCACCCACCTGCACGAGCTGGCCTCAGGGCGCGACCCGCGCCAGGTCTCCCCGGAGCACGTGGAGAAGTCGATCGGCGCCGAGGTGACCTTCGACGTCGACGTCGGCGACCCCTTGGAGATCCGCCGGTCGCTGCTCGCCCTGGCCGAGAAGGTCGGCGTCCGGCTGCGCCGGGCCGGTCAGGTCGGCCGGACGGTGTCGATCAAGGTGCGGATGGCCGACTTTCGCACGGTCAGCCGCTCCCGAGCCCTCGGCGTCCCCACCGACACTGCCCGGGAGATCTTCGATACGGCGTGGGCGCTCTACACCGCTCTCGACCCCGGCGAGCGGATCCGCCTCGTCGGGGTGCGACTGGAGGGGCTCGCCCCGATGCGGGAAACCCCGCAGCAGCTCACCCTCGGCGCCCCCGAGCGCGGCTGGCGGGAGGCGGAGGCTGCCGCGGACGCCGCCGCTGCCCGTTTCGGGCGATCCGTCATAGGTCCGGCGAGTCTGCTCCGTCGCCGGGACCGAGGGCGAAATGAAAATCCGCCCCGCTCGTAGGTCGTCCCGCTTTCCGACGCGCGACCCCCCTCGTAGACTTGGCGGAAAGCAGCCGGTTGGCTGCCACGGTCTGTCGGCCCGCCCGGGCCGACCTACGTGACCGGGGAGGAGTGCCGTGCCGCTCTCGGAGCACGAGCAGCGGCTGTTCGATCAAATCGAGCGGTCGCTTGCCGAGGACCCCAAATTCGCCTCGGCCGTGCGTGCCAGCGATCCACGCTTCTATGCGCGGCGTCGCCTGCTTGTCGCTGCCGGCGCGATCATCGTTGGCCTGGCCCTGTTGGTCTACGGCGCGGTGATCAAGACTCCACCACTCGCAGTGGCGGGTTTCGTCGTCATGCTGGGTTCGGCCGCGTACGCGGTGCAGTCGCACCGCAAGGCGCAGTCCCCCGACCTGCACGTGGTCGGTGGGACGACCAGCCGGCGTCGCCCGCGTGGGCGGTCCGGCAAGCGGTCGTCGTTCCTGGACCGGATGGAGGACCGGTGGCGGCAGCGCCCGGAGGGGCACCGCTGACCCGGCCCCTCCGCTGATCCCCGGTCCCGCCGGCACGGCGGGACCGCGCTGGCCTCGGCCCGTCCGACGACGGGCCGCTGTTTCGCGTCCGCGGCCCGATGCCACCGTCCCACCTTGCGCGATCGACTGCCTTGCGCGATCGACTGCCTTGCGCGATCGACTGCGACATGACCGGGACCGCGCCAACTGGCTGAATGCCGAGGGTTGGACGACGCGCTACTTCACGGACCGCGCCCTCTGCCGCCGCCCTACCCACATCGTCACGCGACAGTCCGCCAGCACTAACCCGCCCCACCCCCACCCCGCCCCGCCCCGCCCCGCCCCACCCCCACACCCCCACCCGACCCCGCCCCGCCCCACCCCCACCCCGCCTCACCCCCACCCCGCCCCGCCCCACCCCCACCCCGCCCCGCCCCGCCCCGCCCCGCCCCGCGATCTTGCACTAGCGGCCCCGACTATCTGCGCAAAGCGGGCATTCCGGGGGCCGCAACTGCAAGATCGCGGGAGGGGGAGGGGTGGGGGTGAGGGTGGGGCGGGGTGGGGGTGAGGTGGGGTGAGGTGAGGGGAGGGGGTGAGGGGGGTTGGTGCTGACTGAGGTGTCAACGCGACAACCCCGGCGTTGGACGCCGGGGGTGTTCGCCAGTCAAGGGACGTCAGCGCTTGAGCCCGCCGACGAACGAGGTTCAGGCGGACGAGCTGAACGACAGCACCGGCCCTACCGGTCCTTGCTGTCGTGCACCATGACGACCTGGGGAGGCGTGGCAACCTCCACGCAGTCTCCGCCCGCGTTGCTTCGCGTGCTCTTCCTCCACTTGACCGTGGTCATGTCTGCTCCCCTGCGATAGATGCGATAGATGCGATGAGCTTGCGAGAGTGCGCCTCGCTCAGGGCCTTCTTCTCGGTGGCGGACCACACGTCTCCGTACGAGGCAACCTCCGCAGGCTTGTCGAGACAGAGAGCGCCCGTGAGGCCATCGGAGTGGATGATCGACGGCGGACGGCCAGTTCGGTAGACCTGGGTCGCATAGGACTTTGGTCTGGCCGGCGAGGCGTCGGTGATCGTCGGCGCCGGCCGGGTGCTGGTGAGCGCCGACCGGTTGGCGACGGCGGAGGTCCGCAACCGGCCGTTGGGGCACGAGTTGCTGACGACCCTCCTCCGCCGTTCACCGGCGGTGAGCCTTGACGTCCTACGCCTGGCCGACGAGATGGGGGCGGTGCTCTGATCGGTGGGTCAACGGCCGGAGCGGGCGGACAGCAGCCGGCGCGGGCTCCAGCGCAGCAACCGGTAACGGGCGTCGCCGGTCGTGACCACCATCCGTGAGGACGTGTCGCCCACCGTCTTGCGCCAGCGCAGCAGCACCGACGGCGGCAGCACGGCGGCCAGCAGCCTGGTCCGTCGGTCCGCCTTGGCCGCGAGCACGCCGCGGACGCTATGCAGGGCCGGGTGCAGTGCCTCACCGGTCAGCGGATCGCGGGCGTAGCGGGCCCGCTCCTCGGCACGCCCGAGTAGCCGCACCGCCGCCGCGGCACCGGCGTCCTCGGCCAGGGCGTCGGTGACCAACCGCTCGGCCGTCGCCCGGGGAGTCTCCGTCCGGTCCACCCGGACCCGGTAGTCCACCAGGGTGTCGAGCAGTTCGTCCCAGGCGGCGTGCGCGTCGGACCGGGCCTGGTCGGGGTCAACCCCGACCACGACCGTCCGCCCGGCGTCGGCCAGGCCGGTGCCGGCGTCCACCGGTGCCGACGAGGCGACCACCGCCGCCCGGCCACCGCGACGCCGGCGCAGCGCCGTGCGGCGCAGCGCCGGAACCGCGAGCAGGACCAGCAGGGCCAGCACGCCCGCCGCCCACCAGGGCCAGACCGGGGCCTGCCTGGTGGGGTCATCGCCACCGAGGGCCAGGCCGGCGTCGATGTCCCGGTCGGCCCGGTCCGGGCCGGCCGCGCCCGGCGAGGGGTTGGCGTCGTCCGGGGTGACCGGCGAGTCGGCGTCGGGGGTGGCGGACTCCGGGGCGTCGGTGTCCGGCGCCCACGCCGAACGGGTGAAGCCCTGCACCCCGTACGCCGGGGTGGCGTCGAACGGCACCCAGCCCATCCCGTCGAAGTAGACCTCCGTCCAGGCGTGCAGGTTGCGGTTGGTCAGCACGTACCCCCGATCGGTGCGGCCGCTGCCGTTGGTGAAGCCGAACGCCACCCGGGCCGGGATGCCGGCCGCCCGGACCAGCCAGGCCATCGCCGCCGCGTACTGCTGGCAGAAGCCGGACTTGTTGTTGAGGAAGTCGACGATCTCCTTTCCGCTGGTGCCGCCCTTGGTGGTCAGGCTGTAGGTGAAGCCGTTGTCCGAGGAGAAGTAGTCGTAGATGGCCCGCACCTTGTCGTAGTCGGTGCGCTTGCTCCGGACAAGGTCGGAGACGAGGGCGTCCACCTGCGACACCGGCGGGGTGTCGGTCTGCCTGACCCGCAGGGGGTGGTCGGCCGGCAGGGAGGGGGCCCGGCGCAGCGCCGCCGGGCTGAACGTCGACCGGACGTAGTTGAACGAGTAGCGCTTCTCGCGGGAGTCCTCCCGCTTGGAGAAGAGCACCTGGCGGTCGGAGTCGTAGTGCCAGTTGCCGCCCAGGCCCTCGGCCCGTACCGGTTCGGCGTAGGCCGGTAGCAGGGGCATGGTGAAGTTCTTCGTCACCTCCACCGTGGCCTGGTACCGCCTCTGCGTGACGCCCTCCCCGGCCGGCCGCATCGGGTCGGGGAAGTCCTGAGTCACCGGGCGGCCGGTCGGCTCGTCCACCCCGAAGCCGTTCGCCTTGAGCACGTCGGCGACGCCGTAGCGCAGGTAGAACGGGTCCGGCTCGTCGGTGGTCACCTTGACCATCTCGAAGACCTCGGCCTGGTTGAGCTGGCCGCTGAGCGCGGCGAACAGGTCGACCTTGCCCGGGTTGCCGCCCTGCCCCGGACGGCCCGTGCCGTTGCCCGTCCCGGTGCCGAAGGTGTCGAGCAGGCCGCCGGTCATCCCCGGCACGGCCAGCGGCAGGACCACCGCCAACGCCACCCCCACCACCGCCAGTCGCCGGCCGGCGGCGGCCAGCGGGGACGACTCCCACACGTCGACGTCCCGGCCGTCGCCGGTGAACCGGCGGCCGAACCGGCGCACCCGGTCGACGTTGTCGGTGACCAGCAGCCAGAGGTAGCCGGCGGCGCCGACCACGAACGGCACGGCGGGGACGCTGTCGACGTACACCGCGACCGGCACCGAGTAGATGGCGAGCATCGGCAGGCCGGCCAGCGCCGGGCGCCGCAGCCCGACGGTGAGCACGTCCACCACCACCGCCACCGCGCCGATGCCGAGCACGCTGACGAACAGCAGCGGGTCGGTGTCGGGAACCTTCACCCCGTACGTGCGCATGTCCTGCACGGACGCCGAGAGCAGCCCGCCGAAGTGGGCGAAGGTGCCCGGGGCGGGCAGGAACGCCACCAGCTCGCCGCCGCTGGGGAAGAGCCACGTCAGCGCGAGCACCAGCCCGGCGAGCATGCCTAGCACCTGCCCCCACAGCGGCGCCCGGACCAGCCGGGCCAGCGCGGCCACCCCGGCCACCACCCCGACCGCGATGGTCGCCTGGATCAGCCAGGTCCAGCGTTCGAAGATGGCCGACAGCGGGGCCGCCGACAGCAGCGTCGCGCCGGCGGCCACGAAGCCGAGGTTGCGGGTCGGGGTCACGGGACCACCCTTCCGGTCTCTGTCACGCCCGGCGTGCCGGGCCCGTCGCACGTTCCCACGCGGGGAGTGTCACTTCACGCCAGCCGCTACGGTCTCGGCCAGCGCCGCCCGCAGGGCGAACCCCTGCGAGCCCCGGCCGGCCTGCGGCCACAGCGTCGGCAGCCGGGCGCCATGATCGATCCCGATCACCCGCCACCCGCTGCGCACCAGGGCGAGCGCGGCGGCGCCGTGCGCGTGGTCGGCCTCGCCCTGGGCCCGGGGCGGGAGGTTCAACCAGGTGGAGCTGTTCAACAGGAAGGCGACGCAGGTCGCGCCGTTGCCCCGCAGCCCGGCGAGCAGTTCGGCCTCGGCGGTGCTCAACGAGCCGAACAGGCCGATGATCAGGCCGCCGTCGGCGCGCTGGCGGACCTGCTGCACCAGTGAGGTGATCTCGCCGCGTGGGTCGAGCCGGACCTCGGCGAGCTGATCGAGGAGCACACCGTCCCCGGCGGCCTCGGTCGCGTCGACGTCGGCGCCGTCGCCGGTGACCAGGCGCAGCCGGTATCCGGCCTGGCGCAGGTGCACCGCGATGCTGGCCGCCGCGGAGACCGTCCACTCGAAGCTCGCCGTCGGGCCGTCGCCGCGGTGGCCGTACCCGCGGGTGTCCAGCACCACGGTCGCCCGGCTCTCCCAGGGCTGCTCCTCGCGGCGGACCATCAGCTCGCCGGTGCGGGCGGTCGACTTCCAGTGCACCCGGCGCAGGTCATCGCCCCTGCGGTACTCCCGGGTCGCCGCGTCGTCCTCGCCGTGCACCGCCACCGAGCGGGCCCGGCTGTCGCCGCTGCCCGCGTACTCGCCGGGGAGCCGGACCGAGGGCAGCGGGGTGACCTGCGGGATCACCGTGAGGCGGTCGGTGCTGGGGAAGGCCCGGCTCAGCTCGCAGAGCCCGAACGGGTCGGTCAGCCGGATCACCAGCGGGCCCACCTCGTACCGGCCGCGCACGTCGGCGCGGACGGTGTACGCCACCGAGGTGGCCTGGTGTGCGCCGAGCCGCTCCAACACCACCCGGGGCCGGCTGCCCAGCGCGTACGGCAGCCGGTCCTCCAGCAGCAGGGTGCCGGTGGGCAGCCGGGACATGTTCTGCAGCCGCAGCACCACCCGGGAGCTGGCCTCGACCGGCACCCGGTGCGGCTGCAGCGATCGGTTGCAGGCCAGCTTGTACCGGCTGCGCCCGACGTACGCGGCGGCGAGCAGTGGCAGGACGGCCAGCAGCACCGCCACCCGGAGCAGGTCCTTCTCGCCGAGGATGGCGGCGGAGATGCCCGCCGCCACCGCGGCGGCCAGAAAGGATCGGCCGCGGGTGGTCAGGCCCCGGAACCCGTCGCGCACGCCTCACCGCCGCCGTGGCTCGTACGACGCTCGGCCGTTGCCCTCGGCAGCCGGCCGATTGTCGTACGGGGAACGCTGCCGGTCCTGCGGCAGCGGGAGCCGGTGCACCAGCTCGGAGACGATGGCGTCGGTGGTGCGCCGGGCCAGTTGGGCGTCGGCGGTCGGGATGATCCGGTGGGCGAGCACCGGCACCGCGAGCGCCTGGAGGTCGTCGGGCAGGACGTAGTCGCGCCCCTCCAGCGCGGCGACGGCCCGGGCGGTGCGCAGCAGCTGGAGGGTGGCCCGGGGGGACGCGCCCAGCCGCAGGTCGGGGGCCTCGCGGGTGGCGGTGACGAGGTCCACCGCGTACTGCTTCACCACGTCGGCAGCGTGCACCTCGCGGACCGTGGCGATCAACCGGCGGACCGTGTCGGCGTCGGAGACAGCCCGCAGCTCCTGGAGCGGGTCGGAGGAGCCGTGCCCGTCGAGCATGGCCAGCTCGGCCGCCGGGTCCGGGTAGCCCATCGCGATCCGGGCGGTGAACCGGTCCCGCTGCGCCTCGGGCAGCGGGTACGTCCCCTCCATCTCGATCGGGTTCTGGGTGGCGATCACCATGAACGGGGTCTCGAGCGGGTAGGTGACCCCGTCGACGGTGACCTGCCGTTCCTCCATGCACTCCAGCAGCGCCGACTGGGTCTTCGGCGAGGCCCGGTTGATCTCGTCGCCGACGACCAGGTTGGCGAAGACCGCGCCGGGGCGGAACTCGAAGTCGTGCGTCTCCTGGTTGTAGACGCTGACCCCGGTGACGTCGCTGGGCAGCAGGTCCGGGGTGAACTGGATGCGGCGCACCGAGCAGTCGATCGACCGGGCGAGGGCTTTCGCCAGCTTGGTCTTGCCGACGCCGGGGACGTCCTCGATGAGGAGGTGACCCTCGGCGAGCAGGACGGCGAGGGCGAGTCGGACCGTGGCGGTCTTACCCTCGATGACCTGCTCGATGTTGGTCACGATGGCCTCGCTGGCGGCACGGAACTCGTCGTGCGGCAGTAGGCCGCCCACCTCGTCCCAGGTCTGTTGTGTCACGGGCCTCCTCCTCAGTCGGGTGAAACGGCAGCTCTGACAAGAGCACCTGGACCCGTCATTCAGTTCGCGACGGGAAAGAGTTTCATCTGCCACAGGAAACTCATTGGCCTCTCAGGCTAACCATGTTTGTCGTGATCGCCGACCCCCGCAGGAAGTCGGTCGGTTACGTCCGGAAGATTCGCCGGACGGGGGAGACCGGCCACCCGGGACTGAGCGGGCCGGTCGGTGTCCCGCCTCCCGGCACGGGGCGACGTGCGCGACCCGACGGCGGGGTAGACTCCCCGGCATGGCCGGAGTCTTCCTGCTCCTTACCGGGCCGTGCTGATGCGCTGACGCGCGACAGCACGGCGGCCCCTCCTGTGCGAGGGGCTTTTTCGTGCCCTCCGTCGGTCGGGTCCTCTTCGGCGCGGCCCGGCAGGCGGCACGTCCCCCGCCGGGCGGCCGGCGGTGGTACCGCGAGCGGACGCACCCCCCATACCGACATGACCGCGCCGAGCGAGGTCAGCACCCAGCCCGGCCGTGGCGCGGCCGGCGGCGACGAGCGAAGCGAGGAGACGCCATGAGTGAGGCAGCACCGGTGGGCGACACGCCCCCGTACCGGTACACCGCGGCCCTGGCCGAGAAGATCGAGCAGAGTTGGCAGGCCACCTGGGAACGGGAGGGCACCTTCCACGCCCCCAACCCGACCGGGCCGCTGGCCGACCCCGACCACCCCCGGGCGGGCGCGGAGAAGCTGTACGTGCTGGACATGTTCCCGTACCCCTCGGGGGCCGGCCTGCACGTCGGGCACCCGTTGGGCTACATCGGGACCGACTGCTTCGCCCGCTACCAGCGGATGGCCGGGCGCAACGTGCTGCACGCGATGGGCTTCGACGCATTCGGCCTGCCTGCCGAGCAGTACGCGGTGCAGACCGGCACCCACCCGCGTACCACCACCGAGGCGAACATCGCCCGCTACAAGGCGCAGCTGCACCGGCTGGGGCTGGCCCACGACGACCGGCGCTCGGTGGCCACCATCGACACCGACTTCTACCGCTGGACCCAGTGGATCTTCCTGCAGGTCTTCAACTCCTGGTACGACGCCGACGCGAAGAGGGCCCGTCCGATCGCCGAGCTGATCGCCGAGTTCTCCGGCGGTACCCGGCCCACCCCGGACGGCCGCCCCTGGGCCGAGCTGACCGTCGCCGAGCAGCGGGCGATCGTCGACGACCACCGGCTGGCGTACGTCTCGCAGGCGCCGGTGAACTGGTGCCCAGGGCTGGGCACCGTGCTGGCCAACGAGGAGGTCACCGCCGACGGCCGCTCCGACCGGGGCAACTTCCCGGTCTTCAAGCGGAACCTGAAGCAGTGGATGATGCGGATCACCGCGTACGGTGACCGGCTGATCGAGGACCTGGACAGCCTGGACTGGCCCGAGCCGATCAAGATGATGCAGCGCAACTGGATCGGCCGGTCCACCGGTGCGCACATCGACTTCCCCACCGCCGTCGCCCCGGTGCGCGTCTTCACGACCCGACCGGACACCATCTTCGGCGCCACCTACATGGTGCTGGCCCCCGAGCACGAGCTGGTCGACGCGCTGGCGCCGGCGGCCTGGCCGGAGGGGACTCAGGACGCCTGGACCGGCGGGCACGCCGGCCCCCTGGCGGCCGTCGAGGCGTACCGGAAGGCGGCGGCGGCCAAGAGCGAGATGGAGCGGCAGGCCGACACGAAGGAGAAGACCGGCGTCTTCGTCGGCGCGTACGCCACCAACCCGGTCACCGGCAAGCCGATCCCGATCTTCATCGCGGACTACGTGCTGGCCGGCTACGGCACCGGCGCGATCATGGCGGTGCCGGCGCAGGACGAGCGGGACTGGGCGTTCGCCGAGGTCTTCGGCCTGCCCATCGTGCGCACCGTGCAGCCGTCGGAGGGCTTCGACGGCAAGGCGTACACCGGGGACGGCCCGGCGATCAACAGCGCTGCGCCCGAACGCGGCCTGGACCTGGACGGCCTGGGGGTCGCCGACGCCAAGGCGGCGATCACCGCCTGGCTGGAGGCGAACGGGCACGGTGTCGGCGCGGTGACCTTCCGGCTGCGCGACTGGTTGTTCTCCCGGCAGCGTTACTGGGGCGAGCCGTTCCCGATCGTGTACGACTCCTCCGGGGCGGCCATCGCGCTGCCGGAGGAGATGCTGCCGGTCGAGCTGCCCGAGGTCGACGACTTCTCGCCGAAGACGTTCGACGCCGACGACGCGAACAGCAACCCGGAGACCCCGCTGTCGCGGCGGCGCGACTGGGTCGAGGTGGAGCTGGACCTGGGTGACGGGCCGCAGCGCTACACCCGCGAGACCAACGTGATGCCGCAGTGGGCCGGCTCCTGCTGGTACGAGCTGCGCTACCTGGACCCGACCAACACCGAGCGCTTCGTCGACGCGGAGAACGAGCGGTACTGGATGGGCCCGCGCGGTGAGGGCGACTGCGGGGGCACCGACCTGTACGTCGGCGGCGCCGAGCACGCCGTGCTGCACCTGCTGTACGCCCGCTTCTGGCACAAGGTGCTCTACGACCTGGGGCACGTGTCGTCGTTCGAGCCGTACCGCAAGCTGTTCAACCAGGGCATGATCCAGGCGTACGCGTACGCCGACGCCAGGGGTTCCTACGTGCCGGCCGAGGAGGTCGTCGAGCGCGACGGCGCCTGGTTCCTGGGCGACGAGGAGGTGCGCCGCGAGTACGGCAAGATGGGCAAGTCGCTACGGAACGTGGTCACCCCCGACGACATGTGCGCCGTCTACGGCGCGGACACCTTCCGGGTGTACGAGATGTCGATGGGCCCGCTGGAGGTGTCCCGTCCGTGGGAGACCCGGGCGGTCGTCGGGTCGTACCGGTTCCTGCAGCGGGTCTGGCGGGCCGTCGTCGACGAGCAGACCGGCGAGCTGCGGATCACCGAGGACCCGGCCGACACCGCCACCCGGCGGCTGCTGCACAAGGTCGTCGACGGGGTCCGCGGCGACATGGAGGCGATCCGGTTCAACACCGCGATCGCCAAGCTGATCGAGCTGACCAACGCGCTGACCCGGCTCGCGGCCACCCCCCGCGAGGTGGCCGAGCCGCTGGTGCTGATGCTCGCCCCGTTCGCCCCGCACGTCGCCGAGGAGCTGTGGCGCCGACTGGGCCACGCCACCTCGCTGGCGTACGCGGACTTCCCGGTCGCCGACCCGGCCCTGCTGGTCGCCGAGACGGTGACGTACCCGGTGCAGATCAATGGCAAGGTGCGCGGCCGGATCGAGGTCGCCGCCGACGCCTCCGAGGAGACCGTCCGCGCGGCAGCCCTGGAGGCGGTCTCGTCCGCGCTGGCCGGCAAGACCCCCCGCAAGGTCATCGTGATCAAGGACCGCATGGTCTCCGTCGTCGCCTGACCCCTCCCCGCCGCCCGCCGCCCGCTCCCTGCGGGAAGCGGGCGGCGGGCGGCAAATTCACGGAAAGAGTGGCTTCCACGCGTGGAATGACCACTCTTTCCGTGAATTTGTGCGAGCAGGGCGAGTGGGGTGGGGGTGGTGGGGTGGTTATGGCTCGCGGCGGTGGATGGCGGTGATGGCGGCCAGGGTTGCGGCCAGGGACCAGGCGGCGAGGGTCAGCCAGGAGCCGGTGACGGTGGCCGGGTACGGGTCCCGGTTGATGATGTCGGGGTGCACCTCGATCAGTCGCAGCCAGGCGGTGAGGGGCAGGGCGTTGTACAGCTCGGCGATCCACCGGTGCTCGTCGCTGTCCACCACCAGCGGCGTCAGCACGAGCACTGTCGTGGCCGCGAAAACGGCTGCGGCGGCGTGTCGGGTGAGCGCGCCCAGACCCATCCCGACCAGCGCGCACACGGGCACCAGCACGGCGCTCGCCACGACGGCTCGCAGCACCCCCGGATCGCTGATCGACCAGCCGGCGTTCCGGTCGGCGAGGATCGCCTGGGACACCCAGAACGAGGTCGCCGCAGTCACCGCACCGAAGACGAGCATGACCCCGGCCAGCACGGCGGCCTTCGCCGCGACCACCGACCGGCGGGCGGGTACGGCGGCGAACGTGGCCCGGATCAGCCCGCTCTGGTATTCACCGACCACGGTCAGGGCGCCGATGGTGGCCGAGGCGAGGATCAGCAGCAGGTAGCCGGCCTCGGGGAAGGCGTCGCGCACCGGCCCGTACATGCGGAACATCTCCCGCCGCTCCTCGACGTACGCCGGCCAGTTCCGGTGGTCGGCGAGGCTGGCGTTGACGCTGACCCCGAGCACGAACAGGAAGACCAGCGGCAACGTCCACCGGGTCGAGCGCAGCGACCACAGCTTGATCCACTCGGCGGCCAACAGGTCGTGGAAGCGGGCCGGCGCCTCGGTCAGGGTCGGTCGGCGGGTCAGCTCGGTCACGGCCGTCATCGGGTCCCCTCCCCGGCGAGGTACTCGACGCTGTCGGCGGTGAGTTCCATGAAGGCTTCCTCCAGCGAGGCGGTACGGGTGGTCAGCTCGTGCAGCCCGATGCCGTGGGCGAGCGCGAGGTCACCGATCCGGGCGGCCGTCAGGCCGGTCACGACGAGCGCCCCGGCATCGGCCGGGAGGACGTCCGCACCCTCGGCTTCCAGCACGGCGGCCAGCGTCGTCGGGTCGGGCGTACGGACGGCCACGTTGGCCCGGGTGCTCCGGGCGGCGAACTCGGCGAGGCTCTGCTCGGCGATGAGCCGGCCCCGGCCGATCACCACGAGCCGGTCGGCGCAGTGCTCCATCTCGCTCATCAGGTGGCTGGAGACGAAGACCGTGCGCCCCTCGGCCGCCAGCCGCCGGAACAGGTCCCGTACCCAGCGCACCCCCTCCGGGTCGAGGCCGTTGAACGGCTCGTCGAAGAGCAGCACAGGCGGGTCGCCGAGCAGCGCGGCGGCGATGCCGAGCCGCTGCCGCATGCCGAGCGAGAAGCCGCCGATCCGTCGCCGCGCGGCGCTGGTCAGCCCCACGTCCCGCAGCACCTCGTCGACGCGGACGCGCGGAATGCCGTTGCTGCGGGCCAGGGCAGACAGGTGGGCCGCGGCGCTTCGTCCACCGTGCACGTCACCGGCGTCGAGCAGCGCGCCGGCGTGGCGAAGCCCGCGTGGCCGGTCGGCGAAGCGGACCCCGTTCACGGTGGCGGTGCCGCTGCTTGGCGCGGTGAGTCCGAGGATCATCCGCAGCGTGGTGGACTTGCCGGCCCCGTTGGGGCCGAGGAATCCGGTGACGTGGCCGGGGCGCACCGTAAGGGTGAGGTCGTCCACGGCCGTCGTGCGGCCGTACCGTCTCGTCAGGGCTTGAAGTTCGATCACCTGCCCCACGCTGCCGGGCGGCGGCCGGGGCAGCGTCGCCCCGGCGGCCATATCCGGTGGGCGGACACCCGCCCCGGGGCGTACGCCCCCGGGCCGATGCCCGGGCGGCGGCCGGCTGGCTACCGTGGGCGGATGGACGCCTCCGTGCGGTTGCCGCGCCGAGCCTCATCGCTGGCGCGGGCGGCCCTGCCCTGGGTCGGCGTCGCGCTTCTGCCGGTCACCGTGCTCCTCACCCTGCCGATGGCGTGGAGCCGAAACGGCGTGGGGTTCGGCGACTGGTGGATCGCCGAGCGCTACCTGGTGCCGCTGCTGGCCGTGGGCCCGCCCGCCGGCCTGCTGCGGCGCCGGCCGGTGCTCGCCCTGGCGCTGATGCTCGTCGCGGCGTGCGTGGTGACCGCGGCCGTCAACGTCCCGGAGGACGGCTACCTGACCGACATTTGGTACGCGCAGTTCCTGGCGATCGACCTGGTGGTGGCGCTGATCGCGGCGAACCGGTCCCGCCGCGTCTCGGTGCCGGTGGCCGTCGGGGCGCTCGTCGTGCAGATCGTCGCAGGCTTCGTGAACCCCTCCAGCGACCCCGTGAACCGGGCTACGTTCTCCGTGCTGGCGGTCGTCACCGCGTGGACGGTCGGCAACTCCGTGCGGGCCCGACGCGGCTACGCCGAGGCCGTCCGGGCGCACACCGCCTCCGAGGCGGTCACCGCCGAGCGGCTGCGCATCGCCCGCGAGCTGCACGACATGGTCGCCCACAGCATCGGGGTGATCGCCATCCAGGCCGGCGTGGGGGCCCGGGTCATCGAGACCCAACCGGCGCAGGCCCGCGCCGCGCTGGCCACCATCGAGGCGACCAGCCGCGACACCCTCGCCGGCCTGCGGCGTACGCTCGGCGCGCTGCGCCGCCCGCAGTCGGAGTCGGCCTCGTTGGATCCGACGCCCGGGCTGGGCGATCTCGACCGGCTGGTTTCGGCCGCCGCCGACGCCGGGGTGCGGGTGGAGTTGCGGCAGTGCGGCGAGCGGCGACCCGTCCCGGCCGACCTCGACCTCGCCGCGTTCCGGATCGTCCAGGAGGGGCTCACCAACGTGGTACGGCACGCGGGCACCGACCGGTGCCGGGTCACCGTCACGTACGGCCCCGACGAGGTCGCGGTGGAGGTCGTCGACGACGGCCGGGGCGGCACGGTCGGTGGCGAGGGGCATGGCATCGTCGGCATGCGCGAGCGGGTCGCCCTGGCTGGCGGCCGGTTCCACGCCGGGCCGCGCCCGGAGGGCGGGTTCCGGGCGGCGGCATGGCTGCCGGTGCCACCGGCGGCCGAGGAGCCGGTCGGATCGCGGGCCGGGACGGGGGAGCGGTGACCGTCCGGGTGCTGCTCGTCGACGACCAGCCACTGATCCGCGCCGGCCTGCGGGTGCTCATCGCCGACGCCCCCGACCTCGACGTCGTCGCCGAAGCGGCCACGGGGGCCGAGGCGGTGCGGCTGGCCCGCGAGGTCGTGCCGGACGTGGTGCTGATGGACCTGCGGATGCCCGGCATGGACGGCATCCAGGCCACCCGGGCGATCGTCGCGCATGGCGGCGCCACCCGCGTGCTCGTGCTCACCACCTTCGACGACGACGAGCACGTGCACGCCGCGCTGCGCGCCGGCGCGAGCGGGTTCCTGGTCAAGGACATGGCGCTGGACGACATCCTCGGCGCGGTCCGGGTGGTTGCCGCCGGGGATGCGTTGATCGCCCCCGGGGTCACCCGCCGGCTCATCGCCGAGTTCGCCCGCCGGCCCGCCCCGGCCGCCCCGCCCCGGGCCCTCGACGGCGTCACCGAGCGGGAGCGCGAGGTGCTCACCCTCGTCGGCCGGGGCCTGTCCAACGGCGAGATCGCCGCCGAGCTGGTGATCAGCGCGGCCACCGCCAAGGCGCACGTGGCCCGGCTGTTCGCCAAGCTCGGCGCCCGCGACCGCGTGCACCTCGTCATCGCCGCCTACGAGGCGGGTTTGGTGTACCCGCCAAGATGAGCCGCAGACCCCACCCCCAGCCACCCAGCGGGGGCACTTTCACGGAAAGTGCGTGGATCTTGACCGTGGGGTCGGTCAGGGGGGCGGCGCCACGTGGGGGCGGCGTTGGCGTTCGGCGCGCCACCAGCGGTGGATCAGCACCGCGCTGGCGATCAGGCCGAGGCTGGCGGGGGCGGCGGCGTACCAGTTGATGGTGCCGGGGGAGGTGGCCGCCGCGCCGAGCGCCGCGTAGCCGAAGGCCGTGGGGGCGGAGGCGAGGAGGCTGCCGGTCAGGAAGGGCAGTACCCGGGCGCCGGTGGTGCCGTAGCCGTAGCTGACCAGCCCGTAGCCGGAGATCGGCAGCAGCCGGACCGTCATCACCCCGAACACGCTCTGCCGGGCGAACCAGCCGTCGAGGCGGGCCAGCCGGCCGCGGACCCGCTCGGCGACGAACTGCCGGCCCAGCGCCCGGCCGACGGCGAAGCCGAGCGCCGCGGCCAGCAGCGCCGCGCCGAGGGCGTACCCGGCTCCCTCAAGGGGGCCGAAGACCGCGCCGGTGGCGAGGGTGACGAGGGTGCGGGGGACCAGGGCGACCAGCAACAGCGCCCCGCCGAGGATCGCCGCGACCGGGGCGAGACCGCCCAGCCGGTCGGCGAGCCGGGGTAGTTCGTCCGCCTCGGGCGGGCCGATGACGAGCAGCGCCACCCCGAGGATGGCGAGCAGGAGCAGCAGCAGGGCGAATCGGCGCGCCGACGGCTGCCGGAGCAGCCGCCGGGCGGCCTGGATCATGTCCGGGCGGCGGCCACCGCGGCGCGGCGTTCGGCGCGGAGCCGATCGGCCCAGGTGTCGTCGAGCGGCGGGAGTTGGTGCGCGCCGGTGGCCCAGCGCAGCAGCAGGTCGGCCAGGGCGGGGTTGCGGGCCAGGGCCGGGCCGTGCGAGTACGTGCCGAGCAGCTTGCCCCGCCAGGCCCCCTCGGTGGCGCCGTCGTTGCCCACTCCGGCGGTGACCCGGGCCAGCGGGGCGACCCCCGGGCCGAGCCGGGTCCGGCCGCCGTGGTTCTCGAAGCCGGTGAGCGCCGGCACACCGAGCCGGGGGTCGATGTCGCCGGCCAGCTCGCCGACGGCCCGGTTGGGCCCCCGGTCGGAGGAGAGGTCGAGCAGTTCCAGCCCGGCGCACTGGACGCCCTTGGCGAAGAACGAGGTGCCGAGGAGCTGGTAGCCGGCGCAGACGCCGAAGACGACAGACCCCTGGGCGGCGGCCCGGTGCAGCCCGCCGTCGGTGCGCAGCCGCTGGGCGCCGAGCGCCTGCGGGCCGTCCTCGCCGCCGCCGATGAGGTAGATGTCGGCGGTGGCGGGCAGCCGCTGGTCGGAGCGGACCTCCAACACCTCGACCGGCATGCCGCGCTGCTGGGCCCGGCGGGCCAGGATCAGCAGGTTGCCCCGGTCGCCATAGGTGGAGAGCAGGTCGGGGTAGATCCAGACGATGCGCAGGCTCTCAGTTGACACGGTCCAGCTCCGCTCGGATGTCCTGGAAGGCGGTGTAGTTGGCGATGACCTCCAGGCGGCCGGGCGGGACCGCCCGGAGCGCCTCGGAGAACGTCCGTACGTGCTGGAACGGCACGCCGTTGACGTCGAGGCGGACCGCCAGGTCGTACGCGCGGTCACCGGTGATCAGCACCTGCCGCCCGCGCAGCGGGGCGAAGTCGACGTCGAAGAGCCAGGAGGTGTCCATCCCGTCGGGGTCCCGGGCGTTGATGGACAGCAGCGTCGGGGCCACGTCGGCCATCTCGAACGCCTCCAGCCAACTGGCCGGGTTCTTGGCCAGCAGCAGCCGGATGTTGCGCCCGTCCCGGTCGACCTGCGCGTAGCGGCCGGCGACCGAGGTGACGCTGCCCAGGCGGGAGACCGCGTCGACCGGGCGGACACCGAACTCGGCGGCGACGGCCAGGGCGGTCGCCGCGTTGCCCACGTTGACCTTGCCGGGGAGCTGGAGGGTCGTCTTGTGCCAGGCCCCGGTCGGGTCGAGCACGCCGTCGTCCTCGACCGTCCACTGCGCGTCGGGGCGGCGTAGCGGGCAGCCGCTGCACCACCACTGCTCGCCGGAGCGCTGGATGGTGTGGCCGCACTCGGGGCAGACCCACGAGTCGTCGTGCCAGCGCTGACCGGCGCTGAACCAGGTGACGTGCGGCGGGCGGATGCCGCGGGCCGGGTCGCCGGGCGGGGTGGCGGCCCAGACCACCATCGGGTCGTCGGCGTTCGCCACCACCCGCACGTCGGGGTGGTTGACCAGCGCGGCCCGCCAGAGCTGCGCCATCATGGCGACCTCCTTGGCCCGGTCGAGCTGGTCCCGGGAGAGGTTGAGCAGCGCCACCACGTGCGGCTCGGTGGCCGCCAGGACCTGGGCCAGGTAGTGCTCGTCGACCTCCAGCACCGCGTACGGGGTGCTGCCGGCCTTGGCCAGCGCCGAGGTGTGGCCGCTGGGCATGTTGGCGCCGAAGGAGTTGGTGGCCACCCGACCCAGGACGCCGACCGCCGCCGCGGCCAGCCGGGTGGTGGTGGTCTTGCCGTTGGTGCCGGAGACGAGCGCGATGGCGCGTCCGGCCGAGAGGTGGGCGAGCAGGTCGGGGTCGATCTTCAGCCCGATCCATCCGCCGATCACCGAGCCGTCACCACGACCCGCGGCCCGCGACAGCGCCGCCGCAGTCCGAGACACGGAGCTGGCCACCTTCGCCCGCAGGGGCATCTTCGCGTCGGTCACCCGAGCGAGGTTACCGGACCGCTCCGCCCGCCAGATCGCCGCCGACGGCGAACCGTTCGGCCGGGGACGCCGACGGGACGGCCATCGCCTGCCGGACCTATGGTGTCGATCTATGTCGGGTAGCGGACGTCCCGGCGGGCCGACGCGGGCCCTCCACTCCACTCCACCCCCTCTGACGTGCGGTTTTGCGGGCGGAAACGCCGCGCCGCGCCGACGAATCTGGTTGCAGGTGGAGGGAAGTGGAGTAGAGTGGAGCCCGATGGTGAGGCCGGGAGGGCCCACCGGCCCGGGGGGAAGCGGCGCCGCGAACGCTGCTGCAAGGGCGAGGGGGGTTGGGCCGGATGTTTCTCGGCACCCACACTCCGCGCCTGGACGACAAGGGCCGGTTGATCCTTCCGGCGAAGTTCCGGGATGAGCTGGCGGGGGGTGTCGTGATCACCAAAGGGCAGGATCGCTGTCTCTACGTCTTCCCGATGCCCGAGTTCCAGCACATCGCCGACCAGTTGCGCGCGCAACCCATGACGCACAAGGCGGCCCGTGCCTACAGCCGGGTCTTCTTCGCCAGCGCGCACGACGAGGTCCCGGACAAGCAGGGGCGGGTCACCATCCCGCCCCACCTGCGGGCATACGCCGCGCTCGACCGGGACCTGGTGGTCATCGGGGCGAGCACGCGGGTGGAGGTCTGGGACAGGGCGGCCTGGGAGAGCTACCTCTCGGAGAGCGAGGACGACTTCGCCGACATCGAGGAGGGGGTGCTGCCCGGCGGTCTGTAGGGCGTGACGGCGTCCGACGTACTGCGAGATCTCCAGCCGCTTTCGAGTTCCTGGCACCCCTTCCCCGGTGCCAGGCGCACGATCTCATCGGAGGGCCGCGGCCTCCGGCGGGCGGGAGCGGATGGGGATCTGGCGGTACGACGGAGGCGTCGTGTCGACGGCAGGCGCAAAAAGAAACGGACGGTTCAACCAGTGGGGGTCGACATGGGGGAGCTTCGCGGCACGCACGTGCCAGTGCTGCTCGAGCGGTGTCTCGAGTTGCTGGCCCCCGCACTGGACAGGGGCGAGCGCACGATTCACGTCGACGCCACGCTGGGCCTGGCCGGTCACGCCGAGGCGGTGCTGCAACGGCACCCGCGCACGGTGCTGATCGGGCTGGACCGGGACACCGAGGCCCTCGCCCACGCGCGGGTCCGGCTGGCCCGGTTCGCCGATCGGGTGCACCTGGAGCACGTCGTCTACGACGAGTTGCCCGAGGTGCTGGACCGCCTCGGCTACCCGGCGATCGACAGTGTCCTGTTCGACCTGGGCGTCTCCTCGCTCCAGCTCGACGCGCCCGACCGCGGGTTCGCCTACGCGCAGGACGCGCCCCTGGACATGCGGATGGACCAGACCCGGGGGGTGACCGCCGAGGAGGTGGTCAACACCTACGCCCATCCGGACCTGGCGCGGGTGCTGCGGGTCTACGGCGAGGAGAAGTTCGCCGTGCGGGTCGCCTCGGCGATCCTGCGGGAGCGCGAACGGACCCCGATCACCTCGTCGGCGCGGCTGGCGGAACTGGTCAGGGAGAGCATTCCGGCAGCAGCCCGACGGACGGGCGGACACCCCGCCAAGAGAACGTTTCAGGCTTTACGGATCGAGGTAAACAAGGAGTTGGCAGCGCTGGAGACGGCGCTGCCGACTGCTCTCGACGCACTCACCGTGGGTGGTCGCATGGTGGTCCTGTCCTACCACTCGCTGGAGGACAAGCTCACCAAGGCGGCCCTCGCCGACCGGGTCCGCAGCAAGGGCCCGGTCGAACTTCCGGTCGAACTTCCCGGTTCGGCCCCGACGTTCCGGCTACTGAGCCGGGGCGCGGAGCTGCCCGGGGAGTCGGAGGTCACCGCGAACCCGCGCGCCGCCTCGGTGCGCCTGCGGGCCGCGGAACGGATCGACCCGGAGGCGGCGCAGCAGGGGCGGGCCGACCGCGAACGGTCCCGCCGACGGGTCAGGGCGATGCACCAACCGGGGACGGGGTCGGCGTGACAGGCGGATCCCGGGGAGACGACGCAGGGACGGACGAAGAGGGGGAGGGAAGAAGATGAACGTTGGCAAGCGCGATGGCCGGGACACCGGCGTCGGGCAGCGCACACCGCGGTCGGGGGGCCGGACCGCGGCGCAGCGGACCACCCGGGCCGGGATTTCGGCGGCGACGACGAGGGCCGGTCGGCTCGACCAGCAGGGGGAGACTCGCGCCCGGGGGGCGCGCGAGTTCCCGACCAACGGCAGCGCCGCGCTGCGTCCGGCCGAGCGGGCTCGCCCGGCGGCGACCCCGCCGCCGCGGCTGCGGGTCGCTCCGCCGCCGCCCGTCTCGGTGCCGCGGGCGCCCTTCGCCGCGCTGATCGTGGTGCTGGTGGTCGGCGGGGTGCTCGGCATTCTGCTGGTCAATACCAAGATCAATGAGAACTCGTTCCGGCTGGAGAAGCTCCAGCAGCAGCAGGCCAAGCTCGACGTCGACGAGCAGCAGCTGAAGAAGGAGATCGCCGACAAGAAGGCGCCGGGCAACCTGACCGCCTTGGCCCGCAAGCTCGGCATGGTCGAGTCGGAGCAGCCGGCGTACATCCGCCTGCCGGACGGCCGGATGATCGGTGTGCCGCAGCCGGCCAACGGCCAGCCCTCGGTCACCAGCCAGCAGGGCGCGGGGGGCTGAGGCGGGTGCCCCCGAGATCGGAGGAACCGCGCCGGGACGCCACGGGCTCCCGGCGCGGTTCGTCACGTGCCGGCGGCGGTCGGGGCGAGTCGCGGTCCGGCGAGCCCGGCGTGGGGGGCATCTCCGACGCACGGGCGTACACCCCCCGGGGGCGCACCATCCGCGAGGAGCGCGGCACGGTCGGCCGGCCGACCGCCGGCGGCGCCGAGCAACGGCGTACCCCGCGCAGCACCCGGGCGGGCGACCCGTTCCGGCCGGCGTTGCAGGTGCTCGACGGCGGCCGGGCCGGCGGGGCCCGCGCCGGCCGCCGGGAGACGGCCCCGGCCGGGCGTTCCGCAGTGGTCCGGACCGTCGCGGCCCGGCCGTCCCGGGGGCCGTTCGACGACGACGATGTCGACGCACCACCCCCGCCGCGCCGCCGGACCGGCCCGCGCCGGCCGGACCGGCCCGCCGGCCGACGGTCGGCGCGCAGGCCGCGCAAGCCGCCCCGGCTGGCCGACTCCCGGCGCCGACTGCGCCTGGGCACCCTGCTCGTCCTCGCGCTCTTCGTCACCATCGGCATCCGGCTGGTCTTCCTCCAGGCGGTCGACACCCCGGCGTACGCCGGCGGTGGGCTCGCCAACCGGCTGACCCGGATCGACCTGCCCGCTCCCCGAGGAGCCATCCACGACCGCACCGGCGCCCCGCTGGCGAACAGCGTCGAGGCCCGGTACGTCTTCGCCGACCCCACCCGGGTCAAGAACCGCACGGCGACGGCCCGGGCGCTGTCGCCGCTGCTCGGCCTGCCCGTCTCGGAGCTGGCCGGGCGGATGAAGCCGCGCACCCTGGAGAACGGCGTCGCCTCCCAGTTCGAATACCTGGCCCGGGGGGTCGAGATCCCCACCGCCAAGAAGATCATGGCGCTGGACCTGGCCGGCATCGGCGTGCACCGCGACGAGCGGCGCGAGGTGCCCGGCGGCGACCTGGCCGCCAACCTGCTCGGCTTCACCAGCCAGGACATGGTCGGCCTGGAGGGGCTGGAGGCCCGCTACGACGACCTGCTGCGCGGCGAGATCGGCCGCAAGGTGTACGAGGCCGGGCAGGGCAAGCTGGACGCCCCGATCCCCGGCGGCTACAGCAGCACCACCCCGCCCAAGCCGGGCAGCTCGCTGGAACTGACCATCCACCGGGATCTCCAGTTCAAGGCGCAGCAGGTGCTCAAGGGCGAGATGGACAAGGTCCAGGGCAGCGTCGGGGCGGCGATCGTCCTCGACGTGCCCACCGGCGAGGTGCTGGCGCAGACCAGCCACCCCACCTTCAACGCGGCGAAGCCCGGGGAGAGCGACTGGACCGACCGGGAGGACGCCGCCACCAGCTTCGTGGTCGACCCTGGCTCGATCCACAAGGCGATCACCTTCGGCGCGGCGCTCCAGGAGGGCGTGGTCACGCCGGACACCACCCTGCCGATCGCCAACACCATCCGCAGGGGCGACACGGTCTTCACCGACACCCACCCGGCGAACGGGCGGCGGATGAGTCTCGCCGGGATGCTCGCGTACTCGTCGAACGTCGGCACCATCGAGATCGCCGACAAGCTCGGCCGGGACCGGCTGATCGACTACCAGAAGCGGTTCGGGCTCGGCCAGCCCACCGGGGAGGGCATGCCGGGCGAGGCCGCCGGCCGGCTGCTGCCCGCCAGCGAGTGGAGCGAGTCGTCGGCCGGGTCGGTGCCGATCGGGCACAGCGTCGACGCCACGCCCCTGCAGATGGCCGCCGCGTACGCGGCGATCGCCAACAACGGCACCTACATCCAGCCGCACCTGATCAAAGAGGTGATCAGCGGGAAGGACGGCAGCCGCACCCCGGGCAAGGCGCCGGTCACCCGTTCGGTGCTCAGCCCGCAGAACGCGGCGGCGCTGCGCACCCTGCTGCAGGCGGTCACCACCGTCCCCGGCGGCACCGGGCTGGCTGCGGCGGTGCCCGGTTACCAGGTGGCCGGCAAGACCGGCACCGGCCTGCGCTTCGTCGACGGCAAGCAGCAGCCCGGCGAGGTCGGCTCCTTCATCGGGATGGCCCCGGCGGACAATCCGCGCTTTGTGGTGGCGGTCTTCGTGTGGAGCCCCGGCGGCGGCGGCGGGCAGGTCGCCGCCCCGGCGTTCCGCGACATCATGGGCTTCACCCTCAGCCGGTACCGGGTGCCGCCGTCCGCCGGCCCGGCGCCCAAGTTCGAGGTCTTTCCGCGCTGACCGGGCGCGGGAGGACATCATCGGTGGGTGGCGACGAACCACCGGGGCGGCTGTGCGGTCGGAACCGGGCGACCGGGTAGGGTCTGACGCCGTGCCCGGCAATCCACGCCCCCGTACCGTAACCGGACTCCGGCTCGGCGACCTCGCCGACCGGATCGCCGTCGAAGCCCCGCAGGGGGCAGCCGATGTCACCGTGACCGGGGCGACCCACGCCAGCCAGGAGGTTCGCCCCGGCGACCTGTACGCCGCGCTGCCCGGCGCCCGCCGCCACGGCGCGGAGTTCGCCGTCGGCGCGGCGACCGCCGGCGCGGTGGCCGCCCTGACCGACCCGGCGGGCGCGGCGGCGGTGGCCGCGGCGGGCCTGCCTGCGCTGGTGGTGCCCGACCCCCGCGCGGTCCTCGGCGCCCTCGCCTCCGCGGTCTACGGCGACCCTACCGACGGGCTGACCGTCATCGGCATCACCGGCACGGCCGGCAAGACCTCCACGGCCTACCTGGTCGAGTCGGGGCTGCGCGCCGCCGGCCACGTCACCGGGCTGATCGGCACGGTGGAGACCCGGCTGGGCGACCTGGTGGTCGACAGCGTCCGGACCACCCCGGAGGCCACCGACCTGCACGCCATGCTTGCCGCCGCCCGGGAGCGCGGGGTCACCGCCCTGGTCATGGAGGTCTCCAGTCACGCCCTGGCGATGGGCCGGGTCGGCGGGGTGCGGTTCACCGTCGGCGGGTACACCAACTTCGGCTCCGACCACCTGGACTTCCACGCCGACTCGGCGGACTACTTCGCCGCCAAGGCCCAGCTCTTCGACGGCCGCTGCGCGGTCGAGGTGCTCAACCACGACGATCCGGCGCTGCGCCCGCTGTTCAAGCCCGCCACGGTCAGCTACTCGGCCGCCGGCGACTCCACCGCCACCTGGTACGCCACCGACGTCAACGGCGAGGGGTACGCGCAGCGGTTCACCGCGCACGGCCCCGACGGGTTGAGGATGCCGGCCGGGGTGGCGCTGCCGGGGCGGCACAACGTGGCCAACGCCCTGCTGGCCATCGCCGCGCTGGTCGTCGCCGGGGTGGACGCTCAGACCGCCGCCGCCGGGGTGTCCGCCTGCGGTGGGGTGCCCGGCCGGCTCGAGTTGGTCTCCACGGCCGGTCCGGTGCGCGGGGTGGTCGACTACGCGCACAAGACCGACGCGATCGTGGCCGCCTTGGCCGCGCTGCGCGAGCTGAGCGCCGGGCGGCTGATCTGCGTCATCGGTGCCGGCGGCGACCGGGACCGGGGCAAACGCCCGACGATGGGGGCAGCTGCCGCCCGGGGGGCCGACGTGGTGCTGGTGACCGACGACAACCCGCGCACCGAGGACCCGGGGTCGATCCGGGCGGAGGTGCTGGTGGGGGCGTACCAGGCGGCGACGCCGGCCCGGATCGTCGAGGTGCCCGGCCGGCGGGCGGCGATCGACGAGGCGGTCCGGCTGGCCGACCCGGGGGACGTGGTCGCCGTGCTCGGCAAGGGGCACGAGCGCGGCCAGGAGGTGAGCGGCGAGGTGCTGCCGTTCGACGACCGGACCGAGCTGGCGGACGCGCTGCGGGCCCGCTTCGGGGACCTGGCGGGGCAGCGGTGATCCCGCTGACGCTGGCCGAGGTGGCCGAGGCGGTCGGCGGCCGGCTACTCGTCGCCGACCCGGACGCCCGGGTCACCGGCCCGGTGGAGTTCGACTCGCGCAAGGTCTCCGCCGGCACCCTCTTCGTGGCGTTCCCCGGGGAGAAGGTGGACGGGCACGACTACGCCGCCACCGCCGTCTCCGCCGGCGCGGTGGCCGTGCTCGGCACCCGGGAGCTGCCCGGTGTGCCGATGGTGCTGGTCGCCGACGCCCTCGACGCGCTGGGCGCGCTGGCCCGGGCCGTGGTGGACCGGCTGCCCGAGCTGACCGTGATCGGGTTGACCGGCTCGTCGGGCAAGACCAGCACGAAGGACCTGATCGCCCAACTCACCGTGCGGCTCGGCCCCACCGTGGCGCCGCCCGGGTCGTTCAACAACGAGTTGGGGCACCCGTGGACGGCGTTGCGGGCCGGCCCGGAGACCCGTTTCCTGGTGCTGGAGAAGGGCGCCCGGGGGGTGGGGCACGTGCGCTATCTCTGCGAGGTGGCGCCGCCCCGGATCTCGGTGGTGCTCAACGTCGGCGTGGCGCACCTCGGCGAGTTCGGCTCGGTGGAGAACATCGCGCTGGCCAAGGGGGAGCTGGTCGAGTCGCTGCCGGCCGACGGGCTGGCCGTGCTCAACGCCGACGACCCGCTCGTCGACGCGATGGCCGACCGCACGTCGGCCCGCGTCGTCCGGTACGGCGAGGCCGCGCACGCCGACGTCCGGGCCGGGGACGTGACCCTGGACGGGCGGGGGCGGGCTTCGTACACCCTCATCACGCCGGAGGGGAGCGCGGCCGTCCGGCTTCGGCTGAGCGGCCGGCACCAGGTTTCCAACTCCCTGGCCGCCGCTGCGGTGGCCCGGGAGCTGGGCATGCCGTTGACCGAGCTGGCCGCCGCGCTGGGCGAGCTGGGCCTGGTCTCGACCCGTCGGATGGACGTCTTCGAGCGCCCCGACGGCGTGACGGTGATCGACGACTCGTACAACGCCAACCCGGCCTCGGTGGCGGTGGCGCTGCGGGCGCTGGCCGGCATGCGCGGCGCCGGGCGCACGGTGGCGGTGCTCGGCTACCTGGCCGAGCTGGGGGCGTACGAACGGGACGGACACCTGGAGGTCGGCCGGCTCGCGGCCGAGCTGGGTGTGGACCGGCTGCTCGTGGTGGGCGAGCCGGCGGCGCCGATCCATGAGGGCGCGACAGCGGTAGAGAACTGGGGAGGAGAGTCGGTGCTGCTCACCGATCAGGCGGCGGCCGTCGAGGTGCTGCGGGGCGAGTTACGACCAGGAGATGTCGTCCTGGTGAAGGGCTCCCGGTACCGCACCTGGGAGGTGGCCGACGCGCTGCGCGCGGACGCCGCCGGCGAGGGGGCCGTCGCATGAGGGCGGTGATCATTGCCATCGGGGTGGCCTTCCTCGTCTCGCTCTTCGGCACCCCGATCGCGATCAAGGTGTTCACCAAACTCAAGGCCGGCCAGCCGATCCGGGCCGAAGGCCCGGCGATGCACCAGGGCAAGAAGGGCACGCCCACGATGGGCGGCATGGTCTTCATCCTGGCCACGGTCATCGCGTACGTCGCGGGGCACCTTGCCCTGACCACCCTGCCGGACGCGCAGATCGCCCAGGTCGAGCCGACCATCACGGCGCTGTTCCTGCTCGGCCTGATGGTCTTCTCCGGCGCGGTCGGCTTCATCGACGACTTCCTCAAGGTCCGCAAGCGGCACAGCGGCGGGCTCAACAAGCGGGGCAAGCTGGCCGGGCAGATCCTCGTCGGCGCGCTCTTCGGCATCGTCGCGCTGTACTTCCCGAGCAGCATGACCGACGCCAGCGGCACGGCCACCAACACCGAGACCGTGGGCGCCAGCACGCTGAGCTTTATCCGGGACATCCCGGTGCTGGAAATCAGCAAGATCGGCGCGGTGGTCATCTTCATCTTCGTGGTGATGGCGGCGACCAACGGCGTGAACCTCACCGACGGCCTCGACGGCCTGGCCACCGGCGCCTCGGTGATGGTCCTCGCGGCGTATGCGCTGATCGCGTTCTGGCAGTACCGGCACTGGTGTGCCGACCCGGCGTACACGGCGAACCCGGAAAACTACTGCTACGCGGTCCGGGATCCGCTGGAGATCGCGCTGATCGCCGCGGCGGCGGCGGGGGCGTGCGTCGGCTTCCTGTGGTGGAACACCTCGCCGGCCCGGATCTTCATGGGCGACACCGGGGCGCTCGGCCTGGGCGGCCTGATCGCCGGCATGGCGATGTCCACCCGGACCATTCTGCTGCTGCCGATCATCGGCGGGCTCTTCGTGATCATCACCATGTCGGTGGTCATCCAGATCATCTCGTTCCGCACCACCGGCAAGCGGGTGTTCCGGATGTCACCGCTGCAGCACCACTTCGAGCTCGCCGGCTGGAGCGAGGTCAACATCGTGGTCCGGTTCTGGATCATCGCGGGGATCTGCGTGGCCGTCGCGCTGGGGCTCTTCTACAGCGACTTCCTGGCCGCGATGGGCTGAAGCCGGGTCCACCCAGGCGCTCCGAAGGGCCTCCCGCTGCGCGCGACGCGATAGCAGGGGGGCCCTTCCGTTTCCCGGTCCGACACGCCGAGCACGGCGTTCGGCGGGAATGGGCCGCTCGCATTCGCGATGATGGGCGGGTGGGGGAGGACCGAGGTACCGGCACGACAACGACCGACACCGCGCCGCGACGGGTCGCGGGGGTGGGGCGCGCCGCCGACCCGCCGGCCCCGACGTCGAGATTCGGCCTGGACGCCGCCGGGGGGTTGGCCGCGCTGCGTGGCCTGCTGGCCCGGCCGATGGCGTCGTACTACCTGCTGATCTCCAGCACCGGCCTGCTGCTGGTGATCGGCCTGACCATGGTCTTCTCGGCCACCAGCGTGAAGAACTACGCCGAGGAGGGCAACGCCTTCGCCGATGCCACCCAACAGGCGATCTTCGCGGTGATCGGGGTGGTGGCGTTCTGGGCCTGCCAGCGGCTGCCGGCGAGCACCTACCGGTCGGTCGCCCGGACGGCGCTCGGGGTCGCCGTGGCGCTGCTGCTGCTGCTCAACCTGCTACTCGCCCTGGACTCGTTCTTCGGGATCGAGCAGGTCGGACCGCTGCGCGCCAAACTTCTGTGGCTCTTCGTCGGCGGCATTCAGCTCCAGCCCTCCGAGCTGGCGAAGTTCGCGCTGGTGCTCTGGGGAGCCGACGTGCTGGCCCGCAAGGGCGCCCGGCTCGGCTGGTGGAAGGAGCTGGCCACCCCGCTCTTCCCGGTGGTCGGCCTGCTGTTCGTGCTGGTCGGCTACAACGACGTCGGCACCATGCTCTGCCTGCTCGCCCTGGTCGTCGGGCTGCTCTGGGCGGCCGGGGTGCGGATGAAGGTCTTCGCGGTGCTGTCGGTGATCGGGCTGGTCGGCATCGGGCTGCTGGTCGCCGCCGCCTCACTGGGCGCCGGGTCGGGGGAGAAAGGGCAGGAGAACTACCGGCTGGCCCGGCTGACCAACTTCGTCAACCCGCCGCCGCCGCAGGAGTGCTTCGCCGAGCAGTGCTACCAGCTCGCCCAGGCCCGCAACGCCATCGAGCACGGCGGCTGGTTCGGCGTCGGGCTGGGCAAGAGCAGCCTCAAGTTCGGTTGGCTGCCCGAGGCGCACAACGACTTCATCTTCGCGGTGCTCGCCGAGGAGCTGGGCGTGGTCGGCTGCGTGGTGCTGATCACCCTCTTCGCGGTGCTCGGCTACACCGGCCTGCGGATCGCCCGCCGGGTGGAGGACCCGTTCCGCCGGCTCGCCGCGGCCGGGGCCACCACCTGGCTGGTCGGCCAGGCGATCATCAACATCGGCGGCGTGATCGGCCTGATGCCGCTGACCGGGGTGCCGCTGCCCTTCATCTCCGACGGCGGAAGTGCGCTGGTGGTCACCCTCGGGGCCATCGGGATGCTCGCCTCGTTCGCCCGCGCGGAACCCGACGCGGCCCGAGCCCTGCATGCCCGTCCGCCCGCCCGATGGGTCCGACTACTCTGGGCCCCGTTGCCGCCGCTTCCCGGCCGGCGCCGTCGACCGGTGCCGCCGCAGGCGGACCGTGGGTCCGTACCCCGGTCCCGGGCGCGGCGTGAGGACGACCAGGCCGCATCCCGTGGCGCCCGGCCGAACCGGGGCCGGGGCGGGACGGCGAACGAGAGGAGACGCTGATGGGTCCGCTGCGTTCGGTGGTGTTATGCGGAGGAGGCACGGGTGGACACATCTACCCGCTGCTCGCCTTCGCCGACTGCCTGCGCCGACACGACCCGGGCGTCCGGATCACCTGCCTCGGCACCCCGAAGGGCCTGGAGAACGAGCTGATCCCGCCGGCCGGCTACGACCTGCGGCAGATCCCGGCGTACCAGCTGCCCCGGTCGGTGAACATGAGTCTGGTCCGCACCCCGGACCGGATGTGGAAGGCGGCCCGCGGGGCGGGCAAAGTGATCGACGAGGTCGCCGCCGACGTGGTCGTCGGCTTCGGCGGGTACGTCTCGGTGCCCGGCTACCTCGCCGCCTGGCGGCGCGAACTGCCGATCGTCATCCACGAGGTGAACGTGCCGCCGGGGGTGGCCAACCGGCTCGGGATGAAGTTCACGAACAACGTCGCCGTGGGCTTCCCGCACCAGCCGGCGCAGGCCGAGGCGCTGCGTGACGCCCGGGTCGTCGGCGTGCCGCTGCGCCGGGGCATCGCCGGGCTGGACCGGGCTGCCAATGCCGCCGCCGCCCGTGCCCACTTCGGACTCCGCCCCGACCTGCCGGTGCTCTTCGTCGCGGGCGGCTCGCAGGGCGCCCGGTCGATCAACCTCGCCGTCGCGGGGGCCGCCAAGGAGTTGGCCCGGCACGGCGTGCAGGTGCTGCACGTGATGGGCGCCCGCAACGAGCCGGTGCCCGTCCCCACCGACCTGCCGGTGCCGTACGTGACGTTGCCGTACCTGTCCCAGATGGAGATCGGCTACGCCGCCGCCGACCTGATGCTCGGCCGCGGCGGAGCGATGACCTGCGCCGAGGTCGCCGCGATCGGCCTGCCCACCGTCTACGTGCCGTACCCGCACAGCAACCAGGAGCAGAAGCGCAACGCGCTGCCCGTGGTGGAGGCCGGCGGCGGGCTGCTCGTGGACGACGCCGAGCTGACTCCGGCCTGGGTGGAGCGGACGATCATCCCGCTGATCCGCGACCCGCACCGGCTCGCCGCGATGGGCGTCGCCGCGTCGGCGTACGGGCGGCGCGACGGCGACGAGGCGCTGCTGAACTTCGTCTACGAGGCGGTGGCTCGATGAGGGGCCCGACCGTCGCGACCGGAAGGTACCCGTCATGAACACCGCGCAGTTCACCCCGGCCGGCACCCTGACCGCCGAGGACCTGGGCCGGATCCACCTGATCGGGGTCGGCGGCGTCGGGATGAGCGGGCTGGCCCGGCTCTTCCTCACCCGGGGCCTGCCGGTCTCCGGCAGTGAGCTGCGGGACTGGCCGTCGCTGGCCGGGATGCGGGCGCTGGGCGGCACCGTCCACTCCCGCCACGAGGCGTCCAACCTCGACGGCGTGGACACCGTGGTCTACTCCTCGGCCATCCCGCAGGACCATCTGGAGATGGTGGAGGCACGGCGGCGCGGGCTGCGGGTGCTGCACCGCTCCGAGGCCTTGGCCGCGGCGATGACCGGCCGACGTACGGTGGCGGTGGCGGGCACCCACGGCAAGACCACCACCACGTCGATGGTGACCATGGTGCTCCAGCAGGCCGGCGTCGACCCGTCCTTCGTGATCGGCGGGGAGATCTCCGAGGTGGGCTCCGGGGCGCACCACGGCACCGGTGAGCACTTCGTGGTCGAGGCGGACGAGAGCGACCGCTCGTTCCTCATCTACCGCCCGTACCTGTCGGTGATCACCAACGTCGAGGCGGACCACCTCAACACCTACGGCGACCTGGCCACCCTGGAGGCGGCGTTCGCCGAGTTCGCCCGGCTCACCGACCCCGAGGGGTTCATCGTCACCTGCGCCGACGACCCGGGCGGGCGGCGGCTGGCCGAGACGCTGCGCGCCGAGGGCCGCCGGGTGCACACGTACGGCGAGGCCCCCGATGCGGACCTGCGGCTGCGCGACGTCGTCTCCTCCGCGCAGGGGGTGCGCTTCCTGGCCGAGATCGACGGCCGCTCGTTGGGCGAGATCCGGCTGCCAATGCCGGGGCGGCACATGGGGCTCAACAGCGCCTCGGCGGTGCTGACCGCGCACCTGCTGGGGCTGCCGGTCGAGGCAGCCGAGGCCGCGCTCGGCACGTTCCCGGGCGTACGGCGGCGCTTCGAGCGCAAGGGGGTCGCCGACGGGGTGTTGGTCTACGACGAGTACGCCTACCACCCGACCTCGATGACCCTGGCGTTGCAGACGCTGCGCGAGGTGGCCGGCGACGGGCGGCTGATCGTGGTGTTCCAGCCGTACCGGCTCTACCGCACCCGGGAACTCCAGGCGGAGATCGCGGCGGCGCTCGGCATTGCCGACGAGCTGGTGCTGTTGGAGGTCTTCGGTCCCGGTGAGCTGCGCGCGCCCGGGGAGGGATCGGCCGCGCTGGTCGAGGCGGTGCCGCTGCCGGCCGACCGGAAGGTCTTCGTGGACGCCTGGGACGACGTGCCGGTGGAGGTGGCCCGCCGGGCCCGCCCCGGCGACGTCGTGGTGACCATGGGCGCTCCGCCCATCTCGCTGCTGGGCGACCAACTGCTGGACGCCCTGACGGCCCGTACCGGTGACGCCACCGGCGTCGGCCCCGCGGTCGACCCGGACGGCTCGGCGACCACCGCCGGATGAGCCCCGGGCCGGCGCGCGGTCGCACCGCGGACCCGGGCGGGGGCCGGCGCGGCCCGGTGCGCCGCTGGCATCTCGTCCGCGCCGGCACCGACGCGGTGCCGCCGTCCACCCGGCGGTTCATGGCTCGGGCCCGGCAGCGTCGGATGCGCGCGGCGCTGCCCTGGGCGGTGGCCGTGGGCGTGGCCGCCCTGGCCGCGCTGGTCGCCTGGACGGTGCTCGGCACCGGCCTGTTCGGGGTGCGTGAGGTCCGGGTGGAGGGCGCCCAACTGGTCACGCCGGTCCAGGTCCGGGAGGCCGCCGCGGTGCCGGACGACCACCCGTTGTCCCGGGTGGACCTGGCCGCCGCCGCCCGGCGGATCGGCGGGCTGGCCCCGGTGGAGCGGGTGACGGTGTCCCGGGACTGGCCGGACACGCTGGTGGTGCGGGTGGTGGAGCGCACGCCCGCGGCGGTGGTGCCGCAGGGGCAGGCGTTCGCCGTGGTCGACCGCTCCGGGGTGGTGTTCCGGTCGCTGCCCCGGCAGCCGGAGGGCCTGCCGGTGATCCGGGTCGGCAGCCCGGGCCCGGACGACCCGGGGACCCGGGCCGGGCTGGAGGTGTTGGCCGCCCTGACCCCCCAGTTGCGCGCGCAGTTGGTGGAGGTGACCGTGGAGGGGCTGGCCCGGATCAGCCTTACGCTGCGTGGCGACCGGACCGTGGTCTGGGGGGACGCCACCCGGGCCGCGGACAAGGCCCGGGTGGCCACCGCGCTGCTCGGTCGGGAAGCCGACACGATCGACGTCAGTGCCCCGGAGGTCGTCACCTTCAAGTGACCGGCCGGTCAGGTGGCTGTCTGGAAGCAGCCGGTGGGGCCGCTGGGAGTGAGGTATGGGCCTCTCCGAGGGCGACACGCCGGGCGGGTCCTTGGCTCCGGGCGTGGGGCCGCTTACGTTGCCCCGAAGAGGATCAGTAGTTGACATAACTGTAAGCCTCTAGTAGAGGGTGAGAGTTCACCTCTCGACCTCCCGGGGAACAGCTGACGTCGGTGCTGGTCTGGCAAAGCCGTGTGGGGTCGGCCCATGCCAATCTCGAAGGGAAAGGACCGGAGATGACACCTCCGCACAACTACCTGGCGGTCATCAAGGTCGTCGGCATCGGGGGCGGCGGCGTCAACGCCGTCAACCGGATGATCGAGGTTGGGCTCAAGGGCGTCGAGTTCATCGCGATCAACACCGACGCGCAGGCGCTGCTGATGAGCGATGCCGACGTCAAGCTGGACGTGGGCCGCGAGCTGACCCGTGGGCTCGGCGCGGGCGCCAACCCGGACGTCGGCAAGAATGCCGCCGAGGACCACCGCGACGAGATCGAGGAGGTGCTCAAGGGCGCCGACATGGTCTTCGTGACCTGCGGCGAGGGCGGCGGCACCGGCACCGGCGGAGCGCCGGTGGTGGCGAACATCGCCCGCAAGCTCGGCGCGCTGACCATCGGCGTGGTCACCCGCCCGTTCTCGTTCGAGGGCAAGCGCCGGCAGGTGCAGGCCGAGACCGGAATAGACGAACTCCGCAATCAGTGCGACACGCTGATCGTCATCCCCAACGACCGGCTGCTGGCGCTCGGCGACCGCAACATCAGCATGATGGACGCGTTCCGCACCGCCGATCAGGTGCTCCTCTCCGGCGTCCAGGGCATCACCGACCTGATCACCACGCCGGGCCTGATCAACCTGGACTTCGCCGACGTCAAGAGCGTGATGAGTGGCGCGGGCAGCGCCCTGATGGGCATCGGCAGCGCCCGGGGCGAGAACCGCGCGGTCGAGGCGGCCGAGGCGGCCATCTCCAGCCCGCTGCTGGAGCAGAGCATGGACGGCGCACGTGGCGTGCTGCTCTCCATCGCCGGCGGTTCCGATCTCGGCCTGTTCGAGATCAACGACGCGGCCCAACTGGTCACCGACGCGGCTCACCCGGACGCCAACATCATCTTCGGCGCGGTCATCGACGACGCGCTCGGCGACGAGGTGCGGGTCACCGTGATAGCGGCAGGCTTCGACGGCGGCACGCCGGCGTACAAGGCCGTCGAGACGGGCCCCAAGGCCAACCGGAACCAGCCGGCTCAGCCCAGCACGCCGTCCACGCCGCCGGCCACGATGCCCGCGCCGACCCAGTCGCCGCGTCGGGTGCTCTTCGACGACGTGGACGTGCCGGACTTCCTCAAGAACGGATCCTGAGCGCCCCGATGCCCGACGCGAACCCGACCGGGTGCCCGGACCGCCGGGCCGAGCTGGCGGCCGGGCTGGCCTGGGTCCGGTCCCGGATCGCCGACGCCTGCGTCGCCGCCGGGCGGGACCGCTCCGAGGTCACCATGGTCGCCGTCACCAAGACCTACCCGGCCTCCGACGTGCTGGCTCTGGCCGGCCTCGGGGTCAGCGACGTGGGGGAGAACCGGGACCAGGAGGCCGCGGGCAAGGCCGCCGAGGTGGCCGCCGCGGGGGCGGACCCCCGGTGGCACTTCATCGGGCAGTTGCAGCGCAACAAGTGCCGCTCGGTGGTCCGGTACGCCGACGTCGTGCAGTCGGTCGGCAGCGTCCGGCTGGTCCGGGCGCTGGGCCTCGCGGCGGTGGCCGGCCGGGACCGGCCCCTCGACGTGCTGATCCAGGTCAGCATCGACGCCGACCCGGTCCGGGGCGGCGCGCTGCCGGGCTCCGCCGATCCGGACGCCGGGCTGTACCCGGTGGCCGAGGCGGTGGCCGGCGCGGACGGGCTGCGGCTGGCCGGGCTGATGGCGGTGGCCCCGCTCGGCTGGGAGCCGGAGCGGGCGTTCGCCCGGCTGGCCGAGGTGGCGCGGGGGTTCCGCGCCGCGCATCCCGAGGCGGTCGCGCTCTCCGCCGGAATGAGCGGGGATCTGGAAACCGCGATCGGGTACGGCGCGACACATGTCCGCGTCGGTAGCGCGTTGCTCGGAATGCGTTCCACGCTGCGGTAGCCTGACGACGAGAGAAGCAAATTACATCAGTGTTGTTTCAGGAGCGGCGGTCCCGACGCTAGGGGGCGTGGCCCGTGATCGCGAATCGCGGGCCGGGGGATTGGCGTTCCGCTCCGGGGGGCAGTTGTCCACCCGAGAGAAGCGACACGGCACGGGGGCGCGTGCCGCACGGCGGACGGAAGGGCGCGGGATGGGTGCACTGCGCAAGGCGGGGGTCTGGCTCGGTCTGGTCGAGGAGGACGACGAGCGGGCCTACGACGACGGTGGCTACGACAAGGGTGACTACCGCGAGTCGCGCTACCGGCAGGGCCGGTACGCCGAGGAGTTCGCCGACGACGATGACGACGAGTCGGACGAGCCGACGACGCCCCGGCCCCGGATGGGGGAGCGGGGTCGGCTGACCGAGCGCTCCGCCAGTCGGTCGGGGGAGAGTGACCGGGCTGACCCCGATCGGCCGGAGCGGGCCGAGCGCGAGCGCCCCGACCGCTCCAGCGTGCGGTCGATCACCCGCAGCTCCGCCGGTGACGGCTCGGGCTCGCTGTCGTACCACACTCGGGACAACCTGGCCCTGGCCCCGCAGTCCTCGACGCGGGAGCGGGTCGCGCCGGCCGAGGAGGAGCAGCGGTACCAGATCACCACGCTGCACCCGACCACCTACCGTGAGGCCCGCACGATCGGGGAGCACTTCCGCGACGGCGTCCCGGTGATCATCAACCTCACCGAGATGGACGAGGCCGATGCCCGCCGTCTGGTTGATTTCGCCGCCGGGCTGGCCTTCGGCCTGCGCGGTACGATCGAGCGCGTGACCAACCGGGTGTTCCTGCTCTCACCGGCCAACGTCCAGGTCACCGCGGAGGACAAGGCCAAAATAGCCGAGGGCGGGTTCTTCAGCCTGAGTTAGCCCGCCCGACAGAGGGACGTCGCCTGCTGTGTTGTCGATCCTGCTGCAAGTTCTGTACCTGATTCTGTATGTCTTTCTGATCCTTCTTCTGTCCCGGTTTGTCCTCAGCGCGGTCCTCGCGTACGGTCGCCGCTGGCAGCCTGGGCGGGGGGCGGCAGCAGGACTGGAATCCGTGTGGAGCGTCACTGATCCGCCTCTCAAGGCGTTGAGGCGTGTGATCCCTCCACTGCGAATTGGTACCGTGAGCATCGACCTGGCCTCCCTTGTGCTCCTGGTTATCCTGTCCGTGCTGATGGAGTTCGTGTTGAAGCGGCTGATCCTCGGGTGATTGACGCCCGCAGGCCCAGCCCGCTACGCGGCCGCAACTGACCCGAGGAGTTTCGATGCCGCTGACCCCGGCCGACGTCCACAACGTCGCCTTCAAAAAGCCGCCGATCGGCAAGCGGGGGTATGACGAGGAGGAGGTCGACGCCTTCCTGGACGAGGTCGAGCGCGAGCTTGCCCGTCTGATCGAGGAGAACAACGAGCTGCGCGCCCAGGTGGAGCGCGGTGGCCGTGGCGGTGCCCCCGCCGGCCCCGGCGGCGACGCCCGGCTCGCCGCAGAGCTCAACGACGTCAAGGCTCAGCTCGACCGGGTGCAGCGCGACAAGGCGGCGGCCGAGCAGGCCGCCCGCGCGATGCAGGCCGAGCTGGAGCAGGTCCGTAGCCAGGGCGGCCCGGCCGCGACCGGTGACGGTGAGCAGCAGGCGCTGCGGGTGCTGATGATGGCCCAGCGCACCGCCGACGACCACGTCTCCGACGCGCGTCGCGAGGCCGACCAGCTGCTCTCCGAGGCCCGTTCGAAGGCCGAGGAAGTCACCCACGAGGCGCGGGCCAAGGCCGACGCCCTGGAGCGCGACGCCCGCCAGCGGCACCAGGAGGCCATGGGCGGCCTGGACGCCAAGCGCACCGCGTTGCAGAAGCACATCGAGGAGCTCAAGCAGTTCGAGCGGGAGTACCGCACCCGGCTCAAGGCGTACCTGGAGAGCCAGCTGCGCGACCTCGACGGTCGCGGCCAGGGCTTGGAGGTCGAGATGACCCGCGAGGGCGGCCGCGCCGTCGGCGGCAGCAACGGCCTCGCTGCCGCTGCGGGTCTCGCCAGCTCGTACGGCGGCGGTCGCTCCGGCGCGCTGGAGTCGGGCCGCTGATCCCGTTTCGGCGGCCGTCATGGGGACGGCCGCCGATCGCGCCAACCTGAATCCGACGCGGCGGGGGTGAGCCGTGATAGTCGCAAGTCTGCTGCTCATCCTCGTCGCCGTCGTGCTCCTGGTGGTCGGCCTCACTGGCGGCTCCAGCCTGCTGCTGACCGCCTCAATCGCGGCCAGCCTGCTGGCCGCCGTCGCGTTGGTGGTCGGTGCCCGCCAGGCGGCCGCCATCCGGGCGGCAGCCGAGCGGCCCGACCCGGACGCCACCCGGGTACGCCGGCCATCGGCCGGCGACGACCCGGAGGGCGGGGTCACCTCCCCGGCCAGGCCGGGGATCCCCGTCCAGCACGTTCCCCCGACGATCGGCACCGGGCGGCGGCAACCGCCCGGGTCGCCGGCCGTCGGGGAGGGCACGTACGACGTGCCCGCCGCCGACGACCCGCTGGCCCCGTACGCCGATGCGGCCGGGCCGGACCGGGCCACGCCGTCCGACGAGCCGCCCGCCCTGCGGGTGTCCCCGGCGGACGCGGCGCTGGTCGCCGGGCTCGACGCCGAGGTTCAGGTCGTCGACGGGCGGCCCCGCTACCACCTGGCCGACTGCCCGCACCTGTTCGGCCGGGAGTCCGAGCCGCTGCCGGTGGCCGCGGCCGTGCGGCTGGGCTTCACCCCGTGCGCGCGCTGCGCCCCGGACACCGTCCTCCTCGCCGACGCCGGGCCGCGCTGACCTCATGGACGACTCGCTCACCGTCGCTGTACGGGTGAAACCGGGTGTCGCCCGGGCCCGGGTTGGCGGCCGGCACGACGGCCCGCACGGGCCGGCCCTGGTGATCGCCGTGAACGCCCCGCCGCTCGACGGCCGGGCCACCGAGGCGGCCCGGCGGGCGCTGGCCGAGGCGCTCGGCGTCCGGCCGGCTGCCGTGTCGCTGCGAACCGGCGCGGCCAGCCGCGACAAGCTCTTCGTCGTCGAGCGTCCGACGCCGGAGTTGGCCGAGGCGCTGCGCCTGCTGCGCGACGGGTCCGCCCGGTGACGGCTGCCCGCCTCGGGTCGGCATGACCCCCGGGTTCGACCTCGCCTTGCTGCTCGGTGCCGCGGTGCTGCTGGTGGCGGTCGGCGCGGTCCGCTTCTCCACCCGACTCGGCGTGCCCAGCCTCCTGGTCTACCTGGCGCTCGGCGTGGCGATCGGCAGGTCCGGGTTGGGCATCCGGTTCGACGACGTCGAGCTGACCCGTACCCTCGGCTTCTGCGCCCTGGTGGTGATCATCGCGGAGGGTGGGCTGACCGCCCGGTGGAGCACCCTGCGCCCGGTGCTCGGCCTGGTCGCGGTGCTCTCCACCGTCGGGGTGGTGGTGAGCATCCTGGTGGTCGGTCTGGCGGTGCACCTGCTGCTCGGGCTGGACTGGCGGCTGGCCATGCTCTACGGCGCGGTGCTCTCCTCCACCGACGCCGCCGCCGTCTTCGCCACCCTGCGTCGGCTGCGCCTGCCGCCCCGGCTGGTCGCCACCCTGGAGGCCGAGTCCGGGATCAACGACGCCCCGGTGGTGCTGCTGGTGGTGCTGCTGTCCCGCTCGGCCACCGACGCCGGCCACTCCTGGTGGTACGAGGTGCTGCTGCTCGGCTACGAGCTGGGTGTCGGCGCCGCGGTCGGGGTGGGGGTCGGGCTCGCCGGCCGGGCGGCGCTGCGCAAGGCGGCGCTGCCCTCGGCGGGGCTGTACCCCATCGCGGCGGTCGGCTTCACCGTGCTCGCGTACGCCGCCGGGGCGGTGCTGCACGCCTCCGGCTTCCTGGCCGTCTACGTCGCGGGGGTGCTGTTGGGTAACGCCCGGCTGCCGCACCGGCAGGCCATCCTGGGCTTCGCCGACGGGTTGGCCTGGCTGGCCCAGATCGGCCTGTTCGTGCTGCTCGGGCTGCTGGCCTCGCCGGGCCGGCTGGACGCGGCGCTGTTGCCGGCGATCGTCGCCGGGCTGGCGCTGGTGCTGGTTGCCCGCCCGCTGTCGGTGGCGGTCTCCGCCTGGCCGTTCCGGTTCGGCCTGCGCGAACAGGCGTTTCTGTCCTGGGCGGGGCTGCGCGGGGCGGTGCCGATCGTGCTGGCGACCATCCCGCTGTCGCAACGGGTGCCGGGGGCGGAGGGGCTCTTCGACGCGGTGTTCGTGCTGGTGGTGATCTTTACCCTGCTCCAGGCGGGCACCCTCGCCCCGGCCGCCCGCTGGCTGCGGGTGACCGCTCCGGCGGAGCCGGCGGAGATCCGGGTGGAGATCGCGCCGCTGGAGCGGATGCGGGCGGACCTGCTCCAGGTGGAGGTGCCCGCGCAGTCGCGGCTGGCCGGGGTGCACGTGGACGAGCTGCGGCTGCCGGTGGGTGCGTCGGTGACCCTGGTGCTGCGCGACGGCGCGGGCTTCGTGCCCGGCCCGGACACCCGGTTGAAGGCCGGCGACAGCCTGCTGATCGTCGCGACGGCCGGGGCGCGGGACGCCGCCGAGCGGCGGCTGCGTGCGGTCAGCCGCCGGGGTCGCCTAGCTCGATGGTTTGGCGAGTACGGCGAGGATCGTGAGGGTTGATCTGCTAGCGTTCCTTTTGCCCATTTGAGGGCTTTTCGGGACGGAATGACGATGCGGCGGTGCGGCACGTTGTCGGACGCCGGTACGTTCCGTATTCTTGCCAATCTCCGGAGTGCGCGGCGTCCTTTGCCGCGCGCCCGTTTTGTTACTCAGGGAGCGCCAGGCCGGCGATCCCTGTCCAGGGGCCGCGGCGCCGCCGCGGCGCCGCGGCGCGAGGGAGCGACGATGGCGAAGCCAGCCGACACCAGGACCGCCGGCCGCAAGCCGGTGGTCAAGGCCACCCGCAGCGCCGCCGAGACCGAGAAGATCCGGGCTGCCCTGGCGGCGCGGCGCGACGAGTTGCGCGCCGAGTACGATCAGACGCTGAGCGAGATCACCGAGCTGCAGCGCGACCGGCTGACGGACTCGGCCGGGGACGACCAGGCCGACACCGGTGCCAAGACGTTGGAGCGGGAGCAGGAGATCTCACTCGCCAACAGCATCCGGGAACGGGTCACGCAGGTCGAGCGGGCCCTGGAGCGGCTCGACGAGGGCGGCTACGGCTGGTGCGCGCGGTGCGGCGACCCGATCCCGGTGGAGCGGCTCGCCGCGTTTCCGGCGGCGACCCTCTGTGTGAAGTGCAAGCAGCTGGAGGAGCGGCGCTGACCGGCGCTCCCCGGCCGATCAGACGGTGAGCGATCACCGCCAAGAGCGTCGATGGGGAGCAGATGACGGCTACACCGCCCGCCGGAACCGATACCGGCACCGCCGAGCCGGGCGGAGGCAGACTCCGGCATCGGGCGGTGGTGATCCTCGCCGCGGTCGCCCTGGTGGCGTTCCTGGCCGACCTGCTCACCAAGCACCTCGCCCTGCTCGGGCTCAGCGACCGGGAGCCGGTGCGGCTGCTCGGGGGCGCGGTCTACCTCAGCCTCACCCGCAACAGCGGTGCGGCATGGAGCATCGGCGCCGACCACACCTGGATCTTCCCGCTGATCACCCTGGCGGTGATCGGCTGGATCTGCTGGATGGCGGTGCGGCTGCGCTCGGTGCCCTGGGCGGTCTCGCTCGGCCTGGTGCTCGGCGGGGCGCTGGGCAACCTGGTGGACCGGATCTTCCGCGCTCCTGGTCACTTCGTCGGCCACGTGGTCGACATGATCAGCCTGTTCGACCCGTACGGCCAGGTCTGGCCGGTGTTCAACCTGGCCGACAGCGCACTGGTCTGCGGCGTGGTGCTGGCCGTGGTGCTGGAACTCACCGGCCGTCAGCGCGACGGCTCCCGCCTCGGCCGGGAGAAGACCACCGACGAGACCCCCGCCACGCAGCGGGAGCGCGCGTGAGCGCCGCGTCCGCCGCGGGCGGCGACCACCGTTCCCTGCCGGTGCCGGACGGGCTGGACGGCATGCGGCTCGACCAGGCCGTGTCCCGGCTCTTCGGGCTCTCCCGCACGGCCGCCGCGGCCCTGGTCGACGCCGGCGACGCGCTGGTCGACGGCGCGGCCCGGCCCAACTCGCACAAGGTGAAGGCCGGCTCGTGGCTGGAGGTGACGCTGCCCGCCCCGATCGTCGCGCCGACCATGGTGCAGCAGGCCGTTCCCGGACTGCGGGTGGTGTACGCCGACGACGACATCGTGGTGGTGGACAAGCCGGTGGGCGTGGCGGCCCACCCCAGCCCCGGCTGGACCGGCCCGACCGTGATCGGCGGCCTCGCCGCCGTCGGGCACCGCATCTCCACCAGCGGCGCGGCCGAGCGGCAGGGCGTGGTGCACCGCCTCGACGTCGGGACCACCGGGATCATGACGGTGGCCAAGAGCGAGCAGGCGTACACCGCGTTGAAGTGGGCCTTCAAGCACCGCGAGGTGGAGAAGCGCTACCACGCCGTGGTGCAGGGCCACCCGGATCCGCTGCGCGGCACCATCGACGCCCCGATCGACCGGCACCCGCACCACGACTACCGCTGGGCGGTGGTCTCGGGCGGAAAGCCCAGCATCACCCACTACGACACCCTGGAGGCGTTTCCGTCCGCGAGCCTGCTGGACGTCCGGCTGGAGACCGGCCGGACCCACCAGATCCGAGTGCACTTCTCCGCCCTGCGCCACCCCTGCGTGGGCGACGTCACCTACGGCGCCGACCCGACGATCTCCGCCCGGCTCGGGCTGAGCCGGCAGTGGCTGCACGCCCGGTCGCTGAGCTTCGCGCATCCCCGCACGGGGGACGAGGTGACGTTCGTCAGCGACTATCCTGACGACCTGGACCGGGCGCTGCGGGTTCTCCGCGACTGACCCGACACTCTTTCCGACGAGGGGGGCCGCGTCGGTGCGCGCTGCCGAACCGCCGCAGTCCGACCGACCGTCGCCGGGCCCCGGCGACGGGGCCGCCCGGGTGCGCCGGCGTCGGCCCCGATGGCTCAGCTCGGCCGCGCTGCTGTCGGTGGCGGCCGTGCTGCTCGCCGCCGGTTGGGTGAGCCGTCAGGACCGGCCGGCGGGGGACCGCACGGTGGGCGAGGTCACCCGGGTCGGGATCGCCGCCGGCGACCCGATTCCCGGCTACCTGCGCGCCGCCGGGGCCGAGTTGGCCGCCCTGCCGGCCGCCGACACATACGCGCTGGTGTCGTTCTCGACGTATGTGGCACCCGGCGGGCTGCCCGCGCTGCTGGACGGCGTGTCCGTCGCGGAGGTGGTGGCCCGGGTGCCGCTGCCCGGCCGACAGACCGAGATCGTCCGGCTGCCGGCCCAGTGGCTGCCGCAGGACGTGACCGCCGGGATGGCCGGGGTCGCCGCCCGCAAGGACCGCGAGGCCGCCGACCAGCGGGCCCGGGCCGCTGGCGCCGCCGATCCCGAGCTGCGCCGGGGGTACGCAACCGGGGCGCAGGTCGCCGCGGGGGAGGCGGTGGCGTACCGGACGGGGTGCGCCTGCGCGTATGCGGCGGTGGTGCGGGGTGCCCCGGAGCCGCTGCGGGCGCTGGCCGGCCGGCCCCGGGTACGGGCGGTCGACCCGGCCCCCGAGCTGCGCCGGCTGGACCGCACGGTGGTCACCCCGCCGCTACCCGAGCAGCGCGACGTGGCCCGACCGCCGGCCGATACCGGGCCGGTGCCGGGAATGGGCGAAACGTCGGAAGCGGCGCCGGCCAAGATGGGCGAAACGTCGGAAGCGGCACCGATGATGGCCGTGACCTCACCGATTGTGGACCCGGCTGCGCCGACAGCGGCCGTACCTGGCGCGGCGACCTCGCCGGACGCGGGTGGCGGCGGGCCGGAGGCGGTCCCCCGGTGACAAAGACGGACCAGGATGTGCGCGGACCGGTGTGGTCCGAATAGGGTTTCGTTCGTAGCCTGTCAGGCGGAGATCGATGGCGCTGGGGAGGGCGAGCTTGGACGGCACGGAGACCGGCTGGGGTCGGCCGGCCGAGCCAGCACCGCGATGGCGGGCGCTGCTCGACCGGGCCAGGCTCGGCGGTCGCACCGCGGAGCAGGCCGAGGCCGACCGTCGGGCGGAGGAGGCACCCCAGGGCGCCCCGGAGCCGCTACCCCGGCGCGTGTCGGGCAACGGCTACGCGGGGCGAGCGTCGGCGATCGGGCCCGGCCCCGAGGTGTCCTACGGCGCGGAGTCCGGCTACCCGGCCGAGTCGCCCCCGGGCGGCTACCGGGCGGGGGCGAGCTACCGGGTGGACCCGGCCTACCGCGTCGACCCGGTGTACCCGGTGGAGCCGGTGTATCAGCCCGAGCCGGTGTACCCGGTGGAGCCGGTGTATCAGCCCGAGCCGGTGTATCCGGTGGACCCGGTGTACCCGGTGGAGCCGGTGTACCAGCCCGAGCCGGTGTACCCGGTGGAGCCGGTGTACCAGGGCGGGGCGTCCTATCCGGCGGAGCCGGGGTGGCGGGCCGAGCCGGGCCGCGCTGAGCTGGAGCCGGTGCGCCGCGCCGACCTCGCCCCGCCCGTCCAGTCCCGGTACGCCCTGCTGGACGGTGGCTACCGGCCCGAGTCACCGGTCGAGTCGCGGTACGCCCTGCTGGACAACGGTGGGTACCGACCCGAGCCGACGTACCAGCCCTCGCCGGAGCCCGCCCACCCGCCGGAGCCCGCCTATCAGCCGCCGGTGGAGCCCGCGTATCAGCCGCCGCCGGAGCCGGCCTACCAGCCGCCGCCGGAGCCTGCGTATCCGCCACCGCCGGTGGAGCCGGTGTACCAGCCGCCGCCGACCGGGCCGCCGGCGGTGGTCGACCGGGGCTACCCGGCCCGCCTCGAGTGGCGCCCGCAGGGTACGGAGAGCGAGTTGGAGCGGGCCGCCGGCGTGCTCCGCCGCGAGTTGGGCGGCCCCCGGGTGCTCGCCTTCGCCAACCCCAAGGGCGGGGTGCACAAGACCACCGCGACCGTGCTGGCCGCCGCCACCGTCGGCAGCGTACGGGGCCGGGGCGTGCTCGCCTGGGACGACAACGAGCTACGCGGCACCCTCGGGTTGCGCGCCGGCAGCGCCCGGCACGCCCGGACCATCCGGCACCTGATCAGCGACCTCGCCCAGATCGAGATCCGGGAGGGCGCCGAGCTGCTGGCGAGCCTGGACGACTACCTGCGGCACGCCTCCGACGGCTCGTACGACGTGCTGGCCGGGGAGGAGAGCCCTCGGTTCGCCCAGCGGCTCGACCAGTTCACCGTCAAGCGGGTGCTGGAGCTGCTGCGGCGCACCCACGACGTGGTCTGCGTCGACACCGGCAACAACGTGGAGAGTCCCAACTGGCGGACGGTGATGCAGGCCGCCGACCAACTGGTGGTCACCACCGTGCCCCGGGAGGACGCCGCGTTCAGCGCGGACTGGATGCTCGACCTGCTGCACGAGGTGGGCATGGGTGAGCTGGCCGACAACGCGGTCACCCTGATCTCCTGCCCGACCCCCGGCCGGTCCCCGCTCCAGGACGACCTGGAGCGGCACTTCGCCACCCGTACCCGGGCGGTGGCCGTGGTGCCGTACGACCCGGCACTGGAGACCGGCTCCTCGATCGAGTACCAGCAGCTTCAGCCCGAGACCCGCCAGGCCTGGCTGCGCGCGGCGTCGACCATGCTCGACCCCTTCGGCCCCTGAAGGCCTCCTCCGGCGGCACCGACGCCCCGGGCGCGGCCCGGGCCTGAGAGGATCACGGGGTGAGCCCGGACGCCTCCGATCCCGAACCCCCCGTGCCCCCGGCCGATCCGCCGGGCCGACCCGATCCCGGGACGCACCGCCGGCCGGCGGCAGGCCCGGAGGCCCCTGGTGGGTCGGCCGGCCTGCCGGTGCCCGCGGGCACCCCCGCCCCCGCCCCCGCGCCAGGCGGGGACCCGTTCGCCGTCCCCGCCCCCGACGGGGACCCGTTCGCCGTCCCCGGCGCGTCGCCGGCGTATCTCACCGGGCCGGTCCCGCACCTCGGGGCCGCCGGCCGACCCGCGCGTCGGCCGGGCCGGTCGATCGCGGTGGCGCTCGGCGCGGCAGCGGTGCTGGCCGCGCTGGGCGTTCCGCTGGGGCTGCTCTGGGCGGTCGTCGCGCCGGACACCCCGGTGATCAAGACCCCGGAAGGGGCCGTCTACGCCCAACCGCAGCCGGAGCAGCCGATCGCCGCAGACGGCTGGTTCAGCCTGCTCGGGCTCGGCTTCGGCGTGCTCGCCGCGCTGGCCCTCTGGGTGCTGCTGCGTCGGCGGCGGGGCCCGGTCGGGCTCCTCGCCGGCGTGCTCGGCGGGCTGGGGGCCGCGCCGGTGGCCTGGCAGGTCGGCCGCCAAGTCGGCCTGTCGACGTACGAGCGCCTGTTGGCCGGCGCCCCGGATGGACAGGCGTTCACCAAGCCCGCCGATCTGCGGGCCGGGGGCGTCCACTGGGTTCTCGAGGTGCTTCCCGTGCCGTACGGCAACCTGCTGTTGCCGGCGTTCGCCGCGGCCGTGACGTACACCCTGCTGGCCGGCTGGTCCCGCTGGCCGTCGCTGCGCCCGGAGCCGGACCCGGAGCCGGACCTGGCCTGGGCCCACGACGCTCCGTTCGACGACGCTCCGTTCGACGACGCCCGGCCCGCGGGCGGGCCGGGAATCAGTTCGGGGCCGGCGGGCTCGCCAGCTCCGACAGCGGCACCGGAACCGCCCGCACCTGGCGCAGCAGAACCGCCTCGCGGTTGAGCAGCCGCAGCTCGGCGCCGAGCCGGGCGGCGGTGTCGTCGATGGCGAGCAGCCGCTGCCGGTCGTCCACGGTCAGCATGGCCGTCGCGGCGACCAGGTGGGACAGGACGGTGGGGTCCTCCGGGAGCTGCTCGGAGATCTCCTCCGGGGCGGGGCGGATCAGCCCGAGGTACTGCCGGAACACCGAGATCACCCGGGTCGCCAGCAGTTCGGCGGCCTCGTCCGGGCCGCCGGGCTCCGGCAGCCACTCCACCTCGGCGGTCAGGTAAGGCGCGGCCCGCTCGTCGACCTCGGTGATGCGGAACCGTCGCCGCCCCACCGTGACGATGTCGAACCCGCCGTCGGTCAGCTCGCTCACCTGGCGCAGCTCGGCAGTGCAGCCCACCTCGTGCAGGGTGACGTCGCCGACGCCGGGGACGGGCCGCTCCGTCGACCTGGGTGCTACCTCCCAGCCGGCCCTGATCGCCACCACCCCGAACTCGCGGGGCGCGCCCTCGGGCAGGCCCACCAGGTGGCGTACCAGGGCCCGGTAGCGCTCCTCGAAGATGTGCAGCGGCAGCACCAGGCCGGGGAAGAGCACCGTCCCGAGGGGGAAAATCGGCAACCGTGCAGTCACGGGGTCGAGCCTAGCCCGCCCGCGCCGCCCCGGCGTGGCCCGCCTCACGTCCCGGCGTGCGGGCGGCGCGGGCCCGAGTCCCGTTGTCCGCCTAGACTCGCAGGCGTGCTGAATCGGATCGACCTGCGCGGCGGCGACCGTGACCCCCGCCGCCTGCTGCCCCGTGCCCAGCTCGACGTCTCCGTGGCCGTCGAGAGGATCCGTCCCCTCGTGGAGGCGGTCCGGGAGCATGGGTACCCGGCGATCCGGGAGGCCAGCGAGCGGTTCGACGGCGTTTCCCCCGAGCGGCTCCGGGTCCCGGTCGAGGCGATCGCCGAGGCCGAGGGGACGCTCGACCCGCGGGTCCGGGCCGCGCTGCTGGAGTCGATCACCCGCACCCGGAAGGTGCACGCCGACCAGCGGCGCACCGACCACACCACCCAGGTGGTGCCCGGCGGCACGGTCACCGAGCGTTGGGTGCCGGTCGACCGGGTGGGCCTCTACGTCCCCGGCGGCCTCGCGATGTACCCGTCGACCGTGGTGATGAACGTGGTCCCCGCCCAGGCGGCCGGGGTCCGTTCGCTGGTCGTGGCCAGCCCGCCGCAGCAGAACAACGGTGGCCTGCCCGACGCCCGGGTCCTCGCGGCCTGCGCGCTGCTCGGCGTCGACGAGGTGTACGCCGTCGGCGGCGCCCAGGCGGTGGCGATGCTGGCGTACGGCTCGACGGTCGACCCGGCCGGCGACGAGCGATGCGACCCGGTCGACATGATCACCGGCCCCGGCAACATCTGGGTCACCGCCGCGAAGCGGCTGCTGCGCGGGGTCGTCGGCATCGACGCCGAGGCCGGTCCCACCGAGATCGCCATCCTCGCCGACGACACCGCCGACCCGGTGCACGTCGCCGCCGACCTGGTCAGCCAGGCCGAGCACGACCCCCTCGCTGCCAGCGTCCTGGTCACCCCGTCGGTCGCGCTGGTCGAGGCGGTCGAGCGGGAGCTGGCCCGGCAGGTGCCGGCGACCAGGCACGCCGAGCGGGTCACCACGGCGCTCACCGGCGAGCAGAGCGGCGTGGTACTCGTCGACGACCTGGCGGCCGGGCTGCGGGTGGTCGACGCGTACGCCGCCGAGCACCTGGAGATCCAGACCGAGAACGCCCGCGAGTGGGCGCTGCGGGTGCGCAACGCCGGGGCGATCTTCGTGGGCGCCTGGTCGCCGGTGTCGCTCGGCGACTACTGCGCCGGCTCCAACCACGTGCTGCCCACCGGCGGCTGCGCCCGGCACTCCTCGGGGCTGTCGGTGCAGTCGTTCCTGCGCGGCGTCCACCTGGTGGAGTACACCGAGCAGGCGCTGCGTGAGGTGGCCCCGCACGTGGTCACCCTGGCCGAGGTGGAGGACCTGCCCGCCCACGGCCAGGCGGTGAGCGTGCGCTTCCCGGGGGTGACCCCGTGAGCGACCTGCCGATCCGCGACGAGCTACGTGGGCTGTCGGCGTACGGTGCGCCGCAGCTCGACGTGCCGGTGCGGCTGAACACCAACGAGAACTCCTACCCGGTGCCCGAGCCGGTGGTGGACGCGATCGGCAGGGCCCTCGCGGTCCAGCTGCGCGACCTCAACCGCTACCCGGACCGGGACGCCGTGGCGCTGCGCGCCGACCTGGCGGCCTACCTCGGCCATGGGCTCACGGTCGAGATGGTGTGGGCGGCCAACGGCTCCAACGAGATCCAGCAGCAGCTCCTGCAGACCTTCGGCGGCCCGGGGCGCACCGCGCTCGGCTTCGCCCCGGCGTACTCGATGCACCCGCTGCTGGCGCTGGGCACCGGCACCGGCTGGGTGCCGGCCCGGCGCGGGGTGGACTTCGGGTTGACCACCGACGAGGCGGTGGCCCAGGTCCGCGAGCACCGCCCCGACGTGGTCTTCCTCTGCTCGCCGAACAACCCGACCGGCACGGCGCTCGACCCGGCGGTGGTCGCCGCGGTGCTCGACGAGGCCCCGGGCATGGTGGTGGTCGACGAGGCGTACGCGGAGTTCGCCCGCCCGGGAACGGCCAGCGCCCTGGCGCTGCTGCCCGGCCACCCCCGGCTCGTGGTGACCCGGACGATGAGCAAGGCGTTCGGCTTCGCCGGCGGCCGGCTCGGCTACCTGGCGGCGGACCCGGCGGTGGTGGCGGCGGTGCAGCTCGTCCGGCTGCCGTACCACCTCTCGTCGCTGACCCAGGCCGCCGCCCGTGCGGCGCTGGCCCACCGCGACGCCCTGCTCGGCACGGTCGCAGCGATCATGGCGCAGCGGGACCGGATCGTCGCCGAGCTGCGGGACCGGGGCCACCGGGTGGCCGACAGCGACGCCAACTTCGTGCTGTTCTCCGTCGGCGACGACCAGGCGGCGGCCTGGCGCGTCCTGCTCGACGCCGGCGTGCTGGTCCGCGACGTCGGCCTGCCCGGCTGGCTGCGGGTCACCGCCGGCACCCCCGCCGAGACCGACGCCTTCCTGACCGCGATGGAGACAGTGCGGGTGGGAGCGTGACGAGTGAGCTTGCGAGCCCCGCAGCCGCGACCGAAAGGCAAGCAATGAGCCGGACCGCCCGGGTGGAGCGGATCACCAAGGAGACCAGGGTCCTCGTCGAGCTCGACCTCGACGGCACCGGAGCGGCCGAGATCGGGACCGGGGTCGGTTTCTACGACCACATGCTCCACCAGATCGCCCGGCACGGCGGCTTCGACCTGACCGTGCGCACCGTCGGCGACCTGGAGATCGACGCCCACCACACGATGGAGGACACGGCGCTCGCCCTGGGCACCGCGTTCGACCGGGCGCTGGGGGACAAGGCCGGCATCCGGCGGTACGGCTCGGCGACCGTGCCGATGGACGAGGTCCTCGTCCGGGCTGCCGTCGACCTCTCCGGCCGGCCGTACGTGGTGCACGACGAGCCGGTGCTCGCCCCGTACATCGGGCCGGTCTACCCGACCAGCATGACCCGGCACATCTGGGAGTCCTTCGGCCAGGCGGCCCGGATCACCCTGCACGTGGACGTGCTGCGGGCGGCCCGTCCCGGTGGCCACCCGGACGCCCACCACGTGGTGGAGGCCCAGTTCAAGGCGGTCTCCCGCGCCCTGCGGGAAGCCACCGCCATCGACCCCCGAGCCGCGGGCGCGATTCCCAGCACCAAGGGCGCGCTGTGATGCCGGGCGCGCGGAAGGGATGCTCCTGATGAGCTCGGTGCTGCCGACGCTGCTGTTGATCCTCGCCGGGGTGCTGGTGGGCGGGGCCTGGTCGCTGTACCGCCAGGGTGCGTCGCGGGGCGCGGTGGTGATCACCGCGGTGCTCGCGGTGCTGGCCACCGCCGGCGGGGTGCTCTGGCTGTTGCCCGGGGAGGGGTGATGGCGAAGCGGATCGTGGTGCTCGACTACGGCTCGGGCAACCTGCGCTCGGCCGAGCGGGCCCTGGAGCGGGCCGGCGCGGACGTCACGGTGACCGACGACCTGAACGCCGCCGTCGAGGCCGAGGGCCTGGTCGTCCCGGGCGTGGGCGCGTTCGCCGCCTGCATGGCCGGGATCGAGGCGCTCGGCGCCGGCCCGGTTATCGCCGAGCGGGTCGCCGCCGGCCGTCCGGTGCTGGGCATCTGCGTCGGCATGCAGGTGCTCTTCGCGCACGGCGACGAGCACGGGGTGGTGACCAAGGGGCTCGGGCTGCTGCCCGGCGGGGTGACGAGGCTGCCCGCGGCCCGACTGCCGCACATGGGCTGGAACACCGTGCACGCCCCGGCGTCTTCGACGCTCTTCGCCGGCCTGCCGGCCGACAGCCGGTTCTATTTCGTCCACTCCTACGGGGTGACCGACCCGGGGGCGCTGGCCGCGGCGGGGGCGACGGTGACCACGGCGCACCACGAGTCGGACTTCGTGGCGGCGGTGGAGTGGGGCGCGCTCTCGGCCGCCCAGTTCCACCCGGAGAAGTCGGCCGACACCGGCGCGGCGCTGCTGCGCAACTGGCTGGCCGCGCTGTGACCGTCGGTGGCTGAGCGGGACGGGCGGCCGGGCCGCCTCGCCGGGGTGCCGGCGGTGGCGCCGCCGGCGCGGGGCACGCGGTGAGTAAGGATCGGGCCCGTCGCCGGGAGGCCCGCGAGGCCCAGCTGGCGCGGGAACGGGCGGTGCGCCGCCGCCGGGTGGCCCGCCGGGAGCGCCGTCGCGCGGTGCTGCGCCGGCTGACGCTGCGCCGGCCGCGTCGCAGCTCGGGCGGGCTGACCCGGCGCAGTCGGGGCGAGCGCGCCGCGATCGTCGGGCTGACCGGGGTGGCGGTGCTCGCCATCTGGAGTTTCGTCGACGACCTGGCGCTGCGGTTGGTGCTGGTCGTGTTGTTGCTGCTGGTCCTGCCGGCGGCCGTGGTGATCGCCCTGGGCCGCCGGTCCTGATGCGCTGTCAATCGATACGAGGAGAAGAGCGTTGAGCCTCACCCTGTTGCCCGCCGTGGACGTCGCCGACGGTCAGGCCGTCCGGCTCGTGCAGGGCGCTGCCGGCAGCGAGACCGCGTACGGCGACCCGCTGGAGGCGGCGCTGGCCTGGCAGCGCGACGGCGCGGAGTGGATCCACCTGGTGGACCTCGACGCCGCGTTCGGTCGGGGCTCCAACGCCGCCCTGCTGGCCGACGTCGTCGGCCGGCTCGACGTGTTGGTGGAGCTCTCCGGCGGCATCCGGGACGACGCGTCGCTGCGGGCCGCCCTGGGCACCGGCGCGGCCCGGGTCAACATCGGCACCGCCGCGCTGGAGGATCCCGAGTGGTGCGACCGGGTCTGCGGCGAGTACGGCGACCGGGTGGCCATCGGGCTGGACGTGCGTGGTCGTACCCTCTCCGCCCGGGGCTGGACCCGTGACGGCGGCGACCTGTACGAGGTGCTGGAGCGGCTCGACGCCGCCGGGGCGTCCCGGTACGTGGTGACCGACATCACCAAGGACGGCACGATGCGCGGGCCGAACCTGGACCTGCTGCGCGAGGTCTGCTCCCGCACCGACGCCCCGGTGATCGCCTCCGGCGGTGTCTCGACCCTGGACGACCTGCGGGCGCTGGCCACCCTGGAGCCGGTCGGCGTGGAGGGCGTGATCGCCGGCAAGGCGCTCTACGCGGGCGCGTTCACCGTGCGGCAGGCCCTCGACGCGCTGGCCGCCGCGTGACGGTCACCCGGCTCGGCTCGGGCGGCCCCTGGGAGCAGTTGTACGGCTACTCCCGGGTGGTCCGGGCCGGCGACCGGGCCGTCACGGCCGGCTGCACCGCCACGGTCGACGGGAGGGTCGTGCACGTCGGGGATGCCGCCGCGCAGACCGCCCAGGCGTTGCGGATCGCCCTGGACGCCCTCGCCGAGGTGGGCGCGGAGCGCGGGGACGTGGTGCGCACCCGGATGTACGTGACCGACCGCGCGTACGCCGACGAGGTGGGCCGGGCCCACAACGCGGTGTTCGGTGCGGTCCGCCCGGCCGCGACGCTGGTCGTGGTGGCCGCGCTCCTGGACCCGGACCACCTGGTCGAGGTGGAGCTGGAGGCGTACGTCGGCGACCTCTGACCACTCGTCCCGCCCAGTCAGGGGCGGCGCCTGACCGGCGACGGCCGGGCGCTGCGCGAGCCACGTCGAGGTCACCCGCACCGTCCGCGAGACCCTGGCTGCCTGACTGCCCGCGCCGCACAGTCGGCGACCCCGCGATCGAAAGGGCGACACCGTGACCGCCAACCGCGAGATCCACCTGGCCTCCCGCCCGCAGGGCTGGCCCACCGCCGAGAACTTCCGCCTCGTCTCCACCGAGGTGCCCACCCCCGGCCCGGGCCAGCTCGTGGTCCGCAACCAGTTCATGTCCGTCGACCCGTACATGCGGGGACGGATGAACGACGTGAAGTCGTACGTGCCGCCGTTCGCGCTGGACGCCCCGCTGGACGGCGCCGCGATCGGCGAGGTGGTGGCCGGGGAGGCCGCCGGGATCGCCCCGGGCGACACCGTCCTGCACGGCCTCGGCTGGCGGGAGTACGCCCTGGTCGACGCCCGGGGCGCGCAGAAGGTCGACTCGTCCCTGGCCCCGGTGAGCGCCTATCTCGGCGTCCTCGGGATGCCCGGGCTGACCGCGTACGCGGGGCTGCTCGACGTGGCCGCACTCAGGCCAGGCGAGCGCGTCTTCGTCTCCGCCGCCGCCGGGGCGGTGGGCAGCCTGGTCGGTCAGATCGCCAAGCTCAGGGGCGCCGACCACGTGGTCGGCAGCGCCGGATCGGCGGCCAAGGTCGAGCGGCTCAGGGCGCTCGGCTTCGACGCCGCGTTCGACTACCACGACGGCCCGGTGCGCGACTCGCTGAGGGCCGCGGCCCCGGACGGCATCGACGTCTACTTCGACAACGTCGGCGGCGATCACCTGGAGGCCGCGATCGCCTCGATGCGGCTGCACGGCCGGGCCGCCATCTGCGGCATGATCGCCCAGTACAACGACACGGAGCCGCCGGCAGCCCCGCGCAACCTGGCGCTGGTCATCGGCAAGCGGCTCACCCTGCGCGGCTTCCTGGTCAGCGACCACGGCCACCTGCGCGAGCAGTTCCTCCAGGAGGTCGCCGGCTGGCTGCGCGAGGGCAAACTGTCGTACGACGAGACGGTCGTCGACGGCATCGACCGCGCCCCGGAGGCCTTCCTCGGCCTGCTCCGCGGCGAGAACGTCGGCAAGATGCTCGTCCGTGTGTAAGGAAGGGCGGTTAACGCCTCCGGTAGCGAAGGGCACCCTTCTCACCCGCCCCGTGGGCGTGGGGAACACGTGCCGGTGGCCGGCCCGTATGGGCCGGTCATCGGCACGGGCGGGAAAGGATAGGCTTCCCGGCATGACGGTGGCGGTACGGGTCATCCCGTGTCTGGACGTGGATGCCGGGCGGGTGGTCAAGGGGGTCAACTTCCTCGACCTGCGCGACGCCGGAGACCCGGTGGAGCTGGCGGCGGCGTACGACCGGGCGGGCGCCGACGAGCTGACCTTCCTCGACGTGACAGCCTCCTCCAGCGACCGGGGCACCATGCTCGACGTGGTGCGCCGCACCGCCGAGTCGGTCTTCATCCCGCTGACCGTGGGCGGCGGGGTCCGGCAGGTCGCCGACGTTGACACCCTGCTGCGCGCCGGCGCCGACAAGGTCGGGGTGAACACCGCCGCCATCGCCCGGCCCGAGCTGATCGCGGAGATCGCCGACCGGTTCGGCCGGCAGGTGCTGGTGCTCTCCCTCGACGTGCGGCGCGCGCCGGCGGGCACCACTGCGAGCGGCTTCGAGGTGACCACCCACGGCGGACGCCGGGGCACCGGCACCGACGCCGTCGAGTGGGCCCGGCGCGGCGCCGAGCTGGGCGCGGGGGAGATCCTGCTCAACTCGATGGACGCCGACGGCACGAAGGCCGGCTTCGACCTGGAACTCATCGGCGCGGTCCGGCGGGTCGTCGACGTGCCGGTGGTGGCCAGCGGCGGCGCGGGCGAGGTCGCCCACTTCCCGCCGGCGATCGCCGCCGGGGCGGACGCGGTGCTCGCAGCCAGCGTCTTCCACTTCGGCGAGCTGAGCGTCGGCGAGGTCAAGGACGCCCTGCGCGGCTCGGGTCACCCGGTCCGCTGATCCCGCGCCGGTCGGGCGGGCCGCCGCGGGGCTAGGTGTCCGGCGGTCAGCCGCGACCGGGGTGGCCCTCCGGGGACCGGCGCGGGGCCGGGATCGAGCCGACCAGATATTCCTGCACGGCGGCGGCGTGGTCCTCCTCCGCCAGCGTCCAGTCGGCGCTGCCGGGGGTGTGTCGGCGGCTGAGCACGCCCTGCACCGTGTCCACGGCGGTGGCCAGGCCGGCACTGGGCCGGGTGCGCCACAGCCTTTCCCCGTCGGGGGTGAGCCGGAACCAGCCGTCCGAGACGCTGACCAGACCGGCGCCGACGAGCCGCCGGACCGCTGTCTCCACCGCCTGCCGCCCGGGAATGGCGTGGTTGAGGTGGTCGGCGGTGGAGAGCATGTCAGCGAGCCGGACGCCCTCCGGCCGCCGGGTCGACGCCGCCCGGCGGTGCCGTCCCGCGCCGTTGGCGATCACCAGCGAGACAAAGATCCAGGCGTCGGTCCAGTGCCATCCGTTCTCCCCCATGCAGGAATGATGACGTGCGTCGCCTACGGAGGAAACACCCAGTTTTTCGCCGGCGGCGTCGCCGCAGCTCAGCGCGGCTGTCCAATGTCCACAGTCGGCGGTTCGTTCCGATACGTGGACGGCCGGGCACCGCTCACCGCCGGGCCGGCCGGCCCGGCGGTCGGTGCGGGCGGCCCTGCGGTGGGTGCCGTGGCGGCCCCGGACCCGGGTGCGGGCGGCCCGGTGGGGGCGGTGGGCGCGGGATCGAGGGGTGGCAGGTCGACGCTGGCGATGGGGATGAACAGTTGGGTCAGCGGCCCGATGGCCAGGGCGTACGCCAGCGTGCCGAGGCCGACGGTGCCGCCGAGCAGCCAGCCCAGGGCCAGCACGATGATCTCGATGACGGTGCGTACGGCTCGAACGGACCGCCCGGGGTGGCGGGCCACGTATCCGGTCATCAGGCCGTCGCGGGGGCCGGGGCCGAGCCTCGCGCCGAGGTAGAAGGCGGTGGCGGCGCCGTTGGCGACGATACCGACGAGCAGCAGCACCACCCGCACAGGCAACGGGATGTCGCCGGGCATCAGGGCGCCGGTGGCGTCCACCACCAGGCCGATCACCAGCACGTTGCTCACCGTGCCCAGGCCGGGGCGCTGCCGCAGCGGGAACCACAGCAGCAGGACCAGCGCGCCGACGGCGATGGTGACCGCGCCGAACGACAGCCCGGTCCGCCGGGCCACACCCTGGTGGAACACGTCCCACGGGTCGAGGCCGAGCCCGGAGTGGATCATGAACGCCATGCTGACGCCGTAGAGGAGTAACCCGGCGTAGAGCTGGGTCAGCCGTCGGGCTGGCCGGTGCCGGAGATTGCCAATCGCTGTCATGCGTGCCACTCTAGGATCCAATTCGCGGGCCAGGGGTAGCCAATATCGGGAGAGTGGCCATGACGAGCCAGGTGCGTGGTGCCCAATTGGCCCGGCTGCTCGGGCAGTGGCATGCCCTGCCGGGCCGCCGCCGCAGCCCCGACTACGCGGCGCTCGCCGCCTCCGTGCGGGGCCTGCTCGCCGACGGTCGCCTGCCCCTGGGGGTACGCCTGCCCGCCGAGCGGGAGCTCGCGGAGGCGCTGCGGATCAGCCGGACCACGGTCACCGCCGCGTACCGGCAGCTGCGGGAGAGCGGCCACCTCGCCAGCCGACGGGGGGCGGGGAGCTGGACCATGCTCCCGGGCACCCACCGGGTCGCCAGCACCGGGCTGTGGACCCCGCAGGACGACCGCGACATGATCGACCTCGGGGTGGCCGCGCTGGCCGCGCCGCCGCAGCTGATGCCCGCCGCCCGTGCCGCCACCGAGGACCTGCCGCGCTACCTGGGCGGGGCCGGCTACCACCCGACCGGCATCATCGAGCTGCGCGAGGCGATCGCCGGCGCGTACACCCAACGGGGTCTGCCCACCTCGCCCGACCAGATCATGGTCACCAGCGGCACCCAGCACGCGCTGGACCTGGTGCTGCGGCTGGCGCTGGCCCCCGGCGGCAGCGTGCTGGTCGAGTCGCCGACGTACCCGAACGCCCTCGCCGCGCTGGCCGCCCGGCGGGCCCGGATCACCACCCACGGGCTGGCCACCGACGGCGCCGGGTGGGACGCCGATCTGCTGCTGGGCAGCCTGCGGCAGGGGCGGCCGAAGCTGGCCTACCTGATCCCCGAGTTCCAGAACCCGACCGGGCACCTGATGTCCGTCGAGCTGCGCGAGCAGGTGGTCGGTGTGGCCCATTCCGCCGGCACCGACCTGGTCGTCGACGAGTCCTTCGTGGACCTGCCGCTGGACGACACCCCGCTGCCGCCGCCGGTCGCCACCTTCGACCGGCACTCCCGGGTGATCTCCATCGGCGGGATGAGCAAACCGTACTGGGGCGGCCTGCGGATCGGCTGGGTCCGCGCCTCCGCACCCCAGGTGCAGCGGCTGGCCGCCGCCCGGGTCGGGGTGGACATGGCCAGCCCGGTGCTGGACCAGCTCGTCGCCGTCCACCTGCTGGCCGACGCGTCGACCATCGTGACCGCCCGGCGGGCGCAGCTCGCCGCCCAGCGCGACGCCCTGACCGGCGCGCTCGCCCAGCGGCTGCCGGACTGGCGGTTCACCGTGCCGCACGGCGGGGTGACGCTCTGGGTGGAGCTGGACGGGCCCATCTCCAGCGCGCTCGCCCGCGCCGCCGAGGAGGTCGGCGTGCGGCTGGCGCCCGGCCCCCGGTTCGGCCTGGACGGGACGCTGGAGCGGTTCCTGCGGCTGCCGTTCACCCTGCCCGCCGCGGACCTGGTCGAGGCTGTCGGACGACTCGCCGCGGTCCGGTACGACCTGGACCGCGCCGGTCGATCGCAGTGGCGGGAGCCGGCGGTCATCGCCTGAGCGGCGCGCCGCCGCCCGGACGACGTCCCGGCCGGGCCGCGCCCGGCACCCGACGCGGCGATGTCGGTGATCGCGGCCGGGACGGGGCTGCGGCTTGACAGACTGCCGGAGTGGGCAACACGGGCTGGTCGGAGCGGATCCGACCCGGTGCGCCCGGCTCCCGGACCACCCGGCTGGAACTCTTCTACGACCTCGTCTTCGTCTTCGCCTTCCTCAACGTGACCGCGCTGACCACGAACGAGCCCTCCGCCACCAAGCTGTACCGCTGCCTGCTGGTGCTGGGGCTGCTCTGGTGGTGCTGGACCGGGTTCGCCGGGCTGGCCAACTACACCCGCGCCGACCAGGGCATCCTGCCGCTGGTCGGGTTCGTCACCATCGCCGCCACCTTCCTGCTCGTGCTGAGCCTGCCGGGGGCGTTCGTGGATCTGCCAGGTGGGCTGAACGGCCCGCTGGTCTTCGCCGCTTGCTACTTCCTGGTGCGCGGGTCGCAGCTCGCCGTCCTCGGTTGGTTGGCCCGGGGGGACCGGGCGCGGCTGCGGCAGTGGCTGCGGCTCGCCCTGCTGCCGGTGGTCGCGGCTGCCCTGCTCGTCGCCTCCGCCGTGGTGCGGCATACCGTCGAGGGTGACACGGCGACGATCGTGCAGCTGGTGCTGTGGACCGTCGCACTCCTCGTCGAGTACGGCGCGGGGGTGGTGCTCGGCGGCACGTACTGGGTGGTGGTGTCCGCCGGGCACTGGGCGGAGCGGCACGCCCTGATGGTCCTGATCGCGCTCGGCGAGTCGGTCATCGCGCTGGGGATCGGCCCGGGGTTCGTCAACGGGCTGCCGCTGAGCTGGCCGGTGGTGGTCGCCGCCGTGACCGGCATCGCGGTGGCGTCGTCGCTGTGGTGGGCGTACTTCGACACCCTGGCCCCCGCCGTCGAGCAGGCGCTGCACCGGGCCCGCGACCCGGCGGCCCGGGCCCGGCTGGCCCGCGACGTGTACAGCTACCTGCACCTGCCGATCATCACCGGGGTGATCTTCTTCGCCCTCGGGATCAAGGACGTGCTCGCCGAGGCGGCGGACCCCGAGTCTCCGCCCTGGGGGGATCCGCTGGGGCTGTCCTGGATCCTGGTCCTCTACGGCGGGGTAGCCCTCTACCTGCTCAGCCTCGTCGCGTGCGGGATGGTGGCGCTGCGGGTGCTCCGCTGGCCGCTGTTGGTCGAGGTGGCACTGCTGGCCCTGCTCGCACCGGCGGCCGCCCGGTTGCCGGAGCTGCAGGCGCTGGTGCTGCTGGCCCTGGTCTGCGTCACTTTCACCGTCGGGGAGACGGTGGGCGCTCGTCGCCGCCGGCACCCGGTCCGGCAGCTCGCGCTGGAGGAACAGCGGGCGGCCGAGACCGAGGAGAGCCGGTGGCGAGGCGAGCACCTGTGAGACGCCGACGGCCGTGTCCCGGGACGGGGGGACACGGCCGCCGTCGGGCCGCGCGGTCTACAGCTCGGCGAGCGTGCCCGCGTACATCCTCTCGATCTCGGTCGCGAAGCTGCTCTCCACACTCCGGCGCTTGATCTTCAGCGACGGGGTCATCTCGCCGTGCTCGATCGTCAGGTCCCGGGGAAGAACGGCCACCTTCTTGATCGTCTCCCAGCGGTTGAGCTTCGCGTTGAGCTGGGCGACGTACTCCTCGACCATGAGTCGGGCCTCGTCGGAAGCGACGATCTCGGCGTACCCGCGGCCCTCCAGGGGACCGCCGGCCGCCCAGCCGGTGATGGCGTCCGGGTCGAGGCTGACCAGCATCGTGCAGTAGTTGCGGGCCTGGCCGATCACGATGGCCTGTGACGTGTACGGGCAGAGTGCCTTGAACATGCCCTCGATGTGCGACGGCGCGACGTACTTGCCGCCGGAGGTCTTGACCAGGTCCTTCTTGCGGTCGGTGATGCGCAGGTAGCCGTCCTCGAGGCTGCCGATGTCGCCGGTGCGGAAGAACCCGTCGTCGGTGAACGCCGCGGCGGTGTCCTCGGGGAGGTTGTGGTATCCGCGCATCACCGGCCGGCCCCGGAGCAGGATCTCCCCGTCGGTGTCGATCCGGCACTCCAGATCGCCCATCGCCCGGCCCACGGTGCCGATCCGCAGCCCCTCCGGCGGGTTGACGAAGTTGCCGGCGCTGGTCTCGGTGAGGCCGTACCCCTCGGAGATGGGCAGGTTGGCGGCGGCGAAGAAGCTGGCGATCTCCTTGCTCAGCGGCGCGGCGCCGGAGACCAGCACCCGGATCCGCCCGCCGAGGCGGGCCTGGAGCTTGCTGAAGACCAGCTTCTCGGCCAGCGCGTACTTCAGTTTCAGCCCGGCCGGGACCGGCCGCCCGGCCTGTTCGAGGGCGACCTTCTGCTGGCCGACCCGGACCCCCCACCCGAAGATCTTCGCCTTCGCGGCGCCGCCGCCCTGGGCGGTGGTGACGGTCTTGTTGTAGACCTTCTCGAAGACCCGGGGCGCCCCGCACATCAGCGTCGGCTTGATGACGCCGAGCAGTTCGACCAGCTTGTCCACCCGCCCGTCGACGTAGGTCGGCAGGCCGACGTGGGTGGACCCGCAGAGCAGGGTCTTGCCGAACGAGTGGGACAACGGGAGCCAGAGGTACTGCAGGTCGTCGTCACGCAGCAGCCCGACCTCGGCCTGCGCCACCCCCTCCCAGCACCAGCCGCCGTGCAGCAGCTCGACGCCCTTGGGTCGGCCGGTGGTGCCGGAGGTGTAGATCAGGGTGGCCAGGTGATCGGGCCCGATCTCGTCCACCAGCCGCTCGATGAGCCCCGGGTCGGCGGCGAGCGCGCCGGCGCCCCGCTGCTCCAGGTCGGCGAGGGTGAGCTGGGGCACGGCTGCGGCGGGGTCGGCTGTGCCGTCGAAGAGCACCACGTGGGTCAGCGCCGGCAGGTCCGCGCCGGCGACCTTCGCGGCCTGGGCCGGGTTCTCCGCGAACAGCACCCGGGAGCCGGAGTCGGCGATGATGTACGTCGCGTCCTCGGGCTCGGTGGTCGGGTAGACGGTGGTGGTGGCGCCGCCGGCGCACATGATGCCGAAGTCGGCGAGCACCCACTCGATCCGGGTGTTCGCCAGGATGGCCACCGGGTCCTCCCGGCCGACGCCGAGCCCGTGCAGGCCGGCCGCGACCGCCTTGGCCCGGTCTCCGACCTGTTTCCAGGTCAACCAGACCGGACCGGAGTCGTCGGGGGCGGGGTGGGCGAAAGCCTCGCGGTCGGGGGACGCGGCCACGCGCTTGAGGAACATGTCGGGGATGGAACGGTACGGTACATCGAGAGCCATCGCTGTAGCCGCCTTCAGAGGGTGGAGGCGTGACAGGGGTCACGTCGTTCTGCGGTTACCGAAGGGTATTGCCTCCACCGGACATCGGCTAGCCCCGACGGCTCACGCCCACCCTGGTACGGCGCTCAGGCGTAGCGGGCGGCGTGCAGCGACCAGTCGTAGGTGGCCCGCACCCAGTTGCGCCGGGCGGTAAGGAAGGGGCGCACCGCCGGGTTGTCCTCGGCGAGCAGGGCCGCCTCCCGCTGCGCGTACACGGTGAGGGTGTGGTTGAACCGGTCGGCGGCGGCCCGCAGCGCCGCCGGCTCGCCCCGGCCGCTCTCGGCCGCGATGGCGCTGACCAGATTGTGCGCGTCCGGCCCCTTCTCCTTGTCGTACGAGAAGAGGTCGTTGCACCAGCAGACCAGGTCCGCGGCGAGGGTCTCGACGTCGACCAACGCCGGCTCGACCCGGCGCGAGGTGCTCGGCGGGGCGTCGTACGCCAGGTCGGTCAGGGTGAAGGCGGGGTGCACGGCCCCGGTGTGCCGGCGCAGTTGGACGTACTCCGCCACCCCTGGGACGCGCCGGTGTTCCCGGTTCGCCGCCTCCCAGAGCAGAGCCAGCAGGTAGTCGCGCACCTGGCCGACGAAGCGCAGCAGCAGCCCCGGCGAGGCCTGGGCCCGGGTCCGGCGGCAGAGGTCGTCCAGGGCGGCGCCCAGCGGGTTCTCGCTCGCCCCGCCCGGGACGCCGTGCCGGTCCAGCACGTCGAGCAGGTCGGCGACGGCCGGGGCCAACCGGGTGGGCGCGTCGCCGAGACCGTCCTCGTCGCAGGCGTCGTCCACCACGAAGAGCCAGGTGACGAGGTCGGTGAGCAGCCGCAGCCGGTCGGCGGCCACGTCCGGGCAGGCGCGCCCGGCCAGCTCGGCCGCGGCGGCCTGACGTAGCCGCCGCAACCGATGTTCGTTGGTGATCAGGCCCTGTTCCCGCGCCCAGCTCAGGCTCTGCTCGGCGGTTATGTCGGTGTCGACGTGCCGGCTTTGCGGGAAAGGTGGTGCTTCCAGCGCCGTGACCGCGAAGCCTCGCATGTCGCCCCTCCCGGGTGCGGCCGCCCCGATCTGGGGCGCCGACGACGGCCGAGAGTACGGCAGCTGCGATCGACATTCATAATTGGGCCACGGCCAGGTAACACTCTCGTGTTACCGATTGGGGACCCTCGGTCAGATGCCCAGGCTGGTGGAGCGCAGCCGCTGCGCCAGCGCGGCCGGGCCGTCCACCTGCACCCGGGCCACCCGCTGCCGGCCGGTCAGGAAGAGCACCAGCTCGCCCGGCGCGGCGACCAGCCGGGCCCGTTCCCCGCCCCGCCCCGCCGACAGCTCCCCGTAGCCGGGCGCCTGCACCAGCAGGTCGGCCGGGAAGCGGCGCAACGCCAGCCGGCCCAGCACCGCCGTCCGCCGCCAGAGCAGGGTATTCAGCCCGGCCGGCAGGTCCCGCGGCTGCCACCCGTCCTGCGCCCGGCGCACGTCCTCGTGGTGGATGTAGAACTCCATGGCGTTGGCCAGCTCGTCGGTGAGCGGGTTGCTCACCGGGCTCCACACCGGCGGGTGGCGGACCTGCCCGACCAGCTCCGCGAACGGCTGCGCCGCGACGCGAAGGCGCACCCGCTCGGCGTACCGGCGCAGCGGCGGCAGCATGATCCCGCCGGCCGCGTCCGGCCGCCGCTCCCGCACGACGAGGTGGGCGGCGAGGTCCCGGACCGACCAGCCCTCGTTGATGGTGGGGGCGTCCGGGCCCAGGCTCAGCATGAGGTCGGCGAGCGACTGGCGCTCCGACCGGGCGTACCGCGGCATGGTCCGATGGTAGGCCGCCGGGCCGCCCCCGGCGCGGCCCGCGGGACGCGCAGAACGTGACCACCGACATATCGGCTCCGCGGCGGCGGGGCTGGACTCGACCGGGTAAGGATGAGGGGATAATCGGGGCTTACGGCGGGGGAGAGCGTGACCAGCAGGACAAGTCGGGATGTTCTCCGCAGAGGGCTGTCTGTGCTCGGCCGGGCGGTCCGGGAGCAGCCGCGCATCTTCGCGGTAGCGGTGACAGGCAGCGTGTTGTTCGGCCTATTGGTGATCGCCAGCGCGTACGTGGTGGGCGGCGTGATCGGCGATGTGGTGGTGCCGGCGATCGAGCGCGGGTCGGTGGGGGTGGCCGCACTCGCGCTGGCCGCCGGCGTCCTCTTCGGCATCAGCGTGCTGCGGGTGGTCGGCATCTTCGGCCGCCGACTCGGCGCCGGCTACATGCAGTTCCGGCTCCAGGCCGCCTACCGTCGCCGGGTCACCCGCCGCTATCTGGAGCTGCCGCTGGCCTGGCACCAGCGCAACAACACCGGCACCCTGCTGTCCAACGCCAACTCCGACGTCGAGGCGGCCTGGTACCCGATCGCCCCGCTGCCATTCGCGGTCGGCACGCTGGTGATGCTGGTCGGCGCGATCGGCTCGCTCTTCCTCACCGACTGGGCGCTCGCCCTGGTCGGGCTGACCGTCTTCCCGGCGCTGTTCTTCCTCAACGTGGTCTACTCCCGCCGGATGGCCCCCCGCCAGGCTCGCGCCCAGCGGCTGCGCGCCGAGGTCAGCGGGATCGCCCACGAGAGCTTCGACGGTGCCTTGGTGGTCAAGACCATGGGCCGCGAGGCCCAGGAGACGGCGCGGTTCTCCGCCCGGGCCGGCGAGCTGCGCGACGCACTGATCTCCGTCGGCCGGCTGCGCGGCGTGTTCGACCCGATGCTGGAGACCCTGCCCAGCCTCGGCACCCTCGCCGTGCTGGTGGTCGGCGCGTTCCGGTTGCGCGACGGTGCGATCACGGTCACCGAGCTGGTCAGTGTGGCCTTCCTCTTCACCGTCCTGGCGTTCCCGGTGCGGGCCATCGGCTGGGTCCTGGCCGAGCTGCCGCGCAGCGTCGCCGGCTGGGACCGGGTGAGTCGGGTCCTCGACGCCACCGGCGAGATGCCGTACGGGGATGTCACGCTCGACCCGGCCGATCCCACCCCGGCCACCCTCGCCTTCGCCGGTGTCGGCTTCGCGTACGAGCCGGCCGAGGCGCACCTGCCCGGCGCGGAGGTCCTCAGCGAGGTCTCCTTCACCGTGCCGGCCGGGAAGACCGTCGCCCTGGTCGGGCCGACCGGCTCCGGGAAGTCGACGGTCGCCTCGCTGGCGGTGCGGCTGGTCGACCCGCGCGCCGGCACGGTCCACCTCGACGGGACGGATGTCCGGCGGCTCACCGCCGGGTCGTTGGCCGGCACCGCCGCGCTGGTGGCCCAGGTGCCGTTCGTTTTCGACGACACGGTCCGGGCGAACGTCACCCTGGACCGGCCCGGCATCGGCGACGAGGACGTCTGGGCGGCGCTGCGGCTGGCCGAGGCCGACGGCTTCGTCGCCGCGCTGCCGGAGGGCCTGGACACGATGGTCGGTGAGCGGGGCACCTCGCTCTCCGGCGGGCAGCGGCAGCGGCTCACCCTGGCCCGGGCGCTGGCCGGGCGACCCCGGCTGCTGATCCTCGACGACGCCACCAGCGCGGTGGACCCCCGGGTGGAGGCGGCCATCCTGGCCGGGTTGCGCGCGCCGGCCGCCCACGGGCCGGCCGCCTCGATCCTGGTGGTGGCATACCGGCGGGCGACCATCGCGCTGGCCGACGAGGTGATCTACCTGGAGCAGGGCAGGGTCGTCGCCCGGGGCACCCACACCGACCTGCTCGCCACCGTCGGCGGCTACGCCGACCTGGTCACCGCCTACGAGCAGGCCGAGAACGAGCCGAAGCAGCAGCGCACGCCCGACGAGGTCACCCCGTTGGCCTCGGGCCTGGAGATCGAGGTGGACCGGTGAACGCGAGGAGTGAGCTTGCGAGCCCCGCAGTCGTGAACGAAGGGCGGGACCGGTGAACGCGAGGAGTGAGCTTGCGAGCCCCGCAGTCGTGAACGAAGGGCGGGACCGGTGAGCGCGACGGTGGAGGCTGAGCGGCGGGCGGCGGAGCCGACCGAGAGCACCTGGCAGACCCTGCGGCGGGGCCTGGCCCTCTCCCCGGAGCTGCGTACCGGCCTGCTCGGCACGATCGCCCTGGCACTGGTCTACATGGTCGGCCGGGTGGCCGTGCCGGTAGCCGTGCAGCAGGGCATCGACAAGGGCATCGTCGGCGGGCTCAACCTGGACGTGGTGTGGACCGTGGTCGCCGTCACGGCCGTGGTGCTGGTGGTGACCACCACCTGCGGGTACCTGATGATGCGCCGGCTGTTCACGGTCAGCGAGACCGCCCTGGCCAACGTGCGTACCCGGGCGTTCCGGCACGTGCACGACCTGTCGATGCTGCACCAGCAGTCCGAGCGGCGCGGCTCCCTGGTCTCCCGGGTGACCAGCGACGTCGACCAGATCACCCAGTTCCTCCAGTGGGGCGGGGTGATCCTGATCGTCAACCTCGGTCAGCTCGTGGTGACCACGGCCGTGATGCTGGCGTACTCCTGGCAGTTGACCCTGGTGGTGCTCGCCGCGTTCGCCCCGGCGGTGCTGGCGATCCGGCTGCTCCAGCGGCGCCTGGCCGGCGCGTACGGGGTGGTCCGGCAGCGGATGGGGGCCCTGCTCGGCGCGGTCGCCGAGAGCGTCGTCGGGGCGTCGGTGATCCGGGCGTACGGGATCTCGGGGCGGACCGCCCGCCGGCTGGACGCGGCGATCGAGGGGCAGCGACAGGCCCAGCAGCGGGCGATCCGGATCAGCGTCGTGGGCAGCTCGGTGGGGGAGTTGGCGGCCGGGCTGGCGTTGGCCGGCGTCGTCGTCCTCGGGATCACCCTGGGGGTGGACGGCACCCTGTCGGTCGGCCAGCTCACGGCGTTCTTGTTCCTGGTGACGCTCTTCATCCAGCCCGTGCAGATCGCCACCGAGGTGCTCAACGAGGCGCAGAACGCCATCGCCGGTTGGCGCCGGGTGCTCGACGTGCTCGACGTCGCCCCGGATGTGGCCGACCCGGGCGAGCAGGGCCGGGAGCTGCCGTCGGGCCCGCTGGACATCCGCTTCGCCGGGGTCGGCTTCGCCTACCCGGGCGGCCCGCCGGTGCTGCACGAGGTCAGCCTGGAGATTCCGGAGAAGAGCCGGGTGGCCGTGGTGGGGGAGACGGGCAGCGGCAAGACCACCTTCGCCAAGCTGCTCACCCGGCTGATGGATCCGACGGACGGGGAGGTGCTGCTCTCCGGGGTGCCGCTGCAACAGGTCCGGTTCGCCTCGTTGCGCTCGCGGGTGGTGATGGTCCCGCAGGACGGCTTCCTCTTCGACGCCACCGTCGGGGAGAACGTCCGCTTCGCCCGGCCGGAGCTGACCGACGCCGAGTTGACGGCCGCCTTCACCGAGCTGGGGCTGACAGACTGGCTCGACGGGCTGCCGGCCGGGCTTCGGACGCCGGTCGGTGAGCGCGGCGAGGCGCTGAGCGTGGGGGAGCGGCAGCTCGTCGCGCTGGCGCGGGCCTACGTGGCCGATCCGGACCTGCTGGTGCTGGACGAGGCGACCAGCGCGGTCGACCCGGCCACCGAGGTGCGCCTCCAGCGCGCCCTGGACGCGGTGACCCGGGGGCGGACCACGCTGGCGATCGCCCACCGGCTCTCCACCGCCCAGGCAGCGGACGAGGTGATCGTGGTGGACCGGGGCCGGGTCGTGCAGCGCGGCCCGCACGACGAGTTGGTCCGCGACCCCGACTCGATCTACGGCCTGCTCTACGCCTCCTGGCTGGAACAGACCCGCTGATCGGGGGCCCGGGCCCGGCCGGGGGCGGGAAAGTGGCGTGTCGGTGGACGTGGAGGACGCCGTGGTCTACCGTGCTTCTTAGGTAAGCCTAACCTTCGGAGTGACTCATGCGCCCCTGCTCCGCCCTGCGTCCCAGCCCTGCCGAGATCGTCCGGACCCTTGTCGCCGGCCGGCTGCCGGGCCTGGCGTATCTCGCCCATCGGAGCGGCCCGTTCCACGTCCGGCACGTCACCGACGCCGAGGGCCGGGTGCTGCTGCTCGTGCCGGTGCACAGCGACCTCGCGGCGGTGCTGCCCCGCCGGGCGGGCACCGACGTGGCCGTGGCGCTCGACGTGTTGGACCTGCCGCCGGCCGCCGGGGCCCCGTCGCTGGGCCGGGCCTGGGTCTCCGGCTGGGCGATCGCGTTGCACGGCGACGCGTCCCGCCGTGCCGCGCTCGACTTCGCCGAGGTGGACCCGACGGGCGACCTGCTCGACGTCGGCACCCGGTTCCGGTTGCACCGCTTCGAGGTGGCCGAGGCCCGCCTGGAACGCCCCGACGGGATGCTCCGGATCGACCCGGTGCCCTACGCCGAGGCCGAGCCGGACCCGCTGCACCCGGTGGAGGCGGAGCTGCTGACCGAGTTCACCGCGCACCATGGCCGGGAGATGACGGCCTACGTCCGGCAGCAGCTCGGCCTCGCCGAGTGCACCCGGGAGGACCCGCCCCGGGTGGTGCGCGTCGACCGGTACGGGCTGGTGGTCTCCTTCGGCCGAGCCAGCAGCCGGCGGCGGGCCCGGCTGGCCTTCCCGAGCCCGCTGGCCGATTACGGTGAGTTGGCCCGGCTGCTGCGCCCGGTGCTCTGCCGGCATCCCGAGTCCAGCCGGCTGACCGGCCCGGCCTGACCGCCGGACTGACCGGCCCGGCCGCGCGCAGGTAGCGCCCGACCGTGGGGGGCGATCTTCGGGCGCCGCTGCCCGGCGAAAAGCGCGCCGAGGCAGGAATGGGAACGGTCGGGCACTAGCCTTCGGACCGGGCACTAGCCATCGGACCCGGACAGCCGGTCCGGCATCGGGCATTGCGCCCCGAAGGGACGTACGGCACGATGGCGCGGTGGGTCACGCTGCGTCACCCGAAAGTGGATTCCTCGACGACTGGGCCGTCCGGCTGCGGCAGGCGGCCGAGCGGCCCGTCGTCGGCATCCTGTTGCGCGGCAGCCACGCCCGGCGGGCCGCCACCGCGCACAGCGACGTCGACCTCGACGTGCTCGTCACCGACGAGACGCCGGCCCACGTGAACGGCCGGTCGATCAACGCCCCCTACGCGGCCCGCCGCGCCTACCTGGCCGAATCCGAGGGTCGACTGACCCACGTCTCGGTGGCGGTCCGGGAGGTCCGCTCCTGGGTGGCCCGCCTGGCGCAGCCGGCCGAGTGGGCGTTCGGGCTGCCGGTCACCGCGCCCGCCCGGCTGCTCTGGGCCGACGAGCGCTGGCGCGAACGGATCGACCTGCCGGTGCTCTGCCAGCCCGCCGACGAGCCGAGGCTGGAGGAACTGATCGAAACTGTCGGTAAGGTCGCCGGGGCCCGGTCCCGGGACGATGACCTCGGCGTCCGCCTCGCCGCGGCCGATCTGGCCCGGCTCTGCCCGTCCGTGCTCCGGCTGGCCAACCCGTCGGTACGGGTGGTGTCCCGGCGGGCCGCGTTCGCCGCCGCCCTCGACCTGCCGGTCGCCCCGCCCGGGTACCGCGCCGACATGCTGCTCTGCCTCGGCGTGCGCCCCGGCTCCACCGATCAGCTCTGGGCCGCCGCCGGGCGGCTGGTCACCGGCACCGTCCCGCTGGTCCGCCCGTACGCCGAGGAGATCGCCGCGGTCGCCGGCGCGGACCTGGCCCGGGCCCTCGGCGACGGGCGGCTGGAGCGCTACCTCGCCCAGCTCACCGGCGCCTCGGCGGTCGCGCCACGGCCCCGGCGGGTGCCGTCGCCGGTGCCCGCGCCGCGTGCGGGAGAATTGGTCACTGTGCTCGTACCTGACGCGCCGGTGACCGGCGCCAACGCCCCGTCGAACCCCTCACCGGCCGACAGACCCGCCCGCCCGTCCCGGCTCGATCCGGCCATCGCCGCCCGGCTGCGCCGCGGCTCCGACGGCCTGGTGGCCGCCGTGGTCCGTCAGCACGACACGGGGGAGGTGTTGATGGTCGCCTGGATGGACGACGAGGCGCTGCACCGCACCCTCACCACCGGCCGGGCCACCTACTGGTCGCGCAGCCGCCAGGAGTACTGGGTCAAGGGCGCCACCTCCGGCCACCACCAGCACGTTCGCTCCGTGGCGGTGGACTGCGACGGCGACGCGCTGCTGGTCAGCGTCGACCAGGTCGGCGCCGCCTGCCACACCGGCGAGCGAACCTGCTTCTTCACCGAGCTGCCGGTCAGCGCCGCCGGAGACCCGGCATGACCGACGGCGCAGTCAGCCCGGACCAGGGCACCTTCACCGACCTGGCGGCCCGCTGGCGGGTCGTGCCGGTCACCCGCCGGCTGCTCGCCGACGCGGAGACCCCGGTCGGGGTCTACCGGAAGCTGGCCGGCGGCCCGGGCACCTTCCTGCTGGAGTCCGCCGAGCAGGGCGCCGGCCCGGCCGGGTCCGCCTGGTCGCGGTACTCGTTCATCGGCGTGCGCAGCGGCGCCACGCTCACCGAGCGGGACGGGACCGCGTACTGGACCGGGCAGCCGCCGGCTGGGCTGCCCACCGGCGGTGACCCGGTCCGGGTGCTCCGCGAGACGGTCGAGGCCCTCGCCGGCCCGGCCTGGGACCCGGACAGCGGCATGCCGCCGCTCACCGGGGGCCTGGTCGGCTACCTCGGGTACGACCTGATCCGCCGCCTGGAGCGGCTGCCCGAGCTGACCGAGGACGATCTCGGCGTGCCCGAGCTGGGCATGATGCTCGCCACCGACCTGGTGGTCCTCGACCACTACGACGGCTCGGCGATCCTGATCGCCAACGCGGTGCTCCCGCCGCCGGGCGAGCCGGACCGCGACACCTCGGTGGCCGCCGCGTACCACCACGCGGTGGGGCGGCTGGACGCGATGACCACAGCGCTCTCCCGGCCCATCCCGCCGATGATCTCCACGGTCGACCGGCCGACGGCCGGCGAGGTGGTCAGCCGCACCGCCGACGGCGGCTACCCGAAGGCCGTCGAGGCGGCGAAGGAGGCGATCCGGGCCGGCGAGTGCTTCCAGATCGTGCTGGCCCAGCGCTTCGAACGGCGCACCGACGCCGACCCGCTGGACGTCTACCGGGTGCTGCGCACCACCAACCCCAGCCCGTACATGTACCTGCTCCGCTTCGACGGCTTCGACATCGTCGGCTCGTCGCCGGAGGCGCACGTCAAGGTGAGCGTCGGCCCCGACGGTCAGCGTCGCGCGCTGCTGCACCCGATCGCCGGCACCCGCCCGCGCGGCGACACCCCGGAGGCCGACGCCCGGCTCGCCGCCGAGCTGCTCGCCGACCCGAAGGAGCGCGCCGAGCACGTGATGCTGGTCGACCTGGGCCGCAACGACCTGGGGCGGGTCTGCCGGCCGGGCACCGTCGAGGTGTCCCAGTTCGCCACCATCGAGAGGTACAGCCACGTGATGCACATCGTCTCGACCGTGGTCGGCACCCTGCGGTCCGACCGGACGGCCTTCGACGCGTTCGCGGCGACGTTCCCGGCCGGGACCCTGTCCGGGGCGCCGAAGGTCCGGGCCATGGAAATCATCGAGGAGCTGGAGCCGGTCCGGCGCGGCCTCTACGGCGGCACCGTCGGGTACTTCGGCTTCGGCGGGGACCTGGACATGGCGATCGCCATCCGCACCGCGCTGCTCCGCGACGGCCGGGCGTACGTGCAGGCCGGCGCGGGGGTGGTGGCCGACTCCGACCCGGCCGCCGAGGAACAGGAGACCCGCAACAAGGCCGCCGCCGTGCTGGCCGCCATCGCCGCCGCCGAGACCCTGCGGCCCGCCCGATGAGCGATCCGACAACCGCTGCGGCGACCGACCGGGGGGCCGTCGAGGCCGGTGCGCCGGCCGCGCGGAGGCGACGCGAGCTGACGTACGCCGTGCTGTTCTGCCTGGTCGGGGCGGGCCTGGCGCTGTGGGCATCGACCCGGACCTGGTCGGTCGAGTTGACCGTCCGGCCCGCGCCGTTGCCGCCGGTACACGACGCCCGCACCGGCGCCGGGCTGCTGCCCTGGTTGCCGGCGCTGGCGGTGGTCGGCCTGGCCGGCGGTGGCGCGGTGCTGGCGACCCGAGCGGCGGTGCGTCGGCTGCTCGGTGCCCTGCTGCTGGCGCTCGGTGTGGCCGTGGCGGCTGGCGGCGGATACGGACTGGTCGCCGCCCTCGACGGCGAGGTGAACCGGCAGTGGCCGGCGCTCTGCCTGGTCGGCGGGGTTCTCGCCGCGCTCGGCGGGGTCCTCACCGCGCTGCGTGGCGCGGACTGGCCGGCGATGGGGGCCCGCTACGAGCGGCCGGCCCGGCGGGTCGCCGACGCCGCACCGGGGGACGCCGCTGCCGGCCCGATGACCGGGCAGCAGACCACCGAGGCGTGGAACGCGCTGGATCGCGGCGAGGACCCGACGGCCGGCTGACCGGCGGTCAGCCGACCGACTGGCGTTCGCGGGCGGCGGCCCGGGCGGCGGCCAGCTCGGCCACCAGGCGGTCCAGCTCGGCGCGCTGGTCGGCGCGCGCCCGGTCGGCGCAGACGGCCTCCCAGGCGTTGCCGCGCGCGGTGCGGACCTGGTCGTCGCCCACCACGGCCCGCTCCAGGGTGTGCACCACCCCGACGGCGAGTGACGCGACGGTACGGGAGATGGTGGCCAGTCCGATGGTCGGGTTGGGCCCGGAAGTGCTCATCTTGTTCACCCCACACGAATCGTTCCGACGGTTCAGGCCGACGCGTGGCCGCGCCGCCCCACGGTTCGGGCAGGCGCGTCATCGAGTCTGCCCGACACCGACGATGCCCGGCTCACGTTTCGCCGTGATGACCGGCACGTCAAACGGTGTGCCGGGACGGGTGAGCTGGACAGGGTCGTTCTACCTTGACCTTCGTCACAGCGTTGACGACCTTCGTCACAGCGTCGACCGGGATGCGGTGGGCACGGTGGTGGGCCGACAATGGACGGCATGTGGATGGGTGCTCGTCGATGGGCGCAACGGCGTGCTGGCCGGCTGCGGGTTCACCGCGCTCGATGGGCGTGGTCGCGCTGGGTGATCTGGCGTTCACCGGAAGTCTGGCATTATGCCGGAGCCCATCTCGTGAGGAGCGCCATACCCCCGGCACCTGGCCCCAGGTGGTGCCCCCTAGCATCGGCCCATGACACCCGGAGAGGGGAGTCCGTTGGTGACTGCTGACCATGCGCACGCGGCAGGGGGCGAAGCCGGTCCGGCGGCGTCCGGAACCGTGCTCGACGAGATCCTGGCCGGCGTCCGCGAGGACGTGGCCCGGCGGCAGGAGCAGATTCCGCTGGAGCGGATCCGCGAGCTGGCCGCCGCCGCGCCACCACCGCTGGACGCGTACGCGGCCCTGCGCCGACCCGGCGTGGCGGTGATCGCCGAGGTGAAGCGCTTCTCGCCGTCCAGGGGACAGCTGGCCGAGATCGCCGACCCGGCGGAACTGGCCGGCGAGTACGCGGCCGGGGGTGCCCGGGCGATCAGCGTGCTCACCGAGGGCCGCTGGTTCGGCGGGTCGCTCGACGACCTGGCCGCGGTTCGGGCCGCGGTGAAGATCCCGGTGCTGCGGAAGGACTTCGTCGTCTCCAGCTACCAGGTGCACGAGGCCCGTGCGCACGGCGCCGACCTGGTCCTGCTGATCGTCGCCGCGTTGGAGCAGAACGCCCTGGTCGGGCTGCTGGAGCGGATCGAGTCCCTCGGTATGACCGCGCTGGTCGAGGTGCACACCGAGGAGGAGGCCGACCGGGCCCTGGAGGCCGGTGCCCAGGTCATCGGGGTCAACGCCCGTGACCTGCGTACCCTGGAGGTCGACCGCTCGGTGTTCGAGCGGATCGCCCCCGGCCTGCCCAGCAGCGTCGTCAAGATCGCCGAGTCCGGGGTGCGCGGCCCGCACGACCTGATCCGGTACGCCTCGGCCGGTGCCGACGCCGTGCTGGTCGGCGAGGGTCTGGTCACCCAGAAAAGCCCGCGCGAGGCGGTGGCCGGACTGGTCAATGCCGGGAACCACCCGGCCACGCCCCGACCGGGGCGCTGAGGCGGGCCCGGGCGACAAGCACAGCAGCGAGAGGACATCAGCGATGAGCGCCAACGCCCCGGCCCCGGCCGGCCAGCTCCCCGACGCCGCCGGTCACTTCGGCCGGTTCGGCGGCCGGTTCGTCCCGGAGGCGCTGGTCGCGGCCCTCGACGAGCTGGACGCCGCGTACCGCACGGCGATGGGTGACCCGGCGTTCCTCGCCGAGTTCGACGGCCTGCTGCGCAACTACGCCGGCACCCCCTCGCTGCTCTACCCGGCGCAGCGCTTCTCCGCGAAGATCGGCGCTCGGGTGCTGCTCAAACGGGAGGACCTCAACCACACCGGGGCGCACAAGGTGCGTAACGTGCTCGGCCAGGCGCTGCTGACCAGGCGGATGGGCAAGCGGCGGGTGATCGCCGAGACCGGCGCCGGCCAGCACGGCGTGGCCACCGCCACCGCTGCCGCCCTGTTCGACCTCGAGTGCGTGGTCTACATGGGCGAGGTCGACACGCAACGGCAGGCGCTCAACGTGGCCCGGATGCGGATGCTCGGCGCCACCGTCGTCCCGGTCACCACCGGTTCGCGCACCCTCAAGGACGCGATGAACGAGGCGATGCGGGACTGGGTCGCCAACGTCGATGACACCCACTACCTGATCGGCACCGCCGCCGGCCCGCACCCGTTCCCCGAGATGGTCCGCGACTTTGTCCGGGGCATCGGTGAGGAGGCCCGCGCGCAGTGCCTCGAGGCGACCGGCGCGCTGCCGGACGCGGTCGTGGCCTGCGTCGGCGGCGGCTCCAACGCGTTGGGCATCTTCCACGCCTTCGTCGGCGACCCCGGCGTGCGGCTGTACGGCTTCGAGGCCGGCGGCGAGGGCATGGCGACCGGCCGGCACGCGGCCAGCATCACCGGCGGCTCCTCCGGGGTGCTGCACGGCGCCCGCACGTACGTGCTGCAGAACGAAGACGGCCAGACGATCGAGTCACACTCGATCTCGGCCGGCCTGGACTACCCGGGCGTCGGCCCCGAGCACGCCTGGTTGCACGACAGCGGCCGGGCGACGTACGCGCCGGTCACCGACGCCGAGGCGATGGCCGGGTTCGAGCTGCTCTGCCGCACCGAGGGGATCATCCCGGCGATCGAGAGCGCGCACGCGCTCGCCGGCGCGCAGCAGATCGCCCCGGCGCTCGCCGCCGAGCTGGGCCGGGAGCCGGTCATCGTGGTCAACCTCTCCGGCCGGGGTGACAAGGACGTGCACACCGCCGGCGAGTACTTCGGCATCCTCGACAAGGAGTCAGCGTCGTGAGCGAGCGAGTCATCCGGCTTTGCGTGGCGCCGGCGCCCGCCGGCACCGATCGCGCGCAGGTGACGGCATGAGCCGGATCGGGGTGGCCTTTGACAAGGCTCGCGCCGACGGGCGGGCCGTGCTGGTCGGCTGCATGCCGGCCGGGTTCCCCACCGTCGAGGGCAGCATCGCCGCGATGATCGCGATGGTGGAGGCCGGGGTGGACGTCATCGAGCTGGAGATCCCGTACTCCGACCCGGTGATGGACGGCCCGGTGATCCAGCGGGCCAGCGACATCGCCCTGGCCGGCGGCGTACGCACCGCCGACACGCTGCGCATCATCGAGGCGGTCGCGGCCACCGGCGCCCCGGTGGTCACGATGACCTACTGGAACCCGATCGAGCAGTACGGCGTCGACGCGTTCGCCCGGGACCTGGCCGCGGCCGGCGGCACCGGCCTGGTCACCCCGGACCTGATCCCCGACGAGGCCGACGAGTGGCTGGCCGCCTCGGACGCGCACGAGCTGGACCGCACCTTCCTGGTCTCCCCGTCGTCGACCGACGCGCGGCTGAGGATGACCGTGGAACACTGCCGGGGCTTCGTCTACGCCACCGCGATCATGGGCGTCACCGGTGCCCGTTCGCAGACCTCCGACGCCGCGCCGCTGCTGGTCTCCCGGCTGCGGGAGGTCACCGACCTGCCGGTCGCGGTCGGGCTCGGCGTCGGCACCGGCGCACAGGCCGGCACGGTCGCCGGGTACGCCGACGGGGTCATCGTCGGCAGCGCGCTGATCCGCTGCCTGCTCGACGCGCCGGACCCGGCCGACGGCCTGGCCGCCCTGCGCGCGCTCAGCGCCGAACTCGCCGAGGGCGTGCGCGGCCCGCGCCGCTGACCGCCGCGCCCCACCCGGGCACCGCGAGATGCGACACAAGGCGTCTTCGTGGGCCGGAGATCGCGCGGCTCACCCGACCGGGGTGCCGCCGGGGCGGTGCGCAGCGGTAGCGTGTGGCCCGTGACCCTCGCCTCGACGATCCCCCTGGCTGCCCTGCCGAGCCCGAGCACGGCCGTCTGGCAGCTCGGCCCGCTGCCGCTGCGGGCGTATGCGCTCTGCATCATCGCCGGCATTGTGGTGGCCTGCGTGTTGACCGAGCGTCGGCTGCGCCAGCGGGGCGTCGCCCCCGGCGCGGTGCTCGACATCGCCGTCTGGGCGGTGCCGACCGGCATCGTCGGTGCCCGGATCTACCACGTCATCACCTCCCCGGAGAAATACTTCGGCGCCGGCGGCGAGCCGCTCAAGGCGTTCTTCATCTGGGAGGGCGGGCTGGGCATCTGGGGCGCGGTGGCCGGCGGAGCGCTCGGCGCCTGGATCGCGGCCCGCCAGCTCGGCATTCCGTTCGCCGTGGTGGCCGACGCGCTCGCCCCAGGGCTGCCGCTGGCCCAGGCCATCGGCCGGTTCGGCAACTGGTTCAACAACGAGCTCTACGGCGGCCGGACGACTCTGCCGTGGGGGCTTCAGGTCCACGACATGGACTCGCGCAACCCCGGCCACGCCCAGGTCGTCGACGGCCAGCCGGTGCTGCTGCCGGGTCTCTACCACCCGACGTTCCTCTACGAGGCACTGTGGAACGTCGGCGTGGCCGCCCTGGTCATCGTTCTCGACCGCAAGCTGCGCCTCGGCAGGGGGCGGGCGTTCGCGCTCTACGTGATGGGTTACACCGTCGGCCGGTTCTGGATCGAGCTGATTCGCACCGACGAGGCCAACCGCATCCTCGGCGTCCGGCTCAACGTCTTCACGGCCGCCCTGGTCTTCGTCGGCGCGCTGATCTACTTCCTGCGGGCCCGTGGCCCCCGGGAATATCTGATCCCGATCGGCGGCCCCACCGGCGTCCCGACCGCCACCGGCGGCGACGTCTCCCAGGTGGACCTGTCCCAGCGAGGCTCCGGTGCGCAGGCGACCGCCCCCGAGGGCTACCGGGTGGTGAGCGAGGAGCAGTTTCGCGCGTACCAGGAGACCGGTGCGGTCCCCGACGAGCCCGACGCGGCCTCGGGCCCCGGGGCTGCCGAGGGTCCTGCGGCGGGTGCCGACGCGCCCGGCGACGACCCGACGGGCGACCCGCGTGACGAGGGCGATCGGGCGGCCGGTGCGCACGGCGAGGGCGACCTGACGGGCGACGCGCGAGATGAGGGCGACCGGGCGGGCGGTGACGTGCCGCCGGGCGGCGAGCGGTCCGGCACCGCCGGCCCCCGCGCCACCGACCGGGAGAGCTGAGCGGGGGGAAGAGACGGCATGCGTACCGCAGTGGTGGTCGGGGCCGGGATCGGCGGCCTCGCGGTCGCCGGCGCGCTGGCCCGGTCCGGGTGGCGGGTCACCCTGCTGGAGCGTGCCGACCGGGTCCGTCCGGAGCCGACGGCCGTCGTGCTCTGGCCCAACGGGGTACGCGCGCTGCGCGCCCTCGGCCTCGGCGCGGGCCTGGACGCGATCGCCACCCCGCTGCCCGACGGCGGGGTACGCCGCCCCGACGGGCACTGGCTGGTGCAGCCCCGCCCCACCCCCGCCGACCGGATGCCGGTGGTGGTGCACCAGGAGGACCTGCACGACACGCTGATCGCGGGTCTCGGCGAGCGGGTGGAGCTGCGCACCGGTGTGGTGATGCGCACGGTCCGGGCCGAGGCGGGTGAACGGCCCTCCGTCGGCGACGGTCGGCAGCGCTTCGAGGCAGACCTGGTGGTCGCCGCCGACGGCATCGACAGCGAGATCCGCCGGCAGTTGGCTCCCGAGTCGCGGGTGGTCAGCTCCGGCTGCGCCGCCTGGCGGGCGGTCATCCCCTGGTACCGGGCCCCACAGTTGCCGGCGGACCAGCCGGTCGGCGGGGAGACCCTGGGCGCCGGGTACCGGTTCGTGGCCGCCTCGTTGGGCGAGCGTGGCTCGTCGGGCGGGTCCAGCCGGGGTGGCGTCTACTGGGTGGCCACCGCCGCCGGTGCGCCCCGGCCGGAGTCCCCGGAGACCCAGCTCGCTCTGCTTCGCCGCTGGTACGCCGGCTGGCCCGCCCCGATCGGGGAGCTGCTCGACGCCACCGACCCTGCGGACCTGGTGCAACAGGAGATCCGCGAGCTGCGCCCGCTGCCCCGCGCGTACGGTTTCCCGGCCGGGCCGGGCGGGGTGGTGCTGCTCGGCGATGCCGCTCACGCCATGCCCCCGCACCTCGGCCAGGGTGCCTGTCTCGCCTTCGAGGACGCCGCCACCCTCGCCTCGCTGCTGCGCGAGGCCCGCCTGCCGGACGCCGTCGCCTCGTACGACCGGTTGCGCCGGCCTCGCGCGGCCGCGGTGGTCCGGCAGACCCGCCGGATGTCGGCGGTGCTCCAGGCCCGGGGCCGGCTCGCCCTGCGGGCCCGCGACGCGGCCCTGGGCACGATCAGCCCCCGCCTGCTTTCCAGCGCCGCCTCCTCCGCCGCCCGTTGGCGCCCCCCGTCCTGACCTGGCGCGCGGCCCGGTGCCGCGCCAGGTGAGGACGACCCCGCCGGTTGGGTCAGGTGGGGCCGCTGGCTCAGCCAGGTGAGTGCCCTGGCTCAGCCAGGTGAGTGCCGAGGCTCAGGCAGGTGAGTGCGCTGGGTCAGATGAGCGCGGTGGGCTCGGCGATGCAGGCGGTGCCGAGCCGGCGGAAGCCGACCCGCAGGTAGACGCGGGCGATCTCCTCGCTGCCGGCGGAGAGGAAGATCAGGTCGGTGCCGGCTTGGCGCAGCTCGCCAGCGAGGGCGGCGGTGACCGCCGCGCCGAGGCCCCGGCGGCGGGCCGACGGCAGGGTGGCCACCCCGGCGATCTCGGCGGTGTCCCCGAGCGGCATCGCCATTGCGCTGGCCAGCGCGCCCTCGGTGGGCGTCTCGGCGAGCACCGAGAGGCGGCGGCCGTCGGCGACGCGGGCCCGCTCCTCGTCCAGCGAGGCCGGGTCCAGCTCGGTGATCGCCGCGTCGCGCTGCGCTGGTCCGGCGTCGCCCCGAGCGGTGCCGGCGGCGGCGAAGGCGACCGCGGCGACCGCGCGGCGGGCGGCCACGTCCGCGGCGAAGCCGGGCGCGGCGGGGTCCAGCAGCCGCACCGGTACGTCGGTGAAGTCCTCGGGCACGGCCGGCGTCGCCGCCGGGTCGAGCACCATCAGCGGGGCCTCCAGCACGGTCAGCCCCGCCGCGCGGGTGACCGCGAGCAGGTCCGGGTGGCGCTCGTGCACCCACTCGAAGGCCTCCGGCTGACCCAGTTCCCGCTGCCGCTGCCGCACGGCGGTGACGTCGGCGACCGAGGCCGGCGCGGTGGCGTCGAGCCGGGGCCGGGCATAGAACGGCCAACCCGGGCCGTCCCGGACGAAGAGCACGAGGGGGCCGTGTTCCTCCGCGCGGGCCACATCACGGGGCACCGCGTCGTAGAGGTGTTCCAGCCGGTCGAACGTCGCAGTCGGCTCAGTGCGCACGTTATCCACCGCGCGAGACTACCTTTCCCACCATCTGGAAGTGTGATCAATCTGAACTGGCCTTGCGTGGTAACCCCTAACGTAGACTCAATAGACCCATAAGGGCCGACGTCGTCCCGACCGTGTTCCAAACCTGAGTGACGACAGGAGGCCCGGTGGCCTTTCCGTACCCTCCCAACCAGCAGTCGGCCCCGCGCGCGACCGGCCTCTACGACCCCGTGCACGAGCATGACGCTTGCGGTGTGGCCTTCGTGGCGGACCTGTACGGTCGGCGTTCCCACGCGGTCGTGGCGAACGGCCTCGGCGCACTGCTCCGGCTGGACCACCGAGGTGCCCGCGGCGCGGAGCACAACACCGGCGATGGCGCCGGGATCATGATTCAGGTGCCGGACGCGTTCCTACGCGCGGTGGTGGACTTCCCGCTGCCGCCTGCCGGGGAATACGCCACCGGCCTGGTCTTCCTGCCGACCGACGACGCCGGCGAGGCCCGTGCCCGCCGGGTTCTGGAGAAGTACGCCCTGGTCGAGGGCGCCGACATCCTCGGCTGGCGGGACGTGCCCACCGACCCGGGTGGCCTGGGCGAGACCGCCCTCGCGGCGATGCCCCGGGTGCGGCAGGTCTTCCTGGCCGCGCACCGGCTCACCGACTCCCCGGCCGGTCCGGCCGGCTCCCCGCTGACCGGCCTCGACCTGGACCGGGTGGCGTTCTGCGTGCGCAAGCAGGCCGAGCGGGAGAGCACCGAGCGGGGCGTGCCGGCATACTTCCCGTCGCTCTCCGCCCGGACCATGGTCTTCAAGGGGATGCTCACCCCCGACCAGCTCCCGGAGTTCTTCCCGGACCTGACCGACGAGCGGGTGGTCAGCGCGATCGCGCTGGTGCACTCGCGGTTCTCCACCAACACGTTCCCCTCCTGGCCGCTGGCCCACCCGTACCGGCTCATCGCGCACAACGGCGAGATCAACACGATCCGCGGCAACCGGAACTGGATGCAGGCACGAGAATCGATGCTGCGCAGCCCGAACCTGCCCGGCAACATCCGCCGGGTCTTCCCGGTCTGCACCCCGGCCGCGTCCGACTCGGCGAACTTCGACGAGGTCCTGGAGCTGCTGCACCTGTCCGGGCGGAGCCTGCCGCACGCGGTGCTGATGATGATCCCCGAGGCGTGGGAGAACGACTCGGACATGCGCGCCGACGAGCGCGCCTTCTACCGGTTCCACTCCAGCCTGATGGAGCCGTGGGACGGGCCGGCGTCCGTCGCGTTCACCGACGGCGACATCGTCGGCGCGGTGCTCGACCGCAACGGCCTGCGCCCGGGCCGTTGGTGGCGCACCTCCGACGGCCTGGTGGTGCTCGGCAGCGAGGCGGGCGTGCTGGACCTCGACCCGGCCACCGTGGTCGCCAAGGGGCGGCTCCAGCCGGGAAGAATGTTCCTGGTCGACACCGTCGCCGGCCGGATCGTCTCCGACGACGAGATCAAGGCCGAGCTGGCCGCCGCGCAGCCGTACGGCGAGTGGCTGCACGCCGGGCTGATCGACCTGACCGACCTGCCCCCGCGCGAGCACACCGTCTACACGCACGACTCGGTGCGCCGCCGTCAGCAGACGTTCGGGTACTCGCAGGAGGAGCTGAAGATCCTCCTCGAGCCGATGGCCCGCACCGGCGCCGAGCCGCTCGGCTCGATGGGCACCGACACGCCGATCTCCCCGCTGTCGACCCGGCCCCGGTTGCTCTACGACTACTTCCACCAGCTCTTCGCCCAGGTCACGAACCCGCCGTTGGACGCCATCCGGGAGGAGTTGGTGACCAGCCTCCGGCACACCATCGGCGCGGAGGGCAACCTGCTCGACCCGGGCGCGGCGAGCTGTCGGCAGGTCGTGCTGCCGTACCCGGTGATCGACAACGACGAGCTGGCCAAGATCCTCTGCATCGACGAGGACGGCGACCTGCCCGGCTTCAAGGCCGTGCGGGTCTCCGGGCTCTACCGGGTCCGCGACGGCGGTCCCGGGATCAAGGCCCGGCTCACCGAGATCTGCCGGCACGTGTCCGAGGCGATCGAGGACGGCGTACGCATCCTGGTGCTCTCCGACCGGGATTCCAACGCCGACCTCGCCCCGATCCCGTCGCTGCTGCTCACCGCCGCCGTGCACCAGCACCTGGTGCGCGAGCAGACCCGTACCCAGGTGGCGCTGATCGTCGAGTCCGGGGACTGCCGCGAGGTGCACCACGCGGCCGTGCTGATCGGGTACGGCGCCGCGGCCGTCAACCCCTACCTTGCGTTCGAGTCGGTGGAGGACATGATCGCCACCGGAGTACTGACCGGAGTGGCCCCGACAAAGCCCGACGAGCCGCCATCGGAGATGGCGGCGAAGGCGGTGCGCAACTACGTCAAGGGGCTCGGCAAGGGCGTCCTGAAGATCATGTCCAAGATGGGCATCTCGACCGTCTCGTCCTACTGCGGGGCGCAGGTGTTCGAGGCCCTCGGCCTGGACACCCGTCTTGTCGAGCGATACTTCCGGGGCACCCCGAGCACGATCGGCGGGGTCGACCTGCACGGCATCCACGCCGAGGTCGCCGCCCGACACTCGCGGGCCTGGCCGGCGCCGGGCGTGGTGGCGTCCGACCAGTTGGAGGTCGGCGGCGAGTACCAGTGGCGCCGCGAGGGTGAGCTGCACCTGTTCAACCCGGAGACGGTCTTCCTGCTCCAGCACGCCACCCGAACCCGCCAGTACGACGTATTCCGCCAGTACACGGCCAAGGTCGACGAGCTGGCCGCGCGGGCCGGCTCGCTGCGCGGCCTGTTCACCCTGCGCACCGGCCTCCGCCCGCCGGTGCCGCTGGACGAGGTCGAGCCGGTGAGCGAGATCGTCAAGCGGTTCGCCACCGGCGCCATGTCGTACGGGTCGATCTCCGCCGAGGCGCACGAGACCCTCGCCATCGCGATGAACCGCCTCGGCGGCAAGTCCAACACCGGCGAGGGCGGCGAGGACGTCGAGCGGCTACACGACCCGCAGCGGCGCTCCGCGGTGAAGCAGATCGCCAGCGGCCGGTTCGGCGTGACCAGCGAATACCTCGTCAACGCCGACGACCTCCAGATCAAGATGGCCCAGGGCGCCAAGCCCGGCGAGGGCGGCCAACTGCCCGGCAACAAGGTCTGGCCGTGGATCGCCCGTACCCGGCATGCCACCCCGGGCGTCGGCCTGATCTCCCCGCCGCCGCACCACGACATCTACTCGATCGAGGACCTGGCCCAACTCGTCCACGACCTCAAGTGCGTCAACCCGGCCGCCCGGGTGCACGTCAAGCTGGTCAGCGAGGTCGGCGTCGGCACGGTCGCGGCCGGCGTGGCGAAGCTCAAGGCCGACGTCATCCTGATCTCCGGCCACGACGGCGGCACCGGCGCCTCTCCGCTGAACTCCCTCAAGCACGCCGGCACCCCCTGGGAGCTGGGCCTGGCCGAGGCGCAGCAGACGCTACTGCTCAACAGGCTCCGCGACCGGGTCACCGTGCAGGTCGACGGGCAGCTCAAGACCGGCCGGGACGTGCTGATCGCGGCGCTGCTCGGCGCCGAGGAGTTCGGCTTCGCCACCGCCCCGTTGATCGTCTCCGGCTGCGTGATGATGCGGGTCTGTCACCTGGACACCTGCCCGGTCGGCATCGCGACTCAGAACCCAGTGCTGCGCGAACGGTTCAACGGCACCCCCGAGTTCGTGGAGAACTTCTTCCTCTTCCTCGCCGAGGAGGTCCGGGGGTACCTCGCCGAGCTGGGCCTCCGGTCGATCTCCGAGGCGATCGGCCAGACCGAGCTGCTCGACGTCGTCGAGGCCATCGACCACTGGAAGGCCCACGGTCTGGACCTGAGCCGCGTACTGCACCAGCCGGAGCTGCCGGCCGGCGCCGCCCGGCGTGGCGTGCGGGCCCAGGACCACGGCCTGGAGTTGGCGCTGGACAACGAGCTGATCGCCCTTGCCGGGCCGGCGCTCACCGACGGCACGCCGGTGCGGGTCGAGGTGGCGGTGCGCAACGAGCACCGCAGCGTCGGCGCGATGCTCGGCGGCGAGGTCACCCGCCGCTTCGGCGGGACCGGCCTGCCTACCGACACCATCGAGTTCCTGCTGCGCGGCACCGCCGGGCAGTCGTTCGGCGCGTTCCTGCCGAACGGAGTCACCCTGCGGCTGCACGGCGACGCCAACGACTACGTTGCCAAGGGCCTCTCCGGCGGCCGGATCGTCGTCCGCCCGGACGCCGCCGCGCCGTTCGTCAACGGCGGGGCCCCACCGGGGGAGCGCGCCGAGGACCAGATCGTCGCCGGCAACACCATCCTGTACGGGGCCACGGCGGGCGAGGTCTTCCTGCGCGGCCGGGTCGGCGAGCGCTTCGCGGTGCGTAACTCCGGCGCGGTGGCGGTCGTCGAGGGCGTCGGCGACCACGGCTGCGAGTACATGACCGGCGGCACGGTGGTGGTGCTCGGCGAGACCGGGCGCAACTTCGCCGCCGGCATGTCCGGCGGGACGGCGTTCGTCTGGAATCTCGACCGGCGGCGGGTCAACACCGAGATGGTCGACCTGTTGCCGCTGTGCGACGAGGAGCGGGACCGGCTGCACGAGCTGATCCACCGGCACGTCGACGAGACCGCCTCGACGGTCGCCGAGTCGCTGCTGAAGCGCTGGCCGGAGGCGGTGGAGGAGTTCACCGCCGTGGTGCCCCGGGACTACCGCCGGGTGCTGGAGATCATGCGAGCCGCCGAAGCTGCCGGCCGTGACGTCGACGACGCGGTGATGAGCGCATTGGCGGCGTCAGCCGCTTCCGCATCGCAGCCGGCGTCTCCCGTCTCGTCCGTGTCATCGTCGTCGGCGTCTCCCGTCTCGTCCGTGTCATCGTCGTCGGCGTCTTCCGTCTCGTCCGTGTCATCGCCGTCGGCGTCTTCCGACTCGTCGGTGTCATCGCAGCCGGCGTCTTCCGTCTCGTCCGTGTCATCGTCGTCGGCGTCTTCGGACTCGTCCGTGTCGGTACCGCCCGCCCTGCGGTCGGTCGCCCAGGAGGTGGCTCGTGCCTGACCCGAACGGTTTCCTGCGCTACGACCGGCGGCTGCCCGCGCGCCGCCCGGTGCCGGTGCGGATCAGCGACTGGCGGGAGGTGTACCCGCCGGCCGGCGAGGAGCTGATCCGCGAGCAGGCCACCCGCTGCATGGACTGCGGCATCCCGTTCTGCCACAGCGACACTGCCGGCTGCCCGCTGGGCAACCGCATCCCGGACTGGAACGATCTGGTCCGGACCGGCAACTGGGATGCGGCGGTGGAGTCGCTGCACGCCACCAACAACTTCCCCGAGTTCACCGGCCGGCTCTGCCCGGCACCGTGCGAGGCCGCGTGCGTCCTCGGCATCGGGGGCGGCGACCCGGTCACCATCAAGCAGATTGAGGTGGAGATCGCCAACGCGGCGGTGACCCGGGGCGGGCTCATTCCTCGCCCGGCGGCGGCGCCGACCGGCCGGACGGTCGCCGTGGTCGGCTCCGGGCCCGCAGGCCTGGCCGCCGCCCAACAGCTCGCCCGCGCCGGCCACACCGTGACGGTGTACGAGCGCGACGATGCGATCGGCGGCCTGCTCCGGTACGGCATCCCCGACTTCAAGCTGGAGAAGCAGCACGTCGACCGGCGGCTGGCCCAACTGGAGGCCGAGGGCGTGCGGTTCCGTACCGGGGTGAACGTGGGTGTCGACGTGACCGCCGAGCAGTTGCGCGAGGCGCACGACGCCGTGTTGCTCGCCTGCGGAGCACTCCAGGGCCGGGACACCCCGGAGACCCCGGGACGGGGGCTGCGCGGCGTACACCAGGCGATGAGGCACCTCGTCGCGGCGAACCGGGTGGTCGCCGCGGCCAGTGAGGACAAGCCGGCGCTCGCCGTGCTGCCCAACGGCACCCCGATCGACGCGGCCGGCAAGCACGTGGTCATCATCGGCGGCGGCGACACCGCCGCGGACTGCCTCGGCGTGGCCCACCGCCAGGGCGCCGCCGGGGTGCACCAGCTCGACCTGTACCCGGAGCCGCCGCACTCCCGCGACGCCGAACGGGACCCGTGGCCGACCTGGCCGTGGGTTCTGCGCAACTACCCGGCGCACGAGGAGGGCGGCGATCGGGTCTTCGCCGTCGCCGTGCAGGAGTTCGTCGACGACGGCACCGGCCAGGTGAAGTCCGTCCGGATCGCCGAGGTGACCGTCGAGAAGCGCGACGGCCGGCGGATCGTCACCCCGCTGCCCGGCTCCGAGCGGGACCTCCCTGCGGACCTGGTGCTGCTGGCGATCGGCTTCGAGGGCACCGAACGGCAGCCGCTGCTGGAGCAGTTCGGGGTCACCCGCAACGCCCGGGGCGCGGTGGACGCCCGCCCGGACTGGCAGACCGCCGCCGACGGCGTCTTCGTCGCCGGCGACATGCACCGGGGAGCCTCGCTGATCGTCTGGGCGATCGCCGAGGGACGCGCGGCGGCCGCCGCGATCCACACGTACCTCGGTGGCGTCGGCGAACTGCCCGCCCCGGTCGACCCGGCACACCAGCCGCTCGCCGCCCGCTGACCCACCGCACGCCACGACGCCCAACGGGCCGGGACCCTGCTGTCCCGGCCCGTTGTCCATGCCGTCCGGGGGATGGGTCAGTGGGCGTGGAGCCGGTGGGTGTCGCGGATCTTCGCCCAGGACTTCGGCTCGGCCGGCGCGGTGCCGGTGCGGGTGGCGGCGGCTGAGCCGGAAAGCTCCGGGCGGCCCTTGGTGAACAGCCAGGTGGTGAAGAGGGCGTCGAGGTCCTGGCCGGAGATCCGCTCCGCGAGGGCCTGGAACTGCTCCACCGTGCCCGTGCCGTGCCGGTGGGCGGCGGTCCACGCCGGCAGGATTCGGAAGAACGCCTCGTCGCCGACGGCCAGCCGGAGCTGGTGCAGGGTCATCGCGCCCCGGTCGTAGACCGCGTCGTCGAAGATGTTGTCCGCGCCGGGAGCACCGGGCAGGACCTGCCAGAAGCCGTCGTCGGCCGGGTAGGTGGCGTAGGTGAAGTCGAACAACTCCTGGGCGGTGCCCTCGCCCTGTTCCTCCGACCAAAGCCACTCGGCGTACGAGGCGAAGCCCTCGTTGAGCCAGATGTGTCGCCAGTCCGCCACGGATACCGAGGCGCCGAACCACTGGTGGGCGTTCTCGTGGACGATGACGGAGGTGTTCGAGCCGCGCCGCCAGAAGCCCGGCCCGTACACCGGGCGGGTCTGCGTTTCCAGGGCGAAGCCGATGCCGTCGACCGGACCGGCCACCCCGCCCTGCGCCTCGAACGGGTACGACCCGAAGAGGCCACTCGCCCACTCGTTGATCTCGGCGGTCCGTTCGATGCTGGCCCGCGCCGCAGGCCCGAGCACGCCCAGCGTGGTGCTGTACGCGTTGACGACCGGCTGCCCGTTCGGGGCGACGTCGGTGACGATGTCGTACTGGCCGACGGCCAGGAACGACTCGTACCCCGTGCCGGGGCTGGTGCTGCGCCAACTCCACCGCATCCGGTTGCCGGCCTCGGCCAGCGGCGGGCGTGGCTGAACGCCGTTGCTGATCACCTCGACGCCGGCCGGCACGGAGACCGAGACGTCCCAGTTGGCCTTGTCGAGGGGGTGGTCGTTGCTCGGGTACCACCACCAGGCCGACTCGGGCTCGTTGACGGCGAGGCCGCCGTCGGCCGTCCGCTTCCAGCCGGTGTAGCCGTTGACCTTTGTCGTCGACGGCACGCCGGCGTACTTCACGACGACGGTGAGGGAATCGCCCTTGACGATCGGGCGGGGTGCGGTGATCACCAGCTCGTGGGCACCCTCCCGGGCGTGGGTGGCCGTCCAGCCGTTGACCCGCACCGACTCGACGTCGAGCACGAAGTCCAGGTTGAACCGGGACAGGTCCTGGGTGGCCCGGGCCAGGATCGTGGTGGTGCCGCTGAGCTGGTCGGTGGCCGGCTCGTAGCGCAGCCGGACGTCGTAGTGGTCGACGTCGTACCCACCGTTGCCGTAGTCGGGGAAGTAGCTGTCGCCCAGGCCGGGGCTGCCGGGTGTCGGCGCGGCGGGGGCGGCGACCGGCCGGCCCCAGCCCGATCGGGTGGCGGCCTGGCCGGGGGCGCCGGCCACGGCCGCGCCAGCGGTGGTGACGGTCAGGGCGGCGAGGGCCGCCGCGAGAACGCGTCGCACGAGGTGGACTCCCTCCATCGGGTGTACGCACGCCAAGCTAATCGATAATTGTGAATTAGTCTCTCCCGTGGGTGCTTTCCGCACCGGTCCCGATGATCCACCCCCCGCACGCCGACGACCGGCGGTCCACCCCTGGACCACCGGCCACCACCCGTGGCAGAAGAGCCTGCCACGGGCTGCGGACTGTCCGCCGCGGGCGCGCGTCCGTTAGGGTTCGCTGGACCAGACGGCCATCGCGTGGGGAGCACAGGGTGGGCAGGCTCGCGGCGGCGTACGGCCAGGCGGTCGCCGTGCACCGGCAGGCCCGTGACCGGCTCAACCGGGCCCGGTTGGCCCTCGGCGCACCGCCCCCGGCCGTGACCGGCCCCGCCGAGGTCGTTGCCCGGCTGGCCCGCCTCGGCGGGCGGCTCGCCGCCCCCAGCCCCGGGGCGACCCCGCTGACCGACACGCCCGTCGGGGTCCGGGTCGGCGAGGCGACCACCCTGGACGGTGGCTTCCCCGTGCTCGTTCCGCTCGGCGGCGGATGCCACCTCACCGTCGACGCCGACGCCCGCGACCCGCGCGTCGGCGAGTTGCTGCGCGCGTTGGTGCTGCGACTGCTCGCCACCGCCCCGGCCGGCACGGTCCGGGTCGCCGGCATCGACACGGTGGCCTTCGGGGCGACCTTCCTGCCGCTGCGCCCCCTGCTCGACGCCGGGGTGCTCGCCCCGATCGCCACCACCGCCGCCGAGGTCACCGCGCTGCTCGACGCCGTCGAGCGGCATGTCCGGGTGACCCAGCACGCCGCCGGAGCCGGGCGGGAGCTGTTGGTGCTGGTCGCCGCCGCGGCGCCCGCGCCCCGGGAACTCGCCCGGATCGCCGCGCTCACCCACGCCGGCCCGTCCGCCGCGGTCTGCGTCCTGCTCGCCGGCCACCCACCGGTTACCCGGGCCACCCCGCCCGACGAGCCGCGGCTGGGCGCGGCCACCGCGCTGCGGCTGCACCAGCGGTACGCCCACGTCGGCGACCCGCCCGGGTACCCGTTCAGCGCCGACGGCTCAGGGCTGGCCGCCCCCGTCGTGCTCGACGGCGACCTGCCACCGGCCACCGTGGCCGCCCTCGCCGGGCACCTCGGCCCGGCCGTGCGCCGCGACGCCCCGCCCAGCTTCGCCGAGTTGCTGCCGGCCCTGCGGTGGACGGAGTCCAGCGCCACCGGGCTCTGCACCGTGGTCGGCCGCGCCGGGCGGCAGCCGGTCACCGTCGCCTTCGACGACGCCACCCCGCACTGGCTGGTCGCCGGGCGCACCGGTGCCGGCAAGACCGTGTTTCTCCTCGACGTCCTCTACGGGCTGGCCGCCCGGTACTCCCCGGCACAGCTCCAGCTCTGGCTGCTCGACTTCAAGGAGGGCGTCAGCTTCACCGAGTTCGTCCCCACCGAGCGCGACCCGTCCTGGCTGCCGCACGCCCGCGCGGTCGGCATCGAGTCGGACCGGGAGTACGGCCTCGCCGTACTGCGTGAGCTGCGCCGGGAACTGAACCGGCGGGCGACCGTGCTCAAGCGGCAGGGCGTCACCAAACTCGCCGACCTGCCGCCGGAGGCCGCCGTGCCACGGATCGTGGCGGTCGTCGACGAGTTCCAGGTGCTGCTCGCCGGCACCGACGCCCTGGCCCGGGAGGCCGTCGACCTGCTGGAGGAGCTGGCCCGCAAGGGCCGCTCGTACGGCGTACACCTGGTGCTGGCCAGCCAGGCCACCACCGGCATCGAGTCGCTCTACGGCCGGGCCGAGGCGATCTTCGGGCAGTTCCCGCTGCGGGTGGCGCTGCCTGGCGGCGCGGGTGCCCTCGACCCGCTCAACGACGCCGCCAACGCGTTGCCGATCGGCGCGGCCGTGCTGAACACCGCCGCCGGGGCGGCCGGCGCTGACACCGTGATCCGCTTCCCCGACGCGTACGCCGTCCGCGACGACCTCGCCCGGCTGCGCCACGAGCTGTGGCGGGACCGGCCGGCCGGCGACCGCCCCCCGACGGTCTTCCGGGGGTACGAGCCCGCGCGGCTGGAGGACGACGTCACCTTCGCCGCCCTGGGTGCCGGTGACGGGCCCCCGGCCGCCCTGGTGGGCCGGACGGTCGACGTGGCCGGCAGCACCGCCCGCTTCACCCTGGACGCCACCCCGGGCCGGCACCTCGCCGTCGTCGGTACCGCTACCACCGGCGCGGACGTGCTGCGCGCCGCCGTCCTCAGCCTCGCCCGCCAGCACACCCCCGGCGAGGCCCGCTTCCTGCTCGCCCCGCTGGTCGCCGCCGCGGGCCCGGCGTACGACGACACCGTCGCCGCGCTCGTCGCCGCCGGCCACCCGGTCGAACGCCTCGACCAGGCCGCCCTGCGGGACCGGATCGCCGTGCTCGCCGCCGCCGTCGCCGACGCCGCACCGCCCGCCGCCGGGCGGACCTACCTGGTGCTGTTCGGCGCGGACGCCGCGTCGGCCACTCTCGCCGGCACCGACCCGACCACGTTCCGCTCCGGCCTCGACGACCTGCGCGCCCTGCTGCGTGAGGGCCCCGGCCACGGGGTGCACCTGCTCGGTTGGTGGCGCGGGCTGCGCCGGCTGGCCGACGACCTCGGCGGGTCGCACCACCGCGACGACGTCGCCTGCCTCGTCGCGCTGAACGTCCCCGGGACGGAGCTGGGGCTGTACCTGGGCGAGCACGACCTCACCCACACCCCGCGCGCCGACCGCGCGCTGCTGGTGGACCGACACGACCAGCGCACCCGACTGATCGTGCCGTTCACGCGGGCCGGGCACGACCAGGACGCGGAGGACTGAGCGGTGTCCACCTTCTCCGAATACGCCGCCCTGGCCCGGCAGTTGGCCGACCAGCGCCGCGAGACCGACCAGGACGCCGCCGCCGAGGCCGGTCGCCGCCACGCCCTGCACGCGTCGGCCGACCAGCTCGCCCAGCGCCTCGCCGGGCAGTCCCAGCGCCTCGGCCACCTTGGCCGGGCCCTCGGCCTGCCCGACGACCCGCCACCCGGGCCCTCGGGAGATCACCCTGGGCCGGCCGTCCCCGCCAGCATCGTTTCCGGGCCGGGGCCGTCCGGCGGCCGGTCCGGCGGGGCCCCCGGGGCGGGGGCGGTGGTCGACGGCGGCGCAGCCGCCGCGCCGGGGCGGTCGGGGGTCGGGGCGTATCCCCCTGGGACAGCGGGCGGCGCGTTGGTCGCGCTGCCGACGGCGGCCGGGGTGCCCGCGCCCCGCGCCGGGGGTGTCGACCCGGTCGCGGAGCTGACCGAGGCCCGGCGGCTCGCCGACGAGGCCGACCGGCTCTTCCAGGTCACCGAGGCCGTCGCCCGGCACCCTCCGCTGCTGCCGACCTGGTCGCCGCTGTCGCGGGCGCTGGCCGTGTACGCGGGCTGCGCGGCGGCCGGGATCCTGCTGGCGCTGGTCATGCTGAAGGCCGCCGGCCTGGGCCTCGGTGCCGGCGTCCTCTACACCGCCACCTGCGCCGGGTTGCCGGTGCTCTCCTTCGTCGCCGGGTACCTGGTCCTCGGCCGGTGGGGGCGGCCGGTGCTCGGCGGGGACGCCCCGCAGCCCCGGTTCGTTCCGCTCGGCTTCGTGACCTGTGTGCTGCTCGTGCCGCTGGCCCAGTGCGGCTACCTGGTGCTCGTCCGCCTCACGCCCTGACCCCACGCCGCCGCGGTGGTGTGCCGTCCCGCCGGCGGCGTGGGGTCGCTCAGTCGCCCAGGGCGAGGCGGGCGACCTCGGCGGCGCAGCCCCAGGAGAGGGTGACTCCGGCGCCGCCGTGCCCGTACGCGTGCACCAACCGGCCACCGCCCGGCCCGGCCGCCTCGATCTCCACCCGGGGCCCGCCGTGCCGGGCCGGGCGCAGCCCGATCCGCTCGCCGAGCACCGGTGCGGCGGCCAGCTCCGGCACCAGCGCTATGCACCGCCGTCGGATCGCCGCCGCCGTCTCCGGGTCGGGCCGGGTGTCCCACGCGTTCAGGTCGTACGTGCCGCCGAGCACCACGTCGTGCTGGCGCGGGTGCACGTAGGTGATGCCGGCCGGGTCGTCCTCGTCGCGGACCGAGGTGGTCAGGCCCGGGTTCGCCACCAGCAGCACGTGCCCGCGCGCCGGGTGCACCGCCGGGTCGGCGGCGAGCCGGCCGGCGGCCAGCCCGGTCGCGTTGACCACCGTCGGGGCGACGTCGAAGCCCTCGGCGAGCCGTTGCACCCGGCGGCGCAGCACCCGCCCCCCGCCCGCCTCGACCCGCTCCCGCAGCCACGCCAGGTACGGGGTCATCTCCACGGTCGGCGCGGTGAACCGCAGCAGCGTGGTGTATGGCGCGGCGGCCGGCTCGGCCACCAGGTCCCCGGTCGCGTCCGCCCACCATGGCAGGCCGGCGGGGCGGTGGCGCAGCAGCATCCGGGTCGGCCGGGCCACCACCCCCGGCACGCCCCCGCCCGCCTGGCGGCCCAGCTCCGCGTGGGTGTCCCGGGCCCAGTGCAGCACCCGGGGATCCTCGTCGGTGTGGCTCGGGTACCAGACCGCGGCGGCCACCGTCGAGACGATGTCCGCCGGATCGTCCGCCGCCCAGACCGCTACCCGCGCGCCCCGCTCCTGGAGCGCGATGGCGGCGGTCAGCCCGATCACCCCGCCACCGATCACCACCACGTCAGTCGTCTGCGTCATCGTCGGCTCCCCTCGGTCGTGCTCTGGTTGTCGTTGCCTGGTTACGGATCGTCGCCGGGCGGGGGGTTCGCCGTCCAAGACGGAACCAGCAGTCGGCGATAAGCGTCGCTTATGATTGGCCCATGCCCGATCCCGCGACCCGGGACACCTGGTGGGACCTGCGCCGGCTGCGATACTTCGCGATCCTCGCCGAGGAGCTGCACTTCACCCGGGCCGCCACCCGCCTGCACATCGCCCAGCCGGCGCTCAGCCAGCAGATCCGGGCCCTGGAACGCCAGCTCGGTGTGCCGCTCGTGCACCGCACCAGCCGGGGCTGCACGCTGACCGAGGTGGGGGAGCGGGTCGCCGCCGAGGCCGGCCGGCTGCTCGCCGAGGTGGAGGCCGGCACCACCCGCATCCACGACCTGGTCCGGGGCGGCCGGCTCCGACTGGCGTACACCCGCTCGGCCCGGGGCGGCCGGGTGGACGCCCTGGTGGCCCGGTTCCGGGCCGCCCACCCCGAGGTGGAGGTGGCCGCCGAGACCGCCTGGACCGCCCCGAACGTCGCCGGACTGCTCGCCGGCCGGCTCGACGCGGCGTTCGTCCGCACGCCCGTCGAGGAACCCGCGCTGGCCTGCCGGTTCGTCGACACCGAGGAGTTGCTGCTGGCCCTGCCGGCGGGGCACCCGCTGGCCACCGGCCGACGCCGGATCAGCCGGGCCGAGGTGGTCGACCTGCCCGCCGTGATGTGGCCGCGCGAGAACGGCCCCGGCATGTTCGACCGGACCATCGCCCAGGTGTGGCCGCACGGCGGCTTCCGCCTCGTCCGGCAGGAGCCGGACGACGAGCAACTGCTCCGCGCGGTGGCCGGCGGAGACGTGATCGCGGCGGTGCCGGCCGGGCGGGCCCGCGCGGTGAAGGTGCCGGGGGTACGGCTGCGCCGGTTCACCGCCCCGGTGCCCACGGTGGACGTGCGGCTGGCCTGGCGACGCGACACCACCAACCCGGCCGTCCACCACCTCCTCGCCCTACTCGGCTAACCCCGCGTCCCCGCTCTCCTCGACGACTGACTCCTGATCCCCGCACCGCTGTCGGAAACCCGATAGGCCTGCGGTGTGCGAACGTGGGCGTTGGCCATCGCCTTCTGACGGCAAGCTTGAGGTTGTGGTGATGGGAGCGCTCCCGTAACCTACCTGACACGGCTGTTAACGCTCACATCGCAGCGGTCCCGGCGAATGTGTCGGCCGCCATCCCGTCAGGAGAGTGCTTTATGACTAGATCCAGAGCGACCAATGTCGGCCTGGTGTCGGCCGGCGTCGCGTTACTGGCGTCGGCGGCGGTCGTCGTGGCGTCGCCGGCTGATGCCGCGACTGCCGGCTGTTCGGTCGACTATGTCGTGTCGTCGCAGTGGCAGGGTGGATTCGGTGCCAACCTGTTGATCAGGAACCTTGGTGACCCGTTGGCTAGTTGGACATTGACCTGGTCATTCGGCGCTGGGCAGACAGTGACGCAGGCGTGGAACGCGACGTTGACGCAGAGCGGATCGGCAGTGACCGCGAGGAACGTGAGTTACAACGGATCGGTTCCGACCAACGGCACGGTGTCATTCGGTTTCAACGGGTCATGGACGGGCAGTAACCCGGCACCGACGAGTTTCGCCGTGAACGGCGTGACATGTACCGGTAGCGCGGGGCCGACGACGCCCCCGCCCACCGGGCCCACGACGCCCCCGCCCACGACGCCGCCGCCGAACGGCACCTGCACTCTTCCGTCGACGTACCGCTGGACCTCGACGGGCTCGCTGGCAAACCCGAAGTCGGGGTGGGTCTCGCTCAAGGACTTCACCAACGTCGTCTACAACGGCAAGCACCTCGTCTATGCGACGACGCATGACACGGGTACGAGTTGGGGCTCGATGAACTTCGGCCCCTTCACGAACTGGTCCGACATGGCCTCGACCAGCCAGAACACGATGCCTTTTTCCGCCGTTGCGCCTACGCTCTTCTACTTTGCCCCGAAGAACATCTGGGTGCTTGCCTATCAGTGGGGTGGGACCGCCTTCTCCTACCGGACGTCGAGCGACCCCACCAATCCGAACGGATGGTCATCGCAGCAGGTGCTCTTCACCGGAAGCATCTCCGGCTCCGGTACGGGTCCCATCGACCAGACACTCATCGGTGACAGCACGAACATGTATCTGTTCTTCACCGGAGACAACGGCAAGGTCTATCGGGCCAGCATGCCGATCGGGAATTTCCCGGGCAGTTTCGGCTCGACCTCTACGGTGATCATGAGTGACACGACGAACAATCTGTTCGAAGGGGTTCAGGTCTACAAGGTCCAGGGCCAGAACCAATACCTCATGCTCGTCGAGGCGATCGGTTCGCAGGGTCGCTACTTCCGCTCGTTCACGGCCACCAGCCTGGGCGGTTCGTGGACGCCGCAGGCGGCAAGCGAGAGCAATCCCTTCGCCGGCAAGGCCAACAGTGGCGCCACCTGGACCAACGACATCAGCCACGGCGATCTGGTTCGCAGCAACGCTGACCAGACCATGACCGTTGATCCCTGCAATCTGCAGTTGCTCTACCAGGGGCGTGCCCCCAACTCCGGTGGCGACTACGGCCTCCTGCCTTACCGTCCGGGTGTGCTGACGCTGCAACGCTGATGACGCGATCCCGCGTCCGCGGACAGGTGGCGGGCCCGGAGGTCTACACCGTTCCGGTCACCCCGTGACTGATCGAGCGTAGCCATGTGGATCACGTTCCAGGCAGCCAGCCGGAACGTGATCCACATCTTCGATGGAGAAGACCATGGGCCGCCACGTCCTGGCAGCGCGTCAGCCCCGCCTGGGCTACCTGGTCAGGCCGGGGTGTCGTCCTCGGTCGGGCGCGGCTGGCGGTACTTCTTGATCCACTCTTCGACGTCCTCGGTCAGCCACACCTTCATGCCGCGTAGCTCCTGGTAGGGCTTCGGGAAGGTGGGGTACCGGGCGAGCTGCTGGAACCGCTGCCGCGAGACGCCCAGGCGTTCTGCGATCTCGTAGGGCCCCATCAGGGACCCCCGGTCACGTTCCATGGCAGCCGAAAGTAATTGGATGCCTACTGTCCGATCGGCTATTGCCAATTGACTCGTTGTCCTACGGGGACCGTAACCGTATGCCGCGACACGTGTCCTTCAAGGAGTATCTGCTCGCCACGGCGATGACCCTGGCCCGCCGGCACAAGCCGGTCTGGTCGTGGATCGGGTGGCGCTACGTCTGCAAGTGCGGCAACGAACTGCCCTGCCGGCACAAACATCGGATCCCGATCAGCCGGGGCAACTGGCCGGGGGAGGAGCAGTGACCGACCACGGCCCCGTTCTGCCCCTCTGGCTCTGCGCCGGCTGCTCCGCCCCCTGGCCCTGCGCCACCCGCCGCCGTGAACTGCTGACCGAGTACGCGGCCTCGCCGGTCGCCCTGGTGCTCTACATGGGGTCGTACCTCGTGGCCGCCAGTCAGGACATGAGCTGGGCTCCGGCCGGGACGCTGCACCGTCGCTTCGTTGGCTGGCTGGCGTGACCGACCTTCGGGCCGGGATGCTCCTGCACCTGACGAGTGCGGCGAGCCCGCAGTTCGTGCGGCCGATCTTCTTCCGGCTGATCCGGGTGCACGCGGACTGGATCACCTACTACGGCTGGATCTGGCTGGACGGCTACCAGCTCGACGCCAAGGGCGACGCGGTGGCGCGACGGTCCATCTTCGTCCAGGAGGCCGGGCTCGTGGTGCTGGCTCCTGACGGGGCCCCGGAAACCTCCCTTTTCACCGCTGATTCGCGATGAGGCGTCAGGAGCACAGGGGTAGGCGTGGCTCCGACCTCAGGAGTGCGCCTGCTTCGGCAAGGTGAGGATTTCGGCCCCGTTGCTGGTGATGGCGACCGTGTGCTCACTGTGTGCGGTCCGGCAGCCTGTCGCACTTCGGAGCGTCCACCCGTCGGCGTCGGTGATGAGTTCAGCGGTGTCCGCCATGACCCACGGCTCCAGTGCCAGCAGCAGCCCGGGGCGCAGTCGGTATCCACGGCCGGGCCGCCCGGTGTTCGAAATGTGCGGGTCCTGGTGCATCGTTGAGCCGACGCCATGACCGCCGAACTGGGTGTTGACCGAATATCCCGCTTCGCGGAGGGTTGAGCCGATGGCGTGGGAGATGTCGCCGACGCGAGCCCCCGGGCCGGCTGCGGCTATCCCCGCGTGCAGCGCGCGTTCGGTCGCGCTGATCAGCGCGACGCTCTCCGGGGGCTTTGAGTCGCCCACGATGAAGCTGATGGCAGAGTCTGCGACGACTCCGCCGTGGGAGACGGCGAGGTCGAGTGACAGCAGATCGCCGTCGGCGAGCGGGTAGTCGTACGGCAGGCCGTGGAGCACGGCGTCGTTGACGGACGTGCAGATGTAGTGGCCGAACGGCCCGCGTCCGAAAGATGGCTCGTAGTCGACGTAACAGGACAGCGCTCCAGCCGCGACGATCATGGTCTCGGCCCACCGGTTGATGTCCTGGAGGTTGGTGCCTACTGCGCTGCGACTCTTCAGCGTCTGCAGGATGTCAGCGACCAGGGCACCTGCCTCCCTCGCTCGGGGCAGTTCGGTGGGATCCAGGATCTCGATCATGCAGCGCCTTCCGCACGCAACCAACAACTATCCCGGCCATACTATCCCGGTACTAGAATCGGAGCCATGGTCAGGTTGCCGCTCACACCCGCAGAGGTCGAGCGCGGACAGCGCCTCGGTGCCCTGTTGCGTCGCGCCAGGGGAGAACGCTCGATGCTCGTGACCGCGCTCGACGCACGCGTCTCACCGGAGACCCTCCGGAAGATCGAGTCGGGCCGGGTAGCGACCCCTGCCTTCCCGACCATCGCTGCGATCGCCGACGTCCTCGGCCTCTCCCTCGATGCGGTGTGGGCCGAGATCAACCAGCCCGAACGTGGCGTCGAACCGACCAGCTCCGGTCACCACGCACGTCAGCGGTTGGCCTCGTAAATCCCCATCCCGTAGGCGCGTAAGCCCCAATCCCGCAGGCGCGTCGGAGGCGGCCGCCCGGTCAGGCCCGCTCGACCACCACGACCGGGATCTCCCGGTCGGTTTCCCGCTGGTAGATGGCGTACTGGGGGAAGATCTTCGCCATCATCTCCCACAGCTCGGGCCGCTCCTGCGCCGACGCCGTCCGGGCCCGGCCCCGGAAGCGTTCGGCGCCGATCTGCACCTCCACCTCGGGATCGTCGACGAGGTTCAGATACCAGCTCGGGTGCGTCGCGGAACCCCCGCTGGACGCCACCAGCACCACCCGGTCGCCGTCCCGGCCGTAGAACAACGCGGTCCGCCGCAGCTTGCCCGACCGGCGGCCCCGGGTGGTGACCAGCAGCGATTCGTAGCCCTGGAACGTGGAGCCGTCGGCACCGTCGGTCGCCACGTACTGCCGCACGTGCTCAGCCACCCAGCCGACCGGGCTCTCCTCGACCGTCTCGCCCTGCTCGCCTGCCGTCATGTGTTGTCTCCTCGCCTCGCGCGGTGCCCGCCGCCCCACCACCGCACGAGCGCCGGGCCGGCGACGGCCTTGCACCGGAGGGTAACGGCTCCGACCCGGACGCGTGCCCCGCAACAGGTCGGCCGGGCGATCGACGCAGTGCCAGTTGGCCGGGAACAACTACGACGTCGGTCGGAGACCCGTCGGCTGGGCCGCCCCGCTCAGGATCAGGTCGGCCGCCCGCCAGGCCAGCGCCATCACCGGGGCGTTGAGGTAGCCCGACACCAGCACCGGCAGCACCGAGGCGTCCACCACCCGCAGCCCGTCGACCCCGCGTACCCGCAGCTCGGGGTCGACGACGTGCGCGTCGTCGGGGCCCATCGCGCAGGTGCCCACCGCGTGATAGCCGCAGTAGCCCAGGGTCAGCGCCGCCTCGAGGATCTCCCGGTCGTCGCGTACGTCAGGACCGGGCATGGTCTCGACCGCGATCCGTCCGGCGACCGGGTCGGTGGCGAACAGCTCCCGCATCCGCCGGAACGCGTTCACGGCGACCCGCCGGTCGTGGTCGGTGGTGAGGTAGTTGGCGACGATCCGGGGCGGCGTCGACGGGTCGGCCGAGGTGATGGCGAGACTGCCCTCGCTCTCCGGCCGGGTGACCGTGCAGAGCCCCATCATTCCCGGCTCGGTCTCCAACTCCAGTGCGTGACCCGGCCGACGGGGGGCGGCCGAGAAGGGCGCGATCAGCAGTTGCGCGTCGGGACGGTCGACATCCGGGGCGGACCGGATGTGCGCCCCGACGTCGTGCACGGGCAGGCTGAGCGGGCCCCGCCGGGTCAGCGCGTACCGCAGCGCGGCCAGCCCCTGCCCGAGCAGGCTGCCGAGCATCCGGTTGTAGCCGCCGTCGCCGACCAACCGGAACTGCACCGGCGTCGACCGGTGCTCGCGCAGCCCGAGCCCCACCCGGGGCCGGTCCAGCAGCACGTCCACCCCGGCCCGGCGCAGCGTGTCCGCCGGCCCGATCCCGGAGACCTGCAACAACTGCGGGGTGGCGATCGCCCCGGCGGCGAGGAGCACCTCGGCGGAGGCGGCGTAGTCGACCGTCCGCCCCCGGCTGCGGGTGCGCACCCCGACCGCCCGGCCGCCGTCGACGAGGACCCGCACCACGACCGTCTCCACCGCGACGGTCAGGTTGGGCCGGTCCCGGACCGGGTGCAGGAAGGCGGTGGCGGCGCTGACCCGGCTGCCGTCGTGGATGGTGGCCGTGAGGTAACCGATCCGCTCGTCGTCCTCGGCGTTCAGGTCGTCGACCCGGCGCCAGCCCAGGGCCTCCCCGGCGGCGATCGTCGCCTCGCACAGCTCGTCCGTGCCGGTCGCCGAGGAGAGCCGTAGCGGCCCGCCCGCGCCCCGCACCTCGGAGGCCCCCAGCGGATGGTCCTCCAGCCGCTTGAAGATCGGCAGCATGGTGTCCCAGCCCCAGCCCGGGTTGCCGAGCCGCTCCAGCCCGTCGTAGTCGAGCCGGTCGCCGCGGCCGTACACCATGCCGTTGATGGAGCTGGACCCGCCGACGAGCCGGCCGCGCTGCCACACCTCGCGCTGCGCCGGCGCCGCCTCCGCCGGGTAGTGCCAGGCGGTGCGCCGGTCGTCCATCAACCGACTGAACCCCTTGGGTACGCGGACGAAGGGACTGCGGTCCCAGCCGCCCGCCTCGATCAGCAGCACCCGGGTTCCCGGGTCCTCGCTCAGCCGGTTGGCCAGCACGCACCCGGCGGCGCCCGCGCCCACCACGACGTAGTCGAACTCTTCCACGCAGCCTCCCAATCGACGGTTGTGAGAATCCCTCAGAAGGTAGTGGTTCGATCACCGAACGGAAAGGCCGGGCAGTTGCGCCGAGCGGTCCCGCCGTCGGCCAGCCCCGTGCGACGCTGAGCCGGGGATGACGGCCGCCGGGCCGCCCGGCCGGTTTCCGTCGGGATCGGGGAAGGAACGCCATGACGGGGATGCCGCAGGTTGACGCAGCGCTCGACACCTACGAGTGCATCGTGCTGTACCCGGGGCCCTCCGGCCGGGCTCTGCCCGCCGAGACGATCCAGCAGTTGCAGGCCGAGCACACCGAGCACATGCGGGCGCTGCAAGGGCGGGGGATCGTGCTGGTCGCCGGCTCGATCGACGGACCCGCCCGCGAGCCCGACCCGCCGATCGGCTTCGGCCTGGCCCACACCGGCTCCGTGGACGACGTGCGCAGCGTCATGGAGGCCGACCCGGCGGTGCAGGCGGGGCTCTACCGGGTGGACGTGCTGACATTCCTCTGCCCGGCCGGTTCGGTGGAGTTCCCCCTCGTCAAGACGGAGAGCTGACGCCCCGAGGCAGTCCGGTCGGGTGTCGGCATCGTGACGGCGGTCCCAGGCGCCCGCTGCTACCGTCGCCCGATGGCGGGGAACGCGGCCATGGGGCGGCTGACGCCGGGCGGTACGATTCCCGGCGCGCGGTCGCCGATGCCCGCCGAGACGATGATTCCGGACGACGGCTCCGGTGCGGTTCCGCCCGCCGGGTGCTGGGCGTTGAGGCGTCATCGCACACACTGTTCCGCAGTCCGAAAGGGGTCGGCCCGTAGACCGACCCGGAGGAGAGACTAGCCTGATGGGCGTGACACGCCGCGCGAAGATTGTCTGCACTCTTGGCCCTGCCACCGCGTCCCCGGAGCGCATCCGGGGGCTCGTCGAGGCGGGCATGAACGTGGCGAGGCTCAACTTCAGCCACGGCAGCCACGCCGACCACGAGGCGGTCTACCGACTCGTCCGCGAGGCCGCCGACACGGTGGGCCGGCCGGTGGCCGTGCTCGCCGACCTCCAGGGTCCCAAGATCCGCCTCGGCCGGTTCGCCGACGGCCCGCACGAGTGGCGCACCGGCGACTCGGTGGTGATCACCGGCGACGAGATCCTCGGCTCCAGGGAGCGGGTCTCCTGCACCTACCGCAAGCTCCCGCAGGAGGTGAAGGCCGGCGACCGGCTGCTGATCGACGACGGCCGGGTGGCCGTCGAGGTCAGCGATGTGGTCGGCAACGACATCCGCTGCCTGGTCACCGAGGGTGGCCCGGTCTCCAACAACAAGGGCGTCTCGCTGCCCAACGTGGCGGTCAGCGTCCCGGCTCTGTCCGAGAAGGACGCCGACGACCTGCGCTTCGCCCTCGGGCTGAACGTCGACATGATCGCGCTCTCCTTCGTCCGCTCGGCGGAGGACATCAAGCTCGTGCACGACATCATGGACGAGCAGGGCGTACGCCGCCCGGTGCTGGCCAAGGTGGAGAAGCCGGAGGCGGTCGACCACCTCGAGGCGATCGTGCTGGCCTTCGACGGCGTGATGGTCGCCCGCGGTGACCTCGGCGTCGAGATGCCGCTGGACCAGGTGCCGCTGGTGCAGAAGCGCGCCGTGCAGCTGTGCCGGGAGAACGCCAAGCCGGTCATCGTGGCCACCCAGATGCTCGACTCCATGATCGAGAGTTCGCGGCCCACCCGCGCCGAGGCCTCCGACGTGGCCAACGCGGTGCTCGACGGCGCCGACGCGCTGATGCTCTCCGGTGAGACCAGCGTCGGCAAGTACCCGGTGCTCACCGTCAGCACCATGGCCAAGATCATCACGACCACCGAGGCCGGCTCCATCGGGGTGCCCCGGCTCCAGCACGACCCGCGCACCCACGGTGGGGCGCTCACCGTCGCCGCGTCGTCGATCGCCCGGGCCATCGGCGCGAAGGCCCTGGTGGCCTTCTCGCAGACCGGCGACACCGTCAAGCGGCTCAGCCGGCTGCACTGCGACCTGCCGCTGCTGGCCTTCACCCCGGTGCCCGAGGTGCGCAGCCAGCTCGCCCTCTGCTGGGGCGTGGAGACCTTCCTGATGCCGTTCGTCGAGCACACCGACGACATGTTCCGCCAGGTCGACCAGGCGTTGCTCGGCCTCGACCGGGCCAACCCCGGCGACTACGTGGTGATCGTCGCCGGTAGCCCGCCCGGCACCCCCGGCTCCACCAACACCCTGCGGGTGCACCAGCTCGGCTCGCTGGTCGACGCGGCATCGGCGAGGGCCTTGCAGTGACCGAGGCGGCGGCTGTCGGCCAGGCGGCCGTGGACCAGTTGCTCCAGGTCCTCGACCTGGAGCACACCGGCGAGATGACCTTCCAGGGGATGAGCCCCCCGATCGGTCTGCAACGGGTCTACGGAGGCCAGGTCGCCGGCCAGGCCCTGGTCGCCGCCGGCCGCACCGTCGCCCCGGAGCGGTTCGTGCACTCGCTGCACGGCTACTTCGTCCGTGCCGGCGACGTCGCCGAGCCGATCGAATACCAGGTGGAGAACGTCCGCGACGGCCGGTCGTTCTCCGTGCGCCGCGCGGTGGCGCTCCAGCACGGCAAGCCGATCTTCTTCATGTCGGCGTCCTTCCAGCGGTTCGAGGAGGGCCTGGACCACCAGACCCCCACCCCGCCGGACGTGCCCCTGCCCGACGACGTGCCCACCATGACCGACCGACTGGCCCGCTACCCCGAGCGGCTGGGCATCTGGGGGAAGATCCCCCGCCCGATGGACGTGCGCTACGTCGGCGAGCCCGGCTGGGTACGCCCCGGCGACCGCCCCGCCGACCTGCACCAGCGGGTGTGGATGCGCATCGACGGCAAGCTCCCCGACGACCCGCTGCTGCACGCCTGCGCCCTCACGTACGCCTCCGACCTGACCCTGCTCGACTCGGTGCTGTCGGTGCACGGCGAGGTGTGGGGCCCCGGCGGGGTGGTCGGCGCCAGCCTCGACCACGCCCTGTGGTTCCACCGGCCGTTCCGCGCCGACGAGTGGTTCCTGTACGACTGCGACAGCCCGTCGGCCTCCGGCGCCCGGGGGCTGGCCACCGGCCGCATGTTCACCGCCGACGGCCGGCACATCGCCAGCGCCGTCCAGGAGGGCCTGCTGCGCCGGGTCGGCTCCTGATCAGAAGCTGCTGACCAGCTTCACGAAGGCCTCGTCGATCGTCGCCGGGTCGGTGGCGTCGAACGCCTTGCCGGCGCTGGCCTTGGCGATCCGGTCCAGAGCGTTCAGGTCGGACTCCCGGTCGAAGGCGACGCAGAAGACCTTGACGGGCCGCTCCGGATCCAGCGCGATGTCCTTCAGCAGCCGGGCGAGGTCGCTGTCCTTCGGGTACTCGTTCTTGCCGTCGGTGAGGACCACCACCGCGTTGATCCGATCCGGGTCGTAGTTGTCGAGCAGGTGGCGGTGCGCGGCGCGAACCGTCGCGTACAACGCGGTGTTGCCCTCCACCCGCAGCCCGGTGAGGCTGCGGGTGAACCCGGCCTGGTTGAACGGCCCGAGCCGGACCGCCTCGCTGTAGGGCTTCTTCGGCCGCTGCGGCGTCTCCGAGGAGAACGACCAGAGTGCCACCTGGTCGGCGGAGTTGAGCAGGCTGACGCCCTTGGTGGCGGCGGCGGTGGCCACCTTGAACCGGGTGCTACCGCCGACGCGGGCGTTCATCGACCCGGAGGTGTCCACGGCGAGCAGGATGTTCGCCTTCTTGCGCAGCGTGCCCCACCCGCGCAGGATCGCGTCGACCACCTCCGGCTCGGGCGGGTCGAAGTAGACGAGCTCCGTGCCGGACCCGCCCCGGACCGCGGCGACCAGGGCGTCGGAGGGCCGACGCTCGTGGTCGCGGAAGCCCAGCTCGGCGAAGCTGCGCTGCTGGGGGAGGTCCTGGAGGAAGGTCAGGAAGTCCTGCGCGGCCGCCTGCTGTGCCTCGTCGGCCGAGGGCAGCACCACGTACGGGTGATCGAGGTTGAAGGTGCCCTCCTTCGGGTGCACCGCCACCAGCGGCACCCGTGGCTTCTCGCCCAGCTTGGGACTGAGCTGCCCCTCGTTGTACTGGTAGACCAGCTCCTCCTGCACCACCACCGCGCTCATGTCCCGCGCCCGGGCGTCCCCGCCCGCGCCCAGGTCAGCCTCGGCCAGGTCGCGCAGCAGGTCCACCGAGTCGTCGCTGTAGTGCGAGACGTTCGCCTCGATCCGGCGGACGAACTGGGTCACCCCGGGCTTCGCCAGGTCGGCCTCGGTCAGGTCGCTGGACCGGCCCACGGCGGCGTAGTAGGTGGCGATGGTGGCCGCCAGCCCCGACGTGGACAGGTTGGGGTTGTCCTTGCCGAAGGTGAACCGACCCCAGGCGGGCTTGCCGAACGCCGCCCAGCCCTGGTCCCCGGAGAGCCCGAGCAGGTCCGCCCAGCCGAGCGGGCCCTTCTGCCGCACCAGCTCACCCTTCTCCCGGGGCATGGCGATGACCAGCGGGCTGTTCGCGATCGACGGGTACCGGGGCTCGGCGGTCTGCGCCGGCCGGCCGGCCTGCTCGTCCAGCACGCGTAGCCGGCTCGTCCAGAGCGACGACGTCGGCAGCCACACCTGCGGGGCCGGAATCGTCGGCTGCCGGCCGGCCCAGTTCCCCGCCGCCAGCGCCTCCATCGCCTTGCCCGAGTTGAGCCCGTGCACGGTCACCTGGGCGCAGCGCCCGCCGAAGCGCCGGTCGCTGGTGTTGTACCGCCCGGCGAGCTGGCCGAGGAGCTGGTCCTTCTCCGTCGAGGAGTTCACCTCCAGCGCCACGCACGAGGCGCGGTCCGCGCCGGGGGCCGGCCGCACGATCACGTACGCCGCGGCGATGACCGCCAGGCCGGCGACGACAGCCACCGAGTACGGCAACCACGGTCGGGTGGAAGGCTGACCGGTGGCCATCGGATCCTCCTTCGGTTCGGGGTGGTTTTCAGGCGCCGGGACGGACTGTCGGTCCGCCCTGCTCAGGTGCGGGACCGGCCCCGGGGCCGTACGGTGCGGGGCCGTGCGGTGCGGGGCCGTACGGTGCGCCGGCTCCCGGCAGCGCGGTGGCGACCAGTAGGCGGACACCATAGACCACGGCAAACGTCACCGCCCCGACGCCGGCGGCGGTGCCGACGGCGGTGGACGCGACGTAACCGGCCGCCGCGCCGACCGCGCCCAAGAAGATGGCCGCCGAGATTCCCCACGCGTCGGCGTATTGCTGGCGTAGGCGCCGCGACCAGGTGTCCCGCCCGGGCCCGTGCCGGTCGTACGCCGACCCGGGCGGGGCGGCCGGCGATTGCGCCACCTGCTCCCGGCTGACCGGCCGCTGCGCCACCGGCTCGTACGCCGTCGGCGGGTAGGTCGTCGGTGGGTACGCCACCGGGTTGTGCGTCGTCGGTGGGTATGCCGTCGGCTGGTGCCTTGTCGGTGGGTGCGCCACCGGCTGGTGCGTCGTCGGTGGGTACGACGCTGGCTGGTGCCTTGTCGGTGGGTGCGCCACCGGATGGTGCGCCGTCGGCTCGTGCGGAGCCGGCTGGCGGGGGACCAGTTGGGTGGCCGCAGCGTCGGTGCCCGCCTGAAGCGCCGTCTGGATGGGCACCGGGGCCCCGGTGCGCCCGTGCCCCAGCAGCCGCAGCAGGACCTGCTCGGCCGGTGGCCGGGCCCGGTGGTCCTTGTCCAGGCACTGCCCGACCAACTCGGCCAGCGGGCCGGAGAAGCCGGTCAGGTCCGGCGGGTCGTGCAGCACCCGGTTCATCACCGCGACGATGGTCCCGGTGCCGAACGGTGGCCGACCCGCCGCGGCGAACGCGATGGTCGCCGCCCAGGCGAAGACGTCGCTCGCCGGGCCGACCTCCTCGTCGCGGAACCGCTCCGGGGCCATGTACGGCGCGGTGCCCATGATCCTGTTGGTCATCGTCTCGGTGACGTCGAGCGCCCGGGCGATGCCGAAGTCGATGACCCGGGGCCCATCCGCGCCGAGGACGACGTTGTCGGGCTTGAGGTCGCAGTGCACCACATCGGACTGGTGGATCGCGGCGAGCGCGGTGGCGGTGCCCACGGCCAGCCGGTGCAGGGCGTTGCCGGTGATCGGGCCGTGTTCGCGAACGTGCCGTTGCAGGGTCGGGCCCTCGATGTACTCGCTCACCACGTACGGCGGGTCGCTGTCCACGTCGGCGAAGAGGATCTGCGCGGTGCAGAACGGCGCCACCCGCCGGGCGGCGGCGATCTCCTTGGCGAACTGCGTCTTGGCACGCGGGTTGAGGTGCAGGTTGAGGTTGATCATCTTGACGGCGACCAACATGCCCTGCGGGTCGCGGCCCAGGTAGACCACGCCCTGGCCGCCCGCGCCGAGCCGGCTGAGCAGTTCGTAGGGGCCCGTGCGGGCCGGGTCCCGCGGACCCAGCGGCGTCATCTCCGGCATCGCTGTCGCTGCCCCTATCGGCCTGGCTGTCTTCCGAAATTCGCGCGCTGGTGCGCCGTTCCGTCCCGCCTTGTCGGCCCCGTCCGGTCGCGCCGGCGACACCGATATGGTGTCACGACTCCGCCAGTGACGAGAGCCGTGGTGCCCCGGCGGTGGGGACGATGCCGGTTCGTCCGTTCGGCCGAGGGCCGGCAGCCCGGCCGGCCGGCCCGCCGACTAACCTGGCCGACATGCGCCTCTCCGCCCGGGTCGACTATGCCCTCCGCGCGGCCGTCGAACTCGCGGCCGTCGCCGGTGGTGCCGACGCCGGTGGTGCCGACGCCGGGCGAACCCGTCCGGTGACCGCCGAGCAGATCGCCCGGACCCAGGAGATCCCGCCGAAGTTCCTGGAGAGCATCCTGCTGCAACTGCGCCGCGGCGGCATCGTGCACGCCCAGCGCGGCCCCGAGGGGGGATACTGGCTGGCCCGTCCGGCGGCGGAGATCTCCCTCGCCGAGGTGATCCGGGTGGTCGACGGGCCGCTGGCGCACGTCCGTGGGCAACGCCCGGAGCAGCTCGGCTACCTCGGTGCCGCCCGGGCGTTGCAGGATGTGTGGATCGCCCTGCGGGCCAGCGAGCGGGAGATCCTCGAACTGGTCACCATCGCCGACGTGGCCAACGCCACCCTGCCCGAGCGGGTCAACGAGCTGGCCGCCGACCCGCGCGCCTGGAGCTGACCGGGTGCCCGGGGTGTGGGCACCGGCCCGGCCGACCGCCGATCCGCGCGCCTGGAGCTGACCGGCGTCGTCCGCCACCGCGGCACGAGTCCCGTGTGGTCCCGGCCGTCCGGCGCGTCCCACCAACCGATAGGGGACTTGACCCGGGCTCGCCCGTGCCGCATTGTCGACCAAGTTGATAGGAGATGCCGAAAAGTCAGGGGGCGCTCGTGCGCAAGCTGCTGGTCCTCGCCCTCGTCGGGCTCGTCGCACAACTGGTCGACGGCTCGCTCGGCATGGCCTACGGGCTGACCTCGTCCACCCTGCTGCTGGCCGTCGGGGTCGCCCCGGCCGCCGCGTCGGCCTCGGTGCACCTGGCCGAGATCGGCACGACGCTCGCCGCCGGGGTGGCCCACTGGCGGTTCGGCAACGTCGACTGGCGGGTGGTGAGTCGCATTGCCCTCCCCGGCGCCGTGGGCGCGTTCGCCGGCGCCACCTTCCTCAGCGCGATCTCCACCGAGGCCGCCGCGCCCTGGATGGCCGCGATCCTGTTCACCCTCGGGGCGTACCTGCTGGTGCGTTTCTCCCGGCCGCTGCGCTCCAACGGGGCAGCCGGTGCGCTGCGCAGCCGGTTCCTCGCCCCGCTGGGCCTGGTCGCCGGCTTCGTCGACGCCACCGGCGGCGGGGGATGGGGCCCGGTCGCGACCCCGGCGCTGCTGGTCTCCGGCCGGATGGAGCCCCGCCGGGTCATCGGCTCGGTCGACACCGCCGAGTTCGTGGTGGCGGGCGCGGCCAGCCTCGGCTTCCTGATCGGCCTCGGCACGGAGGGCTTCCTGCTGCCGACCGTCGCCGCGCTGCTCGTCGGCGGCCTGATCGCCGCCCCGATCGCCGCCTGGCTGGTCCGGATCGTCCCGGCCCAGCTCCTCGGCGCCACCATCGGCGGCGTGATCGTACTGACCAACGCCCGCACCCTGGTCCGCGCCGGCGGCCTGCCCGGCGGCGCACAGTGGCTGGTCTACGCGCTGCTCGCCGTCGGCTGGCTCGTCGCGATCGTCCTGGCCGTCCGCGCGCTGCGCCGGGTGCGCCGAGCCCGCGCCACGGTCGACGCCGCCACGGTTGACGTCGCCACGGTCGAGGCCGGCCTGGTTGACGTCGCCACGGTCGACGCCGGCATGGTCGGTGCCGCGTCGGTCGACGGGAGGAACGCCCCCGCGCAGCCCCTTCCGTAGGCCGCTGTCAAGGGCTGAACTCCCCACCGGGAGGGGCTGAACCCGCCACGCGGCCACTCCGACGGCGGCCGAGGAGGTCGCTGCAGCGCGTTCCGCGCTCGTCGTCGGAGCATGCGTCGGCCGGGTGCCGGGCCTGATGCCGTGCGGGCGGGCCCGGTCGGCGCTCAGGGCCGGGCCAGCAGCTCGCCGTGCAGGACCGAGTACCAGCCGTCCGGCTCGGCGGCCCAGGACCGCCAGCCGGCCGCGATCCGCGCCAGCGCTCCCGGGTCGACTCCCGCGGCGAGGGCCTGACGCCCCAGCGCCGAGTCGACCACCCGCTCCGCCCACATGCCACCCCACCAGGCCCGGTCCTGTGCGGTCGCGAAACACCAGGTGCTCGACGTCGCCGTGACGTCGGTCAGCCCGGCGGCGTGCGCCCAGGCAAGCAGCCGGCGTCCGGCGTCCGGCTCGCCACCGTTGGCGCGGGCCAGCCGTTGGTAGAGCACCAGCCACTCGTCGAGTTCGGGTCGCCGCGGATGCCAGGTGAACGCCCCGTAGTCGCTGTCGCGTACCGCGATGTGCCCGCCCGGCCGGCAGACCCGGCGCAGCTCGCGGAGCGCCCGGACCGGATCACCGACGTGCTGGAGCACCTGGTGGGCGTGCACGATGTCGAAGGAGTCGTCCGGGAAGGGGAGCGTGTGCACGTCGGCGACCGCGAAGTCGACGTTTTCCTGCCGCCGGGCCCCGATCTCGGCCCGGGCCAGCTCCAGCGCCTCGGTGGTGATCTCGACGGCGGTGACCCGCCCGGTCCCGTCCGGGGTGGCCACCAGGGCCGCCAGGTCGGCGGTGATGGTGCCCGGCCCGCAGCCGACGTCCAGCACGGTCAGCCCGGGCCGCAGGACCGGCAGGAGATGCCCGGCCGAGTTGGCGGCGGTGCGCCAGCGGTGCGATCGCAGGACCGACTCGTGGTGTCCGTGGGTGTAGACGGCGGAGGTCATGTCTCACATTTTAGTAGCCGTTTCCTGGCAAGTGGAAGACGCATCGGCTCGGCGCCGGCGGTCCGCCCATCGGCCAGCAGCGCAACTGGTTGCCTGCGGGAAAGCGGTGTCCTAGCATCCGTACTGCGCGGAGCCGAACCGCGGACGTCGATGCCGTCCGCTCACCGCCGCAGCGCGGCGCACCTCCCGACGGCCAAGGGCAGGCCGACGGGCACCGATCGCCGCGCGCCCGACCTCTCCGGAGGCACCCCCGTGCACCCCACCAGATTCCGCCGCCGCACCATGCTGCTCGCCGCGGCGGCGGCCACCACCCTCACCGCCGGCACCCTGACCGCCGTGACCGCCTCGGCCGCCGCTGCCGGCTGCCGGGTCGACTACCGGATCACCAACCAGTGGGGCGGCGGCTTCGGCGCCGACGTCACCGTCACCAACCTCGGCGACCCGGTCAACGGCTGGACCCTCACCTGGTCCTACACCGCCGGCCAGCAGGTCTCCCAGGCGTGGAACGCCACCGTCACCCAGTCCGGCACGCAGGTGAGCGCCCGCGACGCCGGCTACAACGCGGCCATCGGCACCGGCGGCACCGCGAACTTCGGCTTCAACGCCTCGTGGAACGACACCAGCAACCCCGTCCCGGCCAGCTTCGCGCTCAACGGCACGACCTGCACCGGCGGCACCGCCCCCACCACCGCCCCGCCGCCCACCACTCCGCCGCCCACCACCGCGCCCCCGCCCACCACTCCGCCGCCGACCACTCCGCCCGCCGGGGCCAAGCAACTGGAGGACCTCGACCGGGGCCTGATCAGCGTCCGATCCGGCAGCGGGAACCTCGTCTCCTGGCGGCTGCTGGGCACCGAGACCTCCGGGGTGTCGTTCAACCTCTACCGGGGTGCCACGAAGGTCAACAGCACCCCCATCACCGGTGCTACCAACCACCTCGACAGCGGGGCGGCGGCCGGGTCGGCGTACACCGTGCGGGCCGTGGTGAACGGCGCCGAGCAGGCGGCGTCCGCCCCCGCGCTCCAGTTCGCGGGCGGCTACCTCGACGTGCCGATCCAGCCCCCGGCCGGCGGCACCACCAGCAGCGGGGAGGCGTACACCTACGTCGCCAACGATGCCAGCGTCGGCGACCTCGACGGCGACGGCCGCTACGAGATCGTGCTCAAGTGGGACCCGTCCAACGCCAAGGACAACTCCCAGTCCGGCTACACCGGCGACGTCTACGTCGACGCGTACACCCTCACCGGCAGCCGGCTGTGGCGCATCGACCTCGGGCGTAACATCCGCGCCGGCGCCCACTACACCCAGTTCCAGGTGTACGACTACGACGGTGACGGCCGCGCCGAGGTCGCCATGAAGACCGCCGACGGCACCCGGTCGGGCACCGGCCAGCTCATCGGCTCGTCCTCGGCCGACCACCGCAACTCCAGCGGGTACGTCCTGTCCGGACCCGAGTACCTGACCATGTTCGACGGCCGGACCGGCGCCATCGCCTCCACCGTCGACTACGACCCGCCGCGCGGCACCGTCTCCTCCTGGGGCGACAACTACGGCAACCGGGTCGACCGGTTCCTCGCCGGCACCGCCTACCTCGACGGCCAACGTCCCTCACTGATCATGGCCCGGGGCTACTACACCCGAGCCGTCATCGCCGCCTGGGACTTCCGCAACGGCACCCTGACCAAGCGGTGGACGTTCGACTCCAACACCTCCGGCAACTCCGCCGCCGCCGGCCAGGGCAACCACCAGCTCTCCATCGCCGACGTCGACGCCGACGGCCGGCAGGAGATCGTCTACGGCGCCGCCACCATCGACGACAACGGCCGGCTACTGCACTCCACCGGCAACGGCCACGGCGACGCCATGCACGTCGGCGACCTCGACCCGAGCCGCTCCGGCCTGGAGGTCTTCAAGGTCGACGAGGACGGCAGCAAGCCCAGCTCGTACTTCGCCGACGCCCGCACCGGCCAGATCATCTGGTCCACCCCCGCCTCCGGCGACAACGGCCGGGGCGTCTGCGCCGACATCTGGGCCGGCAGCCCCGGCGCCGAGTCCTGGTCCTCCGCCGTCGACGGCCTCGCCAACACCCGAGGTCAGAACGTCGGCCGCAAGCCGTCCTCGGCGAACTTCCTCGCCTGGTGGGACGGCGACCCGGTGCGCGAACTCCTCGACGGCACGAAGATCGACAAGTACGGCACCGGCGGCGAGACCCGACTGCTCACCGGCACCGGCGTCGCGTCCAACAACGGCACCAAGTCGACCCCGGCGCTCTCCGGCGACCTCCTCGGCGACTGGCGCGAGGAGGTCGTCTGGCGCACCAGCGACAGCACCGCGCTGCGCATCTACAGCACCCCGACCCCGACCAGCACCCGGATCCACACGCTGATGCACGACCCGCAGTACCGGGTCGCCATCGCCTGGCAGAACACGGCCTACAACCAGCCGCCACACCCGGGATTCTTCATCGGAGACGGCATGAGCGCCCCGCCCGTGCCGAACATCTACCTGCGCTGAGCGCCGCTCAGCCGGTGGCAGGCACCAGGCCGCAGCCGCGGAATCCGCACAGCTGCGGCCCGGTGCACCACACCGCGGCACCCCCCGACCCGTCCCGACGGGGTGTGCCGTACCACCACCGGAACCGAAGTTACCGGGCGACCGCGACGCGGGGGTGACGCCGGTATGAAGATCGTGTTTCGCGTGTTTCCCGCAGGTTCACCCGTCCCGGCGCAGCCCGCCGGCCACCTTCTCCGCGATCAGCTCGTACGAGCGCACCCGATCCGCTACGTCGTACACCAGCGTGGTCAGCATCAACTCGTCCGCGCCCGTGCGTGCCAGCAGCTCGGTCAGTTGCCGGCGCACCGTCTCGGGCGACCCCAGCGCCTGCCCCTCCCGCCGGGCGAGGGCGAACTCCCGCTCCGCCGCCGTGTACGGGTACGCCGCCGCCTGCTCCGGCGTCGCCAGGGGCTCCGGCCGCCCCGAACGCAGCTTCAAAAACGACAGCGCGCTCGGCCCCGACAGCCACTCCGCCCGCTCGTCGGTGTCCGCGCAGACCGCGTTGACCGCGACCATCGCGTACGGCTCCGCCAGGAACTGCGACGGCCGGAAGTGTTGCCGGTACAGCGCGAGCGCCGGCACCGTGTTCTGCGCGCTGAAGTGGTGCGCGAACGAGAACGGCAGCCCCAACAGCCCGGCGAGCTGCGCGCTGAACCCGCTGGACCCCAGCAGCCAGACCGCCGGCTGCTCGCCCCGCCCCGGGGTGGCCGTGATCGGCCCCGGCCGCTCGCCGGAGAAGTAGTTCATCAGGTCCGCCAGCTCCCGGGGGAACCCCTCGGCCGACAGGCCTTCCGTCGTCCGGCGCAACGCCAGCGCGGTGACCTGGTCGGTCCCCGGCGCCCGGCCGATCCCCAGGTCGATCCGGCCCGGGTGCAGCGCCTCCAGGGTGCCGAACTGCTCGGCCACCACCAGCGGGGCGTGGTTGGGCAGCATCACCCCGCCCGAGCCCAGCCGGATCGTCGAGGTCTTCGCCGCCAGGTGCGCGAGCAGCACCGCCGGCGCCGAACTGGCAATGGCCGGCATGTTGTGGTGCTCGGCCACCCAGAACCGGCGGTAGCCCAGCTCCTCCGTGCGCCGGGCGAGCTCGGTGGTGTGCCGCAGGGCCGCGCCGACAGTGGCGCCGGCCGCGACCGGGGCAAGATCAAGAACAGACATGGGTACGTCGATCACGCCTCACCCCAAGCCGTTGCGCGCCGGAATTGTTCCCCTCGCCGGATACGTGTGGCTCACCCCATCCCGCGCGCCTGCTCGAAGATCAGACTCGTCTGGGTGTGCTGCACCACCGGATCCACCGCCAGATGGTCCAGCACGAAGTCCCGCAGCGCGTCCCCCGACGCCGCCCGCACGTGCAACACGTAGTCCTCCGCGCCCGCCACGTGGAACACCGACACCACCCCCGGCAGCCGCACCGACCTGGCCCGGAACGCGTCCACCGCGGCCCGCTCGTGCGCCGTCAACCGCACCGACACCAGCGCCTGCAACGGCAGCCCCACCGCCGCCGGGTCCACCTCCGCATGGAAGCCCCGGATCGCCCCGGACTCCCGCAGCGCCCGGGTTCGGGTCAGGCACGTCGACGGCGCCACCCCCACCCGTTCCGCCAGGGCGTTGTTCGGTAGCCGGCCGTCAACGGTCAACTCGGTCAGGATCGCGCGGTCGACGTCGTCCAGGGCCGAGAACGGCCGAAGATCATTCGGTGCGAGGGGCATCCGCCCATCCTGCACCGAATCAACACGTTGTCAAAGCCCGTTTCGCAGAATGTTCTGCCGCACTATTGCCCTCTGTCGCCATGATGTTCGACGCTTCCCGCCATGACGACCGTGGACACCAGAGCAGTGCACGCCGGCCGCGCCGACCTCGCCGCCCTCGGCGTCCACGTCCCACCCATCGACCTCTCCACCACCAACCCCCTGCCGTCGGTCGACGAGGGCGGCGACGCCTACGAACTCCTCGCCACCGGCGGCACCCTCCCCGCCGGCGGCAACGCCGTCTACCAACGACTCTGGAACCCCACCGTCGCCCGCTTCGAGACCGCCCTCGCCGAACTGGAGGACACCGCCGCCGCCGTCGCCTTCGCCAGCGGCATGGCCGCCCTCACCGCCACCATCCTCGCCGCCACCCGCGACGGAAAGCGCCACATCGTCGCCGTCCGCCCCCTCTACGGCGGCACCGACCACGTCCTCGCCACCGGGCTGCTCGGCACCGACGTCACCTGGGCCCACCCCGACGGCGTCGCCGCCGCCGTCCGCCCCGACACCGCCCTGGTCATCGTCGAGACCCCCGCCAACCCCACCCTCGACCTCGTCGACATCGCCGCCCTCGCCACCGCCGCCGGCGACGTGCCCCTGCTCGTCGACAACACCGTCGCCACCCCCGTCCTCCAGCAGCCCGCCCGGCACGGCGCCGCCCTCGTCCTGCACAGCGCCACCAAGAGCATCGGCGGCCACGGCGACGTCCTCGCCGGCGTCGTCGCCTGCGACGAGGACTGGGCCGCCCGGCTGCGCCAGGTCCGCGCCCTCACCGGCGCGATCCTGCACCCCCTCGGCGCGTACCTGCTGCACCGCGGCCTCCAGACCCTGCCCGTGCGGGTCCGCGCCCAACAGTCCGGCGCGGAGAAGATCGCCGGCTGGCTCGCCGGCCACCCCGCCGTCGCCCGGGTGCACCACCCCAGCGTCGACGACCCCGCCGGGCTCGTCGGCCGGCAGATGGCCGGCACCGGCAGCCTGCTCGCCTTCGAGGTACGCGGCGGCGCGCCCGCCGCCGCCGCCGTCGCCGGCGCCTGCCGGCTGATCACCCACGCCGTCTCCCTCGGCGGCGTGGACACCCTGATCCAGCACCCGGCCTCGCTGACCCACCGCCCGGTCGCCGGCGACGCCCGGCCCGCCGACGGGCTGCTACGGATCTCCGTCGGCCTGGAGGACCCGGAGGACCTGCGCGCGGACCTGGAACAGGCGCTCGCGGCGCTCGGCTGACCGGGGGCCGTGCTGCGGGGCGGTCAGGACTTCGGGCCGACGTGCCGGTCCAGCGCGGCGACCGCCTCCCGGCGGGCCACCGACAGGGAGTTGCGGCGGTTCATCCGCCAAGCGATGCCCAGCAGGTCCAACGCCCACTGGCAGAGCCCCATGATGTCGGCGGACTCATTGCTGAACATGTAGCGGGGGTAGATGTAGCCCTTGCCGCGCGTGGTCACCCGGTTGGCAACCCGGCAGCCGTCGGAGTGGAACAGGCCGCGGACGAAGTCCCCGGGGTGGGCGGTGACGATCTTCCGTTGCCAGCCCGCCAGGACGATCGGGCGCTCGTGCTTCTTGCCCGGCCCGTGCTGCGGCAGCAGGCAGGGCCAGTGCACCCCGTAGCTCTGCACGCTGACACAACCCTGCTGCTGGACCCGTTGCACCCTCGCCGCCAGAACCGTTTGCATGGCGGTATCGCAGGCGTCGATCAGGTCTGGCCAGGTGTTGCTGCACGAGATCCTCAGGACCGGGACCCGGGCGGAGGTGACCAGATGGCCGTCCCCGAGATACAGCCCCAACAGGTAGGCGTAGACGCCAGGATGTGCTGGATTGTCGATGTGTGAACGACAGCGGAAGCACCGGAGCGCGCTGGGCTGCTGTTTGCCCTCCGGTGGATCCTTGCACCACTGGCGGACCGTTGCGTAGGACAACCCGACGCTTCGGGCGGTCTCGGCGACGGTTGCCCCGGAAAGATAGAGGCGGCGGGCCTGTGCGCGTATCTCAGGTGGATGCACCCGCCCATTTTCGAACGACTGTATGACACCTTTGGTGCCCCCGGTGGGACTCGAACCCACACTGTCGGAGGTTTGAGCTCCGTCTCTCTTCCGGTTGGAGTACAGGGGCTTCCATGGTTCGGCCCAGACAGACTACCCACTAGGCTAGGGACGGCGACACCCGGCACGGCGGTGTCGGGCACAGACTGGTGGGAGTGGGCTCGTGGCCGAGACGCAGACGGATGCCGAGCGCAGGCGGGTGTTGATCGCCGAGGACGAGGCGCTCATCCGACTGGACCTGGCCGAGATGTTGGTCGAGGAGGGCTACGACGTGGTCGGCGAGGCCGGCGACGGCGAGACGGCCGTCCGACTCGCCGAGGAGCTGAAGCCCGACCTGGTCATCCTCGACATCAAGATGCCGATCATGGACGGGCTGGCCGCCGCCGAGCGGATCGCCGGCAACCGGATCGCGCCGGTGATCATCCTGACCGCGTTCAGCCAGCGGGATCTGGTGGAGCGGGCCCGGGCGGCCGGTGCCATGGCCTACCTCGTGAAGCCCTTCCAGAAGAGCGACCTCGTGCCGGCGGTGGAGATCGCGCTGTCGCGGTACTCGGAGGTCGCCGCGCTGGAGGCGGAGGTGGCCGGCCTGACCGACCGGCTGGAGATCCGCAAGGCGGTGGAGCGCGCGAAGGGTGCGCTGATGACGACGTACGGGATGACGGAGCCGCAGGCGTTCAAGTGGATCCAGCGCACGGCGATGGACCACCGGATGACCATGAAGGAGGTCGCCGAGCGGATCCTCGCCGAGACCGCCGGCGGCGAGATGGCCCAGCCGGCCTCCTGACGGCATCGACCGCGAGGGCTCCTCGCGCCGGGGCCCGGTGTTGCGGCGGATCGATACGGTCTCGTCCATGTTTCCTCGTAGGGTGCCGGCGGTGCTCGGCGCGGCGGTCGGGCTTGTGCTGGTGCTGGCGGGATGCTGGTCGGCCCCGATCCCGCCGCCGCTACCCCCGTTGCGTCCCGACTGGCAGCCGGTGACCCTGCCGGTGCCGCCGGGTGCCCCCGGGCGGCTCATGGTGCGTGACGCGGTGGCCTGCGCGGGCCGTTGGTTCGTGGTGGGCGCGGTTGCGCAGGCTGCGGGTGGGACACGGCCGGCCGCCTGGTCCAGCCCCGACGCGGCGGCGTGGACGCCGTTGCGGCTGGCGGCGCGCAGCGCGTACGGCGCGGCGAACGTGCTGACGGCGGTGGGCTGTCGCGACGGCCGGATGGCGGCGGTGGGCGCTAAGAGCGGCGGGGTGCACGGCAATCCTCGGGTCAGTACCTGGCGGCAGCTCGCCGACGGCTCGGTGGTGGAGGTGCCGGCGGAGTTCGAGGTGTTCGGCGGCCCGGACGCGGTGAACGTGGGGCGGATCGCGGGTGGGCCGGACGGCTGGGTGATCGCGGGCAACCGGAGCACCGGCGCGGCGGCCTGGTCCTCGCCCGACGCGGGGGAGTTCCGGCTGGTCCCGGGCGTACCGCCGCTGGCCTCGGACGCGGCGGGCCGCACCTGGGCGGCGGACGTGATCGACGCGGCGTCGGGGTGGGTGCTGGTGGGGTCGGCGCGGGGGTCGGGGCGTCCGGGCGGTGAGCCGGCGGTGTGGACCTCGGTGGACGGCTTGGACTGGCGGCGAGCGGCGCTGACGGTGGCGAGCGCGGACCCGGCCGCGTCCGCGCCGGGGGAGCTCCAGCGGGTGGTCGAGGTGGGGGAGCGGCTCATCGCGGTGGGCCGTCGCGGCGACCGCGTCGGTGCCTGGATCGAGGGGCCGAGGGGCATCGTTGGTTGGCGGCCGGGCGGCACGTTGGGGCCGGCGGCGAAGGGGGCGCCGGGGCAGGTGGCGGGTCTGGCGGCGACGGGCCGCGGGGCGTTGGCCGTGGTCTGGGCCGACGATGGCGGGGCGGCCTGGTTCACGGCGGACGGTGGGGCGTGGGTGCCGGTGGAGCTGCCGGGACCGCTGCCGACGGGGGCGGACCGGGCGGTCGCGGTGGCCGGGTCCGGTGACCGGCTGTTGCTGCTGACGGACGACGCAAAAGGCGTCGGCGGGTGGTCGGGGTCGACGGAACAGTGGCCCGCTTGAGCGGGTCATCGGTCTGTTTCCGGTCAGTGTCCGATGTCCGATTTCGTCCCGCTGACCGGTTGTGTGTTACACCACTGAGGTGAATCTCGCCACTCAACGTAACGGTTAGGTCAACCCGGCTTGCTAGGTCTACCCCGCCGGCCCGCTGGTGGGATAACGTCCCGCCCCAGACCGGGTTCGCGGTCGGTTCGATCCCCCCTCCTGCAAGAGCCAATCTCCACATTGCGGCGGGTGAGTCGAGCCTCGGACGGAGGAGGGTACGAGCCGTGAGGCAGAAGCTCGCACGGGTGCTGGGTGGCGTGGCCATCAGCGCGCTCGTTTTCAGTAGCGCGGCCGCGTGTAAGGCCGACAGTGACACCGAGGGTGGCGGCGGCAGTTCCGCCGCCTGCGACCTCAAGATCGGCTTCTTTGGCCCGCTGACCGGCGACGCCGCGGGTCTCGGTATCCACATGCGCAATGGCACGAAGCTGGCGATCGACCAGTACAACAAGGACAACGCTGACTGCAAGGTCAACCTCGAGGAGTACGACTCGCAGGGTGACCCGGCGAAGGCCTCTCCCCTGGCGCAGAAGGCGGCGGGCGACACCAAGGTCGTCGGGCTCGTCGGCCCGGCGTTCTCGGGTGAGTCCGAGGTGGCTGACCCGATCTTCGAGGAGGCCGGCCTGTCGACCATCACCCCGTCGGCGACCCGCCCGAGCCTGAGCACCAAGGGCTGGAAGGTCTTCCACCGGGGCGTCGGCAACGACACCTCGCAGGGCCCGGCGGCCGGCCGCTACATCAAGAACGTGCTGAAGGCCGAGAAGGTCTACGTCGTCGACGACCAGTCGGCGTACGGCACGGGCCTGGTGGACGAGGTCAAGAAGGTCCTCGGCACGGTTGCCGGCGAGGACAAGGTCCAGGTCAAGCAGGTTAACTTCTCCGCGGTCGTCACCAAGATCGTCGGCAGTGGCGCGACGGCCCTCTTCTTCGGTGGGTACTACACCGAGGCGGGCCTGCTGCTCAAGCAGCTCAAGGGTGCCGGCTGGAAGGGCACCATGATCGCCGGTGACGGCGTGAACGATGCCAACTTCATCAAGGTCGCCGGTCAGGCGGTCGCCGAGGGCACCATCCTGACCTGCCCCTGCGCCCCGGCCACCGCGGCCAAGGGCACCTTCGTGACCGACTACAAGGCGGGCTTCGAGAACGCCGAGCCGGGCACCTACGCCGACGTGTCGTACGACGTCACGAAGATCTACCTCGAGGGCATCAAGGCCGGCAAGGCCACCCGCGCCGACCTGCTCGCCTTCGTGAAGTCCTACAACAAGGCCGGTTCCGCCACCGGTGTGACCTACAAGTTCGAGCCCAACGGCGAGCTGGACCCGGCCCAGGTGCTGGTCTGGGCGTTCAAGGTCAACGCGGGTCAGGTCGTCCCGGACGTCGAGATCCCGAAGGCCTGACCGGTTCTCCGGTCCCGCCAAGGGATATCCAGACGATGCGGCCGGGAGTCACCCTCCCGGCCGCCTCGTTTGGCCGCACAGTTGGAGCCCCCACTTGAACTTCGATGAGTTGTTCGGGAACTTCCCGGCACTGACCATCACCGGGCTGGAACAGGGCGCGATCTACGCCCTCGTCGCCCTCGGCTACACCCTCGTCTACGGCGTTCTTCGCCTGATCAACTTTGCTCACTCCGAGGTCTTCATGGTCGGCACCTTCGCCGCCCTGTGGACCTGGGAGGCCCTCGGCTACGACCAGAACTCGCCCGCGCCGGCCCTCGGCCCGTTGATCCTCGCGCTGGTGGCCGGCCTCATCGTGGCGGGGGTCGCCGCCGCGGCGACCGCGGTGACGGTGGAGATGGTCGCCTACCGGCCGCTGCGGCGGCGCAACGCGCCCCCGCTGGCCTTCCTCATCACCGCGATCGGCGCGTCGTTCGTGCTCGCCGAGTCCTTCGGCATCGGCACCCGCCGGGCGCCGTTCGGCATGCCGACGCTGCTGCCCTCCGAGACGATGTTCACCGTCTTCGGCGCCAGCGTCACCAACATCCAGCTGCTGATCATCGGCGTGACGCTGGTGATGATGATCGGTCTGGACCAGTTCGTGAACCGCAGCCGACTGGGTCGCGGCATCCGGGCGGTGGCCCAGGACGCGGACACCGCCGCCCTGATGGGCGTCAACAAGAACCGGGTGATCCTGCTGGTGTTCGTGCTCGGCGGCCTGATGGCCGGCGTCGCGGCACTGCTCTGGAACATCCGCTTCGAATACACGAAGTTCAACGTGGGCTTCCTGCTCGGGCTGAAGGCGTTCGCGGCGGCGGTGCTCGGCGGCATCGGCAACCTGCGCGGTGCGCTGCTCGGCGGCCTGCTGCTCGGGGTGGCGGAGAACTACGCCGCCGGCCTGTTCGGTGGAGACTGGAAGGACTTCACCGGCTTCGTGCTGCTGATCGTGCTGCTGATGTTCCGCCCCACCGGCCTGCTCGGCGAATCTCTCGGGAGGGCGCGCGCATGACCGCCACCGTGGACAAGGGCCGCGCCTCGGCCTTCAAGGGCCGCTGGGCGGCGATGCCCAAGCAGATCCGCTGGGCCGCGATCGTGGCGCTGATCGTCCTGCTCTACATCCTGCCCAACAAGTGGTTCTACGAGTACCTCGGCTTTCCGATCGGCAACGAGTACTTCGCGCTCTACACCACCCGCTCGGACTTCGCCGGCGTGCTCTTCGACACCGCGGTCTTCGTCCTGCTGGCCGTGGGCCTCAACGTGGTGGTCGGCTTCGCCGGCCTGCTCGACCTGGGGTACTTCGGCTTCTACGCGCTTGGTGCGTACACGGTCGCGTTGCTGACCTCGCCGGAGAGCCGGCTGGGGACAGAATGGCCGTGGCTGGCGGCGGTGCCGATCGCGGTGATGGTCGCGATGATCTCCGGCGTCATCCTCGGTGGCCCGACGCTGCGGCTGCGCGGCGACTACCTGGCCATCGTGACCCTCGGCTTCGCCGAGATGATCCGCCTCTACGCCGCCCGCAACGAGGGCGTGCTGCAGGGTCAGCGGGGCATTCCGGCGATCCCGCACCCGCCGGGCACCGGCTCGGACGGCAAGGCGCTGTTCGGGGTGGTGGACGCCCGGCCGTACTACTGGCTCCTGCTGACGTTGATCCTCGTGGTGATCGTGCTGGTCCGGAACCTGGCCAACAGCCGGGTCGGCCGGGCCTGGGTGGCCACCCGCGAGGACGAGGACGCCGCCGAGGTCATGGGCGTGCCGACGTTCAAGTACAAGCTGTGGGCGTTCGCCATCGGGGCGGCGGTGGCCGGCCTGACCGGGGCCGTCTTCGCCGGTAAGCAGACGTTCATCAACTCCGACCAGTTCGTGCTGGAGAGCTCCATCCTGGTGCTCGCCGCGGTCATCCTGGGTGGTGCCGGCAACATCAAGGGCGCCATCGTCGGCGGCGCGATCACCTGGTACCTGCCGGAATGGCTGCGTGGCGTCGGCGGGCTGATCGGCGTGGAGTTCGACGCGGCGGAGTACCGGATCCTGATCTTCGGTCTGGTCGTCATCGTGATGATGATCTTCCGTCCGCAGGGTATCGTGCCCAACCGGCGGCGGGCGGCGGAGTTCGCCGACCGACGCCAGGAGGCGGTTCCGCAGGAGAAGGTGTCCAGTGAGTGATCCGCAGATGAAGAGCGAACGCGACCCGAGCAGCGACCGCGACATCACCGCCGACGGCCGCAGCACGGTCGGCGTGCCGCCGGCGAAGGGCTCCGGGGAGCCCACCGGCGTCACCCCGGCGGCGCGGGACGCTGCCGGCCGGGAGCCGCTGCTGGAGGTCGACAACGTCACGTTGCGCTTCGGCGGCGTGGTCGCCCTCGACAAGGTCAACTTCACCCTCTACAAGGGGGAGATCCTCGGCCTGATCGGCCCGAACGGCGCCGGCAAGACGACCTGCTTCAACGCGATGACCGGCGTCTACCGGCCCACCGAGGGCGAGATCCGGTTCAAGGGGCAGCGCACCAACGGCAAGCGGCGGTCGTGGATCACCAAGGCCGGCATCGCCCGGACGTTCCAGAACATCCGGCTCTTCCCCGAGATGACGGCGCTGGAGAACGTGATGGTGGGCGCCGACGTCCACCACAAGACCAGCGTCATCTCCGCCATGCTGCGGCTGCCGCGGTACTGGCGGGAGGAGCGTGAGGGCCGAGAGAAGGCGTACGAGCTGCTGCGCTTCGTCGGCATCGAGCGGCGCGCGAACGACCTGTCCCGCAACCTGTCGTACGGCGAGCAGCGTCGTCTGGAGATCGCCCGGGCCCTGGCCACCGACCCCGCCCTGCTCTGCCTGGACGAGCCGGCCGCCGGCTTCACCCCGGCGGAGAAGGAGGAGCTGCTCGGCCTGATCCAGTTGATCCGCGACAACGGCACGACCGTGCTGCTGATCGAGCACGACATGCGGCTGGTGATGGGCGTGACCGACCGGATCGTTGTGCTGGAGTTCGGCAAGAAGATCGCCGAGGGGTTGCCGGCCGAGGTCCGGGACGACCCGAAGGTGATCGCCGCGTATCTGGGGGTGCCGACCGATGCTGCTTGAGATCAAGGACCTGACCCTGCTCTACGGGCGCATTCAGGCCCTGCACGGGATCAGCCTGGTGGTCAACGAGGGCGAGGTGGTCGCGCTCATCGGCGCCAACGGCGCGGGCAAGACCACCACCATGCGGGCGATCTCCGGGCTGCGCCCGGTGGCCCAGGGCTCGATCGTCTTCGACGGCACCGACGTCACCCGGATGCGGGCCGACCTGCGGGTGACCCGTGGGATCGGGCAGGCGCCGGAGGGCCGGGGCGTCTTCCCCGGCATGTCGGTGATGGAGAACCTGGAGATGGGGGCGTACACCCGCCGGGACAAGGCGGAGATCGCCAAGGACCTGGCGATGGTGCTGGACCTGTTCCCCCGGCTGGCGGAGCGGCGTAAGCAGGCCGGCGGCACCCTCTCCGGCGGCGAGCAGCAGATGCTCGCCGTGGGTCGGGCGCTGATGGCCCGGCCGCGGCTGCTGCTGCTCGACGAGCCGTCGATGGGTCTGGCGCCGAAGCTGATCCAGCAGATCTTCGAGATCATCACCCGGATCAACGAGCAGGGCACCACGATCCTGCTGGTGGAGCAGAACGCCCAGCAGGCACTCTCCCGGGCCCACCGGGGATACGTGCTGGAGACCGGCCGGATCGTCAAGGAGGGCACCGGCCAGGACCTGCTGCACGACCCGGCGGTCAAGGAGGCGTACCTCGGCGTGGCCTGAGGTTCCTGCCGTCGGCGGCCGTCCGTCCCCTCGCGGGGGCGGGCGGCCGCCGGTTTTTTCGCCGGTCCGCGACGCCCGGGGCGGACCGTCCGATTCGCGGCGCCGCCGGCCGTGCCGCCGGGCGGCGTTGTCGGGCGTACGGACTAGAGTCGCTCGCGTGACAGCTACGACGCCACGCCTGCTTCTCGTCGACGGACACTCCCTGGCATACCGGGCGTTCTTCGCCCTGCCGGTGGAGAACTTCTCCACCACGACGGGGCAGCCGACAAACGCCGTCTACGGCTTCACCTCGATGCTGATCAACGTGCTCCGCGACGAGCGGCCCACCCACATCGTCGTCGCCTTCGACGTGTCCCGCCGCTCCTTCCGCACCGAGCAATACGCGGAGTACAAGGCGGGCCGCAGCGAGACCCCGACCGACTTCAAGGGCCAGGTCAGCCTGGTCAAGGAGGTGCTGGCGGCGCTGCAGATCCCGGTGGTGGAGCAGGAGGGTTACGAGGCCGACGACGTCATCGCCACCCTCGCCTGCCAGGCCCGCGACCAGGGCATGACGGTGCTGATCTCCAGCGGCGACCGGGACGCCTTCCAGCTCATCGACGACAACATCACGGTGCTCTACCCGCGTAAGGGCGTCTCCGACCTGGCCCGGATGGACGCCGCCGCGATCGAGACAAAATACGGTGTCGGCCCGCAGCGCTACCGCGACCTGGCCGCCCTGGTCGGTGAGGCCAGCGACAACCTGCCGGGCGTGCCCGGGGTGGGTCCGAAGACCGCCGCCAAGTGGATCAACCTGTACGGCGGGGTGGACGGGGTCATCGCGCGGGCCGACGAGATCAAGGGCAAGGCCGGCGAGAGCCTGCGCGAGCGGCTCGCCGACGTGATCCGCAACTACGAGCTCAACCGTCTGGTCTCCGATCTGGAGCTGCCGGTCCGCCCCGAGGACGCCCGCTGGGCCGGCTGGGACCGGGAGGCGGTGCACCAGGTCTTCGACACCCTGGAGTTCCGCATCCTGCGCGACCGGCTCTACCAATACCTGGAGGCCGTCGAGCCGGAGGCCGAGGCCGGGTTCGACCTGGCCGGCGAGAAGCTCACCGCGCCCGGGGCGCTGGCCGGCTGGCTCGACACGCACGCACCGACCGGCACCCAGGTCGGGGTGGCGGTGAAGACGCCGGCGAAGCCGACGACCCCCCGTGAGCGATACGAACCACAGCTCGACGGCGTGGCCCTGGCCCTGGCGTCTGGGCCGGCGGCCTGGTTCGACCCGGTGGAGCTGGCCGAGGCCGACGAGCGGGCCCTGGCCGGCTGGCTGGCCGACCCGCAGCGGCCGAAGGTGGTGCACGACAGCAAGCAGGCCCGGCTGGCGCTCGCCGCCCGCGGCTGGTCCCTGGCGGGCGTCGTCCGCGACACCGAGCTCGCCGCCTACCTGGCCCGCCCCGACCAGCGCTCCTACGACCTGACCGACCTGGCACTGCGCTACCTGCACCGGGAGCTGCGGGTCGACGCCCCGGAGACCGGCCAGCTCACCCTCGACGGCCTCGGCGACGACGGCGAGGCCGAGCAGAACCTGATGCTCCAGGCCCGGGCCACCCTCGACCTGGCCGACGCGATCGACGCCGAGCTGTCCCGCGACGGTGAGCAGTCCGCCCGGTTGATGGCGGAGGTCGAGCTGCCGTTGTCGGAGGTGCTTGCCACGATCCAGCAGGTCGGCATCGCCGCCGACCTGGACTATCTCCAGGAGTTGGAGGCGCACTTCGCCGGCGAGGTCAAGGCCGCCGCCCAGGGCGCGTACGCCGCGGTGGATCGGGAGTTCAACCTCGGCTCGCCCAAGCAGCTCCAGGAGTTGCTCTTCGGCGAACTGGGCCTGCCCAAGACCAAGAAGATCAAGACCGGCTACACCACCGACGCCGACGCCCTCCAGTGGCTGCACGCGCAGAATCCGCACCCGGTGCTGGAGCACCTGCTGCGGCACCGGGACGTGGCCAAGCTCAAGTCGACCGTGGACGGCCTGCTCAAGTCCGTCTCCGACGACGGCCGCATCCACACCACCTTCAAGCAGACGGTGGCGGCCACCGGCCGGCTCTCTTCCACCGACCCCAACCTGCAGAACATCCCGATCCGCACCGAGGAGGGCCGGCGGATCCGCCGGGCCTTCGTGGTGGGGGAGGGGTTCGATCACCTGCTCACCGCCGACTACAGCCAGATCGAGATGCGGATCATGGCGCACCTGTCGTCGGACGACGCGCTGATCGAGGCGTTCAACTCCGGCCGCGACTTCCACGCCGCCACCGCCTCGTCGGTCTTCGGGGTGCCGGTGGCCGACGTCACGGCCGATCAGCGCCGCAAGATCAAGGCGATGAACTACGGCTTGGCGTACGGGCTGAGCGCGTTCGGCCTCTCCCAGCAGCTCGGCATCACCGCCGAGGAGGCGCGCGGGCTGATGGAGAACTACTTCGCCGGCTTCGGCGGGGTCCGCGACTACCTCAACGAGGTGGTCGCCCGGGCCCGGCACGACGGCTACACCTCCACCGTTCTGGGCCGCCGGCGGTATCTGCCCGACCTGGCCAGCGACAACCGGCAGCGCCGGGAGATGGCCGAGCGGATGGCGCTCAACGCCCCGATCCAGGGCTCCGCGGCGGACCTCATCAAGGTGGCCATGCTGCACGTCGACTCGGCGCTGCGCGATGCCGGCCTGCGGTCCCGAATGCTGCTCCAGGTGCACGACGAGCTGGTCTTCGAGGTGGCGGCGGGCGAACGGGAGACGCTGGAGGCGCTGGTGCGCAAGGAGATGGGTGGGGCGTACCCGCTCTCCGTGCCGCTGGAGGTCTCCGTCGGCGAGGGCCGCGACTGGAACAGCGCCGACCACTGACCGCCGGCCGGCGCCGCGCCGGCCCCACCCGTGGGCGTTCGACGGTGGGCGTTGCCCGCCGGTGGGGCGCGGCGGGGAGGTTCACTTCAGCGGGTCACGGCCCCAGTTCATCAGCGACCATCGCCACTTCGTGTTCCGGACGTCGCCCGTGGGGCGCTGGGCCAGGTGCCGGTGGACGTACCCGACGACCTTGCGCATGTGTTTGTAGTCGCCCTCGGAGAGCTCCGCGCGCCTGCGGCGCAGCAGGTCGATGATCCGCCGGCCGGAGGAGTGCCCGACCGACTCGCCGCCGCCGGCCCGGCCACCCTTGTGCCAGCCGACCCGCTTCGACTCGTCGGTCTCCAGCCAGGTGGAGAGCTCGCGAGGCTTCATGTTCACCGCCTCGGTGAACTCCCGGTAGGTGTCCCGCCCCCGGTCAGCCCCGCCCCGGTCAGCCCCGCTCATGGCGCAGCACCTCCGGCCGGTGGGCGACGTCCCGCCCCGAACTGTCGGCGCGGATGCGGTACTGCGGGTCATCCGGGGACGCGTTCGCAATGTGCCCGCTCAACCGCGTCCGTTCGGTGAGTTCCTCCTGTACGACCCCGTGTGCCCGACTGCCGTGGCTGGCCCAGGAGACGTGGTCACCCTCGCGGAACTTCTGCTCGGCCATCCGCCTGGCTACCCGGGGCGCCCCCGGCCAAACGGGCCCGGTCAGCAGGTGAGCTCGGCGACCGGCGGCTTGCTTCAGTCGGCGGGCTTCTCCGCGACGAAGATGGCGGTGCCGGGGAAGAGCCGGCCGCGCAGCGGGCTCCACTGTCCCCAGATGGCCTCGTGCCCCTGCGGCCACTCCGGCTCCACCAGGTCGACCAGCCGGAACCCGGCGGTGACCAGCTCGCGGACCCGGTCGCCCAGGGTGCGGTGCTGCTCCACGTACGTCGCCGCGCCCGTGGTGTCCTGCTCCACGTACGGGGAGCGGTCGAAGTACGAGTGCACGGCCGTCAGGCCGCCCTGCCCCGGGTCGTCGAGGAAGATCCAGCGCATCGGGTGGGTCACCGAGAACACCCAGCGCCCGCCGGGCCGCAGCACCCGGCACACCTCGCGCATCACCGCCGCCGAGTCGGCCACGAACGGGATCGCCCCGAACGCCGTGCAGGCGGTGTCGAACGTCGCGTCGACGAAGGGCAACGCGAGCGCGTCGGCCTGCACCAGCGGAACGCGTACGCCGGTGCGTCCGGCCGCCGTCGCGGCGTGCCGCAGCATGCCGGCGGAGAGGTCCAGCGCGACCGGCCGGGCCCCCTGGGTGGCGAGCCAGCGGGCCGCCGCGGCGGCACCGGCGCCCACCTCCAGCACCCGTCGACCGGCGACGTCGCCGAGCAGCCGGGCGTCGGCCTCCCGCAGGCCCTCGGGGCACCAGACGAAGTCCACGTCACCGAGGAACGTCCCGTGCTCGGCCTGGTAGTCGTCGGCGTCGGCGTCCCACCAGCCGCGGTTGGCCCACCGGGCATCCGCGTCGGTGACCGGGCGCCGCACCACGCCCGGTGAGTCGGCGTCGTCGGCGTACGGGACGGCACCCGCCCGGTCGTCGGTCACTGCGGCAGTCTAGTGGCCATCCCGGCCCGTTCCCCGGCACGCGGCGCGGCGGGCTGGGGGACAGCGTCGGCGTCGGGGCCGGTCTCCCTGACGATCAGCCTTGCCAGACCGACCGCCAGCACCACGGTGAGGGCGGCCTGCGACAGCAGGGCGGCCAGCGCCGCCCCCAGCGCGCCCACCGGGCCGGCGAGGAGCCACACCCCGAGCAGTTGCGCCGCGACCGTGACGACGGCGGCCCGGCCGACAAACCGGTCGTGCCCCCGGGACGTCAGCACGGTCAGCAGCGGCTGGTTCAGCAGCATCGCGGCCGCCGACCCGGCCAGCAGGACCAGCACCGGGACGGACCCCCGGTAGGTGTCCCCGAGCAGGACCGGCACCAGCGCGGGGGCGGCGACGGCGAGCGCCGCGCAGGCCACGATCCCGAGCAGCAGCAGCCCGAGCGAGTTCCGCACGATCCGGGCCGCCGCCCGGGTGGACTCCGCCGCGGACAGGGGCGGGACCGCGGCCATCGAGTACGACTGGGCGATCATCTGCGCCGGCTGGGTCCACCGGTTCACCGCGCCGTAGAGGCCTGCCTGCACGCCGCCGCCGGCCAGGCCGAGCAGGGCGGTGTCCAGGCTGCAGGCGCTGACCGCGAGGGCGTAGCTGCCGAACCCGGCCACCGCCGACCAGGGGTTCACCAGCCGTCGCGACGTGACCAACTCGTGGCCGCCGGCGGTGAGCAGCAGGCCGCAGAGACCGGCCACCAGGGTCCCCAGTCCCAGCGAGAGCCAGAGGCCCGAGACCGGGTCCACGGGGTGGACGGCGGTGACGATCAGGTAGGTGACCAGGGCGACCACCCGTTCCAGGACGGTCACCACGGCGATGCGTCCCACCCGGCGGTCGGCCCGGTTCGGGATCGTCACGCCGAGGACCAGGATCCGCCCGAACGCCACGACCGCCCCGCCCGCGACGAGCCCGGGGTCGGGCAGGGTGACCCCCGCGACCAGCACGGCCGCCAGGCCGACGGCGACGGTCAGAGCCAGCTTGGTCCGCAGCCGGCTCCAGTACTCGACGGTGCTCATCCGCCCGGCGGCCAACTCTCGCAGGGAGTACGAGGTGAAGCCGTAGTCCAGCAGCCCACCCAGGAAGCTGCCCAGCCCGATGACGGCCGCGGCCGCCCCGAGGTCGGCGGGGCCGGCGTGCTTCGCGACGACGGTGAGCAGGCCCGCGTAGATGAGCTGGGAGACCGCCGTGGAACCGGCGAGCGCCAGCGTCTGCCGGGTCAGCGCCCCGCGTGGCCGCAGGCGGCCCGCCAGCCGTGCGGGCCGGTGCCGCGACCGGCCGGGCCCGCGTGCGGTCAGCACAGAAAGGCCTCGGCGAAGGCGCGGGGGTCGCCGCCGGGGATGGGCGGCGGCACCGGGGTGCTCAGCGCCCGCCGGAGCAGGGCGTCGAGGGGCTGCTGTTCCAGCGGGCAGTGCAGCTCGATGCCCAGGTTCCGCGCCCACATCCGGGTCACCTCGGACCCGGCGACGACGACCCGGCGGCCCGCCCGGGCGCCCTTGGTGGTGGTCGACGGCGGCGCGGAGTTCGAGTAGGCGGTGACCAGGCAGTCGGCCATCTGCACGGCACGGTTCAACTCGTGGTTGCTCTGCAACCGGTCGCTGAGCACCACCTCGACGTCCAGTTGCCGCGCCCGCTCGAGCAACGGTGCGATCGCCGTGCGCACATCCGGGGAGAGCTCACCGCAGGCGAAGAGGCCGACCTTCGCGTCGGCGAGCGGCAGGATGCCGCGTAGGACCATGTCCAGGTTCTTCCGGGCGGTGATCTTGCCGGCCACGACGAAGTAGAACCTGTCCTCGGAGAGCCCGAGATCGCGGCGGATCTCCAGCGGATCGAGGTGCATGGCGTCGAAGAGGATCGGGTCCGCCACCGCGTCGCGTCCCCGGCGCGCGGTCTCGGCGTGGTCGGCCAGGAACAGCACCCGTACCCGGGGGAGTCGTCCCGCCCGCCGGAGCAGGGCACCCTTCAGCACCATCTTCACCCGGTGGCGCAGCCGGTGGTTGCCGGAGAGCCGCGGGTCCCGGATGACCAGCGTGACGACATCACCCGCGCCGCGCCACCCCACCAGGCCGAGGCGGGTGGCGAACTGGTCGCCGTCGGGGACGAGCACCCGCCCGCAGGCGTGCCGCTCGGCGAGTTGGCGGGCCAGCTCCGGGGTGATCGGATCGGCCAACCGGACGATCTCGCACCGGTCGGCGACCTCGCCGAGGTGGAGGGTGAACTCCGGGGAGCGGAGCGCGGCGTCGGGCAGCGCCACCACGGGCCCGTCGGAGCGTTCGAGCGCGGCGTCGACCAGGAGCCGGACGTAGACCAGCGGATGCCCCTGGTGTCCCTGGTTGATGATCAGTACGCGTCGACGCGCCGTCGGCCCGTCGGGTGCTCCCGTTTCCCGCATCGCCGACCGCCCCCGCTGGTCAGGCACGCCGGGCCCGGGAGCCGGCGACCAACCAGTGGTTGAAGTCCCAGGCGAAGACGGAGGTGCAGCCGTGCAGCCCGATGCCCGGCTTGAAGCCCCAGAAGTCGATCCGGCCCATGCCGCGACGGGTCAGCTCCTCCTGGGCGTCAACCAGCCCCGGGTGGTCGGTGTCGTCGAGGACGACCAGTCCGTGCGGGTGCAGGTGGTCCGGGGCGGCGGCGGCGCACGTGGTGCGGGCCATCCCGTCGACGACGATCATGTCCCAGGGTGCGCCGGCCGCGGCCGCCCGCACGTAGGGTGCGTTCGGGTCGGTGTCCCAGCGCGCGCCGTCGCCGGGGACGTGGATGATCCGGCCGTTATTTGGCTGGGGCAGCCGGGCGAACCAGTCCGGGTCGTGCTCCACCGCCACCACCTCGGCGGCGCGCCCGGCGCCGAACCACCGGGTCGACGCGCCCGAGCCGTACTCGAAGACCCTGGTCTCGGGGGTGAGGATCCGGTCCAGCAGGTCGACGGCGGGGTAGGTCAGCCACGGCACCGGCCGGCCGGCCGCGTCGGCCGGGGTGCCGCCGTTCACCGTGCGGTGCCAGCCCTGGTTCCGCAGCACCGCCAGCACCTGGAGCGAGGAGAGCGCTTCGCGACCGGTGCGCGGGACCCCCGGTATCCGAGCCCGGACCCGCTGGGTGATCGTGGGACGTGGCACGTCGTGGCTCGTTTCTTCTCGGCGGGGCCGGTCCCCGGGCGTCGGGTCCGAACGTGTCTGTCAACGAGGAACGAGCTCTGCGGTCACGGGGCGCGGTGGCTCTGGCGCCTCGGCGGAGAGCGCGGAGGACCGGCCGAAGCGCCGTTGCCGGGAGGAATGTGACGGCGCATCGTGAAAGCGGGCTGAATCACTTACCCCGGGGCTTGCACGCTGTGGTAATGCGCACGGTAGGCTAGACGATGCGCTCGCGAATCGTGTGCCTCGGCAGGGAGAGGCGCGCGGTCGACGGAGCCACATCAGCATCCCATTGAGCGATCGCTCGGTGTGCCCGGCGACGGATTCGCTGGCGCGAACAGGTCACTGCGACACCAGCCTGCTGTGACAACCCAAAACCCATCCGACCGGAGCAACCGCCCACATGACGAGCAGCATCGAGGCCCCCTCGAGCGCCACCCGGGTCACCCACGACGATCTCGGTTCCGAGGAGGCTTTCCTCGCCGCGATCGACGAGACCATCAAGTACTTCAACGACGGCGACATTGTCGAAGGCACCGTCGTCAAGGTCGATCGGGACGAGGTCCTGCTCGACATCGGCTACAAGACCGAGGGTGTCATCCCCTCTCGTGAGTTGTCGATCAAGCACGACGTGGACCCCGCCGATGTTGTTTCGGTCGGTGACCACATCGAGGCCCTGGTTCTCCAGAAGGAGGACAAGGAGGGTCGTCTGATCCTCTCCAAGAAGCGGGCGCAGTACGAGCGGGCCTGGGGCACGATCGAGAAGATCAAGGACGAGGACGGTGTCGTCCGCGGCTCGGTCATCGAGGTCGTCAAGGGTGGTCTCATCCTCGACATCGGGCTCCGCGGCTTCCTGCCCGCGTCCCTGGTGGAGATGCGGCGGGTGCGCGACCTGCAGCCGTACGTCGGTCGTGAGCTCGAGGCCAAGATCATCGAGCTGGACAAGAACCGCAACAACGTGGTCCTGTCCCGCCGGGCCTGGCTGGAGCAGACGCAGTCCGAGGTGCGCACCGAGTTCCTCAACAAGCTGCAGAAGGGCCAGGTCCGCAAGGGCGTCGTGTCCTCGATCGTCAACTTCGGCGCCTTCGTCGACCTGGGCGGCGTGGACGGCCTCGTGCACGTCTCCGAGCTCTCCTGGAAGCACATCGACCACCCGTCCGAGGTCGTCGAGGTGGGCCAGGAGGTCGAGGTCGAGGTCCTGGACGTCGACCTGGACCGCGAGCGGGTCTCGCTGTCGCTGAAGGCGACCCAGGAAGACCCGTGGCGGCAGTTCGCCCGCACCCACGCGATCCAGCAGATCGTGCCGGGTAAGGTCACCAAGCTGGTGCCGTTCGGCGCCTTCGTCCGGGTGGACGACGGCATCGAGGGCCTGGTCCACATCTCCGAGCTGGCCGAGCGCCACGTGGAGATCCCGGAGCAGGTCGTCCAGGTCGGCTCCGAGGTCATGGTCAAGGTCATCGACATCGACCTGGAGCGTCGCCGGATCTCGCTGTCGCTCAAGCAGGCCAACGAGGGCTTCGTCGAGGGCGAGGAGCACTTCGACCCGACCCTCTACGGCATGGCTGCGACGTACGACACCGAGGGCAACTACATCTACCCGGATGGCTTCGACCCGGAGACGGGCGAGTGGCTCGAGGGGTACGACAAGCAGCGCGAGACCTGGGAGGGTCAGTACGCCGAGGCGCGTCTGCGCTGGGAGGCCCACACCAAGCAGGTGCAGACCTCCCGCGCCGCCGACGCCGAGGCCGCTGCCAACCCGGCTCCGCCCGTGTCCAGCACCGGCGGCGGCGGTGGCACCACCACCTCCTCCTCGACCAGCTCGGCCCCGAGCCGGCAGGGCGAGGAGCCGGCCGGCACCCTGGCCACCGACGAGGCGCTCGCCGCTCTGCGGGAGAAGCTCGCCGGCGGCAAGTGACCCGCTGACAACGACGGGCCCCGCCCCCGCGATCCGGTTACCCCGGGTCGCCGGGGGCGGGGCCCGCGTTTCGTTCGGGCCCGCCTTCGGCGGCGGTGGCGGAGCCGGCTGCGGCGGGTGGGCTTGGCGCGGCGGGCGGGATCCGGTTGACTGGTCGGGTGTTGATGGTGGGACTGACCGGCGGAATCGGATCCGGCAAGAGCGCCGTCGCGGCGCGGCTCGCGGCCCTCGGCGCGGTGGTGGTCGACTCCGACCGGACCGCCCGGGAAGTGGTCGCCGTGGGCACCGAGGGCCTGACGGAGATCGTCGCCGCCTTCGGCGACCGGGTGCTCGGTCCCGACGGCGCGCTGGACCGGGCCGCGCTGGGCGCGGTGGTCTTCGCCGACGAGGCGGCCCGTCGCAGGCTTGAGGCGATCACCCATCCCCGCGTCCGGGCCCGGACCGGCGAGCTCGTCGCGGCGGCGGCCCCGGACGCGGTCGTCGTCAACGACGTGCCGCTGCTGGTCGAGGTCGGGCTCGCCCCGACGTACCACCTGGTCGTCGTCGTGCAGACGGAGCTGGCGACCCGGTTGGCGCGGCTGGAGCGCACCCGGGGCATGGACCGGGCGGAGGCGGAGCGGCGGATCGCCGCGCAGGCCGACGACGCCCGCCGCCGGGCGGCAGCCGACGTGCTCCTCTCCAACGACGGCACCCTCGACGAGCTGCACTCCGCGGTGGACCGGCTGTGGCGGGACCGGCTGCTGCCGTACGAGGCGAACGTGCGCGACCGCCGCGCGGCCCGACCCGACCCGACGACGGTGGCCGAGGCCGACCCCGCCCGGCCCGAGCAGTACGCCCGGTTGGCCGCCCGGATCCGGCACGTTATCGCCCCCGCCGACCTGCGGATCGACCACATCGGTGCGACCGCCGTCTCCGGCCTGGCGGCCGAGGACGTCATCGACATCCAACTCACGGTGTCGAGCCTCGCCGAGGCGGACGGTCCCCTGAAGGAGCGCCTCGCCGCCGCCGGGTTCCCCCGGCTGACCGGCCAGTGGTGGGACAGCCCCCGATCCGCGGACAACGACCGGTGGGAGAAGCGTCTGCACAGCAGCGCCGACCCGGGTCGCCCGGTGCGCCTGCACCTGCGTCCGCAGGGGTCGCCCGGCTGGCGCCACGCCCTGCTGATGCGCGACCACCTGCGCGCCGACCCGGGCCGGCGCGCGGCGTACCTGGCGCTCGAGCGGGAGCTGGTGTCCGGCGTCCTAGACCCCGCCGCCGAGGACCTGTGGTTCGACGAGGAGTGCCACCGGGCCGAGGAATGGGCTGCGCGGAGCGGCTGGCGGCCCTGACGAGCCGCCCGACGCCGCGTTCCGGGGAGAGCCGGGTCACTCCGCGCGCCACCCGTCAGCGTCGCGGCTCGCGGGCGTCCGGGACCGGTGCCGGCAGCGCCGGCACCCGCCCCGGGACGAGATCGAGCTGGGCGTAGGTGCCCAGCCGGGTGCGCAGCTCCAGCCGGCGGAGCAGGCCGGCCCGGTCGATCCAGTAGCGCAGCCGGCCGTGCCGGGCACCCACCTCGATGACGTCGACGGTCCGGTCGGCGAGCCGGTCCCCACGGATCCGGGTCGACGGTCCGGCTGCCCTGCCCGCCACGCCGACCCGCAGCGCGGCGCTCAGCAGCTCGCCGACCTCGTCGGTGCCGGTTGCGCCGCGTTCCCAGACGTGCCCGGTGCGCGGGGGCGGCAGTGGCGGCGGGAGGAGCGCGTCGCCCGGCGCTGACGTCGACCAGACCCCGGCGGTGTCGTAGCGGCGCAGGGTCCGCCCGCCGGGCACGTCGCCGACCGACAGGTACGCCGCCCGTTGCGTCCAGCTGATCCAGCCCGTACCCCGCAGGGTGGCGCCCGGGCCGACGGGCGCGGTGAGGGTCACGGTGGCGCCGCCCCCGGCCCGCGTCCGGGCCGCCAGCCGCGCCAACCGGTCCTCCTCGGCGGCGGTGAGCGCCCGGGGCAGCCCCGCCCGACCACCCAGCGCCGCCACCGGCCACAGCACCGGCCGGTTGGCCCGCTGTAGCTCCACCGTCACCGGCGCACCTCCCGGCAGGCGTCCCTCCAGCCGGTGCAGCCGGGCGTCCCGGTCGACCCACCAGCGCGCGGCCCCGTCCAGGGGCCCGCCACCACCGGCGGCTGGCAGGCTGACCGTCGGGCCGGGCCAGCCCCGACGGCTGGTGGCCGGGGCTGCCGACCGGGTGGCGGTCGGTCGTGCCGGGCCGGGTGTGGCGGTACGGGGTGTGGTGTCGGTGGGTGCCCCCGGGGCGTCGGCGGCCCCCCGTCGACCGGTTTCACCGGGCAGGGGGGCTTGGAGGACGTCCACCAGTTGCCCGCTGACCTCGGCGTTGGCCAGCCAGCGGGTGGCGCCCGAGGGGATCGCCCCGGCCGGCTCGGGCCGGGTGGCGGCGAGCGCGAAGATCAGGTCGAGCACGGGGCGCAGCGGCCGGGCGGCTGACCCGCTGCCGACCCGCCAACCGTCGGCCGGGGGCACGAGCGGTGGGGCAGCCGGAACCGGCACCGCCGCGGGGTCGGGCCGGAGCAGCACCAGCCCGGGGGTGGCCTGGACCAGGCCCCGGGCCGCCCCGGCGCCGGGACCGCCGATGTCCAGGTAGGCCAGCGGCCGGGACCAGTCCACCCAGCCCACCATATCGGTGCGGGCGGCGGTGGTGCCGATGGTCATCCGCAGGCCGGACCGCACGTCGCGGTGGTTGGTGACCCGCACCGCGGCGAGCCGCTCCGTCTCGGCGGGGGTCAGTGGCCGGGAGTGCTCCCGGGGCGGCGGCGCCCACGTCAGCAGCACGGCGGCCAGGCCCGCGGCGGCGGCGACGGCGATCACCCCCAGGGCGATCACGGTGGTACGCCGGCTGCCGCTCCGGTCGATCACGTCGCCGGCACCCGTTCGGTGGCGGTTCCGGTCGGGCGCCGTGGCCGCCTGGCGGGCCGAGGGTCTTGGTCGGGGCGTCGGCTCGGGGGAATTGTCCACGGCAGGATGAACTCCCGGCGTGTGTGACAGGTGACGCTCGGGATTCGCCCCCTGCTGGGGGCGCTCGCGGCGGCCGGTCTGCGCGTCGCGCGACCACGTCGGGTGCGCACGCCGGTTATGTCCGGGTGCTGCGACCCCTGCGCCGGGGTGTGCTGGCCGCTGTGGGCCTGGCCACCGCCCCGGACGGCCGCCGCGAGCGGCCTACGGCCATACCCTAACGCGGTGAGATGCGACACACAATGTAAATATTGAAGCCGATCACGGCCGTCGGCGGTCGGTCCGGTTTGTCGGACCGTCGGCGTACCGTGGGGGTCATGGCGCTCGACATTCCCCGGCTCGACAATCGCTTCCAGGTCGTCAGTGATTTTCAGCCGGCCGGCGACCAGCCGGCTGCCATCGACGACCTTGAGCGCCGGGTGCGGCGGGGTGACCGCAACACCGTGCTGCTCGGCGCGACCGGCACGGGAAAGAGCGCCACCACGGCCTGGCTCGTCGAGCGGTTGCAGCGGCCCACCCTGGTGCTGGCCCCCAACAAGACGCTCTGTGCCCAGCTCGCGAAGGAGTTCGGCGAGCTGCTGCCGAACAACGCGGTGGAATACTTCGTCTCCTACTACGACTACTACCAGCCCGAGGCCTACATCCCGCAGACCGACACCTACATCGAGAAGGACTCGTCGGTCAACGAGGAGGTCGAGCGGCTGCGGCACTCGGCGACCATGTCGCTGCTCACCCGCCGGGACGTGGTCGTGGTGGCCACCGTCTCGGCGATCTACGGCCTGGGCACCCCGGAGGAGTACCTGGACCGGGCCGTCCGGGTCGCGGTCGGGCAGGAGCTCGACCGTGACCAGCTGCTGCGCCGCCTGGTCGACATCCAGTACACCCGCAACGACATGTCCTTCCAGCGGGGCACCTTCCGGGTCCGCGGCGACACCCTGGAGATCATCCCGGCGTACGAGGAGCTGGCCGTTCGGGTCGAGCTCTTCGGCGACGAGGTGGAGAAGCTCTACTATCTCAACCCGCTCACCGGTGACATCGTCCGCGAGGTCGACACCCTGATGATCTTCCCCGCCACGCACTACGCCGCCGGCCCGGAACGGATCGAGCGGGCCACCCGGGACATCGAGGCCGAGCTGGCTGAGCGCCTCGCCGAGCTGGAGCGGCAGGGCAAGCTGCTGGAGGCGCAGCGGTTGCGGATGCGCACCACCTACGACCTCGAGATGATGCGCCAGGTCGGCTTCTGCTCCGGCATCGAGAACTACTCGATGCACATCGACGGCCGGCTGCCCGGAAGCCCGCCGCACTGCCTGCTCGACTACTTCCCCGACGACTTCCTCACCGTCGTCGACGAGTCGCACGTGACGATCCCGCAGATCGGCGGCATGTACGAGGGCGACGCCTCCCGCAAGCGGATGCTCATCGACCACGGCTTCCGGCTGCCCAGCGCCGGCGACAACCGGCCGCTGCGTTTCGACGAGTTCCTGGAGCGGGTCGGGCAGATGGTCTTCCTCTCCGCGACGCCCGGCCCGTGGGAGATGAAGCAGGCCCAGGGCGAGTTCGTCGAGCAGGTGATCCGCCCGACCGGCCTGATCGACCCCGAGGTGGTGGTGAAGCCCACCAAGGGCCAGATCGACGACCTGATGCACGAGATCAAGCTGCGCACCGAGCGGGACGAGCGGGTCCTGGTCACCACGCTGACCAAGAAGATGGCGGAGGACCTCTCCGACTACCTGCTGGAGAACGGCATCCGGGTGCGCTACCTGCACTCGGAGGTGGACACGCTGCGCCGGGTGGAGCTGCTGAGCGAGCTGCGCAAGGGCGACTACGACGTGCTGGTCGGCATCAACCTGCTCCGGGAGGGCCTGGACCTGCCCGAGGTGTCCCTGGTGGCGATCCTCGACGCCGACAAGGAGGGCTTCCTGCGTAGCGCCCGGTCGCTGATCCAGACCATCGGCCGGGCCGCCCGGAACGTCTCCGGCCAGGTGCACATGTACGCCGACAAGATCACTCCGTCGATGGCGGAGGCGATCGAGGAGACCAACCGGCGCCGGGAGAAACAGGTCGCCCACAACGAGGCGCACGGGATCAGCCCCGAGCCGCTGCGCAAGAAGATCCACGACATCCTCGACGACATCTACCGGGAGGCGGAGGACACGGAGCACTCCCGGATCGGCGGCGCGGCCCGGCAGCTCTCCCGGGGCAAGGCCCCGGTCAAGGAGACCCGCAGTCGCAGCCGGGCCGGCGCGACCGGGCCGTCCCGGGAGGGAATGGCCCGGGCCGACCTGGCCCAGCTCATCGGGGAACTCAACGACCAGATGCTGGCCGCTGCCCGGGAGTTGCAGTTCGAGTTGGCCGGTCGGATCCGTGACGAGGTCGCCGACCTCAAGAAGGAACTGCGGGGGATGGACGCGGCCGGCGTGAAATGACCGCGCAGCGCAGCGCAGGGCGAGGGAAGGGGCCGTGACGGCCGACCCGGTGCAGCCCGTTGTCCAGCAGCAGCAGGCGGCCCCGGCGCGGGTGGTCGTCCTGGCCGATCCGCTCGATGAGGCCGTCGTGGGGCTGCCCGCCCCGGCACTGCGCCCGTTCGTCGGTCACTACCTCGGCTACCGGCAGCGTGCCGACCTTAAAGCTGCGGCGCTGCGAGACCGCTCGGGCGTTCGTGGTGGTCGTCCTCGGCCGGCGCCCCGTTGGACGTCGTCGACCCGCGCGACGCCGGGCGGTCGGCCTACGGGGTCTGGTCGTTCGGCACCTACCGCCCCGGAGAACCGGCGGGGTCGGCGCGTGGCGCGGTGTCCCGTTGCGCAACGCGAGCGAGGTATTGCAGCGTGTGATCAATTTGCGTACTCTCCGTTCTGGGGAGGCGGGGATGCCGTTGCCAACGAGTCCGGTGATTCGACGTGCGCGACTCGGTGCCGAGTTGCGCCAGCTGCGCAGGCGGGAGGAGCTCACCCTTGAACAGGTCTGCGAGCGGCTCGGCTGGGCATCAACATCCAAGTTGTCCCGCATCGAGCTGGGGCAGAGCCGCCCAGACCTCGCCGACGTGCTCGACCTACTGGACGTCTACCGGGTCGCCGCCGAGGACCGCGACGCGCTGATCGTCATCGCCCGGGACGCGGCCACCGGCCGTGGCTGGTGGAAGACGCTCGGCGGAATGGGCGAGCGGCAGCGCGCGTACGCCGAGTTGGAGGCCGGGGCGGCGACCGTGGTGGAGTATCAGCCCGCCGTTGTGCCGGGCCTGTTGCAGACTGCGGCCTACGCCCGGCTGCGGCTCGGGGTCGCCCGGTTGCTCGACCCGGAGGTGGACGTGGAGGCCGACGTGCGGGCCCGGCTGGTCCGGCAGGAGGTGCTGCACCGGGCCGAGCCGCCCCACTACACGGCGCTGCTGGAGTTCACCGCCTGCGACCCGGGCGGGGTGCCGGAGGGTGTCTGGCGCGAGCAGCTTCGTCACCTGGTGACCCTGGCCCGTAAGCCGGACGTGACGATCCGGGTGTTGCCGCCCGGCGTCACGACCGCTGGCGCGCACCCGCTGACCCCGTTCTCCCGGTACTCCTTCCCCGACCCGGCGGACCCGCGCACGGTGATGCTCGAGGCGTTGACCGCCGATGTCCGGCTGGTCTCGGCCGCCGACCTCGCCTGGTACGACGCGGTGGTCGACCGGATGCTCGACGCCGCCCTCCCGGCGGCCGAGACGACGACGCTGCTGGCCCGGCTGGCCGAAGACCCGGCGTTACCGGGGCCGGCCAGCCTGGGTGGCCACCCGCTGACTGTGCGGGGCCGGCCGGAGGAGACGGCGGTGGTGCCCCGGCCCCGGCAGCCCCGGGACTGAGCCGCCGTCGGGCGGATGCCAGCGCCCTGCCGCCGCGCGGCCACCGGGCCCGGCGCCCCCGGGCCCGTCGGGACCGGTGGCCGGCGCGTCAGGCGCACGATAGATGAGGGGTACGACAATCAGCCGGCCGCCGCGGGCGGTGTGGCCCTCGGCGTCGCCCGGGGTGCACTCCCCGGCGGAGACGGGCGCCGCGCGGGTGCGATCAGGCCGGAGCCACCGGAGCCACCGGTAGCCGCCGAGACCGCAGGGCGGTGGGGCGGGCTGTTCAGGCGGGGACGTCGACGAAGTGTTCGACCAGGGGCGGGCCGGCGAAGTGTGGGCCGATCAGCTCCCGCCACCGGGTGAACCGCTCGGTGGCCCGGAAGTTCTTCTCGTGTGCCTCCACGGATTCCCACTCGACCAGCAGCACGAACCGCGACGGCGATTCGATGCCGCGGGTCATCCGGACCGAGCGGCAGCCCGGCGCGGTCGCGAGGACCTCATGCCCCTGCGTGTACGCGGCGGCGAACTCGTCCTCATGTCCGGGTATCACGTCGATGAGCGCGACCTCAAGCACCATGTCCGGAGCTTGTCATGTCCCCGGTGGGGCCGGGGCGGCGCGGGGGGACCGTCCCGGGGATCGGACCGACGCACCGTATCCGGCGGTCTTGCGCCTATCTCCCCTCGCCAGTTATCGGGATGGCCTCCTAGGAAGCCGTACGGATGGAGGCCCTCCGCACGGAAGACGAAGTGAAATCGTCGCGGGATGCCCCCGGAGATGCGGTAGGGCACCCCGATGGTGAACAATGGCGGTCGAAGGAGGGGAGTATTCCCCCGCGACGGAGTCGTCAGCACGGTCGATCACCGGTCATTGGTGGCCCGACCCGGCTCCGCCGGTCAGCAGCCCGCTCGTCGGGCCGCTGGCGGAAGAGACCTCCGTCAGTCATCAGTGTCCGCGTTGTAGCATTTCGCCCGCCCGCACGGGGCGTACGGTGTGCCCGACGCCCTGTGTCTGCCGGAGGATTGGATTGAACGTGTCCGGAGTGGTGTGGGCGGGAACCCTCGTCGCACTGACGGTGGTCCTGGTCGTCGATTTGTTGATCATCGGTCGCCGGCCGCACGAGCCGAGCGTCCGCGAGTCGAGCCTCTGGGTCGCCCTCTACGTCGGGCTGGCCCTGCTCTTCGGCGCAGGCCTCTGGCTGGCCTTCGGCGCCGGGGTGGCCGGGGAGTTCTACACCGGCTGGCTCACGGAATACAGCCTCTCCGTGGACAACCTCTTCGTCTTCGTGATCATCATGGCGCGGTTCGGCGTGCCCCGGCCGTACCAACAGAAGGTGCTGCTGGTCGGCATCGTGCTGGCGCTGTTCATGCGCGGCGGGTTCATCGCCGCGGGCGCGGCGCTGATCTCCCAGTTCTCCTGGGTCTTCTACATCTTCGGCGCGTTCCTCATCTACACGGCGATCAACTTGTTCCGGCAGGGCGAGCCGGGCGAGGACGACTTCTCCGAGAACCTGCTGATCCGGTGGAGCCGACGGGCGCTGCCGATCTCCAAGGACTATGACGGCGCGAAGCTGACCACGCACGAAAACGGCCGTCGGCTGTTCACCCCGATGCTGATCGTCATGATCGCGATCGGCACCACCGACCTGATCTTCGCGCTGGACTCGATCCCGGCGATCTTCGGCATCACCCAGGAGCCGTACCTGGTCTTCACCGCGAACGTCTTCGCGCTGATGGGGCTGCGTCAGCTCTACTTCCTGCTGGGCGGGCTGCTGAACCGGCTGATCTACCTGAGCATCGGGCTGTCCGTGGTGCTCGGCTTCATCGGCGTGAAGCTGGTGCTGGAAGCGCTCGCCGACAACCACCTTCCGTTCCTCAACGGCGGTGAGCCGGTGGGCTGGGCCCCGCACATCCCGATCTGGCTCTCCCTGCTGGTCATCCTCGGCACCCTGCTGGTGGCGACCGTGGCCAGCCTGATCAAGTCGGCCCGGGACCGACGGCGCGAGCTGACCGACGCCCGCGGCTGAGGCGGCAGACCACAAGAAGGGGCGCTCCCGATGCTGGGAGCGCCCCTTCTTCAGGCCGGTCGGGTCAGACCCGGTGTACGCCGACCAGGGTGGCCGTCCGCTCCGCCGGCATCGTCTCCTCCAGCACCCGTCGGTGCTGGTAGCAGGAGTGCAGGAGGCGTCGGCTGGCGTCGATGCCCGGTTCGGCGCTGACGAAGCCGATGTGGTGGATCCCCCGGCCGGGTCGGGCGAAGAAGTACAGGTCGCCGGGGCGTTCGGCGCCCAGCGGCAGCGGGGTGGTCGCCCGGGCCTGATCGGCGGCGTCGCGGGGCAGCACCACGCCGAATCGCCGCCATGCCAGGTACACCAGGCCCGAGCAGTCGATCCCGTGCGCCGACACCCCGCCCCAGATGTAGACCACGTCGCGGAGCCGGGCGGCCACGGCCAGCACGTCCCGCGCGGAGGGTCGCTCGGTCGGCAGGGGCACGAGGTGGCCGTCGGGCAGCCAGAGCGGCCGGTCGTGCCCGGGGGCGTGCACGGGGCGCCAGCCGTCGGCCGGTGGGCCCGCCGGGGTCAGCCAGGTGCCGAGGACGACGCCGGTGACGACCGGCTCGCCGTCCGGGGTGGCCCGCAGGTCGGTGACGGTCGCGTCGACGACCCAGGGGGCCGGGGGCTCCGGGTCGTCGGCCGGGGCCGCGACGAGCTGGGCGGTCGGCAGCCACCCCGGGTAGCCCCGTGGGTCGAGCGTCGCCGCCGGCTGCTCGACGGCCACCACCTGCGCCCACCCGTCCGGGCGCAGCTCGGTGACCAGCACCCGTTCGCCGAACAGCAGTTGGCTCAGGACGCAGTCGCCGACCTGCTGGTCGGCGTCCATGCCGGAGACCCATGCGGCGATGTCGGCGCGGCGATCGAGGGCGGGCCGGTCGACAGGGCGTACCGCCTCGGGGCGGCTCCACAGGGTCGCGACGGCGACCCGGACGATGGCCTCGCGGCCCGGTTGTAGTTGCACGTCGACCCCCAGCTCATGGCGTAATCTGCCGTGACCCTATGAAAGAAACCGCCAAGCCTCAACCGCGTGGCTGCATGTTCGCTTCAGTGACCGAGGTGATGCCGAGGCCGGGTGCGTCCGGCAGCAGCACCGTCGCCCCCTCGTATCGGAGGCCGCCGCGCACCGGCGACCAGGCGAGCCACCAGGCGGCGTCCAGGTCGGACACGGCGGTGGTCGGGTACGCGGCCACCAGGCTGGCCGCCGCACCCAGCCCGACCTGGCTCTCCATCATCGAGCCGACGACGGTGCCGACGCCGTGCGCGGCGGCCAGGTCGAGCAGCGTCCGGGCGGTGTGCAGGCCCCCGCACTTGGCGAGCTTGACGTTGACCATGTCGGCGGCGCGACGGCGGATCACCTCGACGAGGTCGCGGACCCCGAACACCGACTCGTCGGCCAGGATCGGCACCCCGACCCGGTCGCTGACCCAGGCCAGCCCGTCGAGGTCCCAGCCGGCCACCGGCTGCTCCACCAGCTCGACGTCGAGCCCGGCGTCCTCGATGCCGCGGATCACCCGGACCGCCTCGCGGGGCGTCCAGCCCTGGTTGGCGTCCAGCCGGATCAGCGTGTCCGGGCCGACCGCAGCCCGCACCGCGCGGACCCGTTCCAGGTCGCCCGCCGCGTCGGTGCCCACCTTCAGCTTCAGCACGGAGAACCCCTCGGCCCGACGCTGCCGGGCCGAGGCGGCCAGGTCGGTGGCGTCGCCCGCGGCCAGGGTGACGTCCGTCGCCACCCGCAGGGCGGTGCCGCCGAGCAACCGCACCAGGGGTACGCCGAGCCGGCGGGCGGCCAGGTCGTGCAGCGCGGTGTCCACCGCGGCCTTGGCGGCCTCGTTGCCGACGACCGTGCGCTGCACCTCGGTGCAGCGGGCCACCAGGTCGTCGGCGTCCCGCCCGACCAACCTCGGCGCGAGCATCTGCCGGACGCACGCCTCGGTGCCGGCCAGCGAGGCCCCGGTGACCTGCCAGACCTGCGGCGCCTCGCCGAATCCGGACCGCCCGTCGTCGTCCACGAGCTCCACGATCAGGGTGTCGGTGGTGGTGGTGCGGCGCAGCGCGGTGACGAACGGGGTGTGCAGGGGTGCGGAAAGCCGGTGGGTGTGTACCGCGGCGATCGTCATGTGCGGCACCCTATACGTCAACGGCGGCGACGACAGGGGAGGCCGGATGACGGTGCGGGACTGGGAGTTGGTGGGTGCGCCGAACGCGCGCGACCTCGGTGGCATGGTGGGGGCGGACGGGCGGCGGGTGCGGGCCGGCCGGTTGATCCGGACCCCGGCGTTGGGGCGGCTGACCGACGAGGACCTGCCGGTGCTGGGGAAGATCGCCCCGGCCTGCGTGGTGGACCTGCGCGATGACTCGGAGATCGCGGTGGCGCCGCCGAACCGGTTGGCCGGCGAGCCCCGGGTGGTGCGCCTGCCGGTGTACGACCCCGCACACCCGGTCTTCACGGCGGTGGCGGAGGTGCTGCTCGGGCATGACCTGAACGCGGAGGCGAAGCTGGCCCTGCAAGGCAGCCCGGCGGCGATGGCGGCGATCTACCGCTGGTTCGTCACCGGGGAGGTGGCCCGGGCCGGCTTCGGCGCGGCGGTGCGGTTGGCCGCCGACGCACGGAACCTGCCGTTGCTGTTCCACTGCTCGGCCGGCAAGGACCGCACCGGCTGGCTGTCGGTCGTGCTGCTCACCGCGCTGGGGGTCGACGAGGCGGAGATCCGGGCGGACTACCTGCTGACCAATGCGCGGACGGAGAGCCTCAAGGAGGTCGTCCTCCAGGCGATGCGGGCCCGACAGCCGGAGATGGCGGAGGCGGCGATCCGGCCGCTGATGGAGGTGCGCGGCGAGTACCTGGACGCCGCGTACGCCGAGATCCGGCGGGTGCACGGCTCGTTCGACGGGTACCTGCGGGACGGGTTGGGGCTGACCGACGGGCACCTGGCGGCGCTGCGGGACAACCTGCTCGACTGAGGCCGGTTCCGGGGCGGGCAGCCGCTCGGGGCGATCGGGGCGGGCGGGCCGTTCGGCTATCCGGCGGGGGACAGGTCGTGGCGGGCGGCCCAGACCCGGGCGGAGACGTCGGCGAGCACCTCGCAGGCGTCGTCGGCGTCTCCGTCGCCGCTGGGGCCCCCGTCGGCCAGGTCGGTGGTGGTGCAGACGACCAGCACGTACGGCGGGGCGTCGGGTGGGTAGACCACCCCGGCGCCGTGCCGTACGCCACGTACCCAGCCGTTCTTGTGGGCGATGCGGACGCCGTCGGGCAGCCCGGCGGCGAGGTCCTCGCGGAACTCCTGGGCGAACAGGACGTCGAGCATGGTGGCACAGCCGGCCGGGGAGGCCAGCGGGCCGGGTCGGGTCGCCCCGGCGGCCAGACCGCCGAGCAGGGCGGCCAGGTCGGCGGCGGTGACCAGGTTGGTGATCCCGGCCTCCCTGGCGGCGAAGTCCTCGATGCCGCGCCCGGTGACGCTGTGCCGGGCGCCGGCGAGCGCCCAGGCGTCGGCCACGGCCGGCAGACCGACGTGGCGGAGGCAGATGTTGGTGGCCAGGTTGCTGGAGCGCACGATCATCCGTTCGGCGAGCCAGCGCAGGGGCGCGCCGTGGCCCTCCCGATCCCAGACGGCCTCGTCGTTGTCGTAGTGCCGGGCGCAGGAGAACCGGGGCGCGTCGGGCCGGGCGGAGTCGAACTCATTGCGCACCTCGACGGGGGCGGCCAGGTCGAGGGCGTCGGCCTCGGCGGCCCGGTGCAGGGCCAGCAGCACGGCGACCTTCATGGTGCTGGCCGCGTAGTGGGTGGCGTCGGGGTGGCGGGTCCAGGCGGGGGCGGCGTCGAGCCGGCCCACGTACGCCGAGATGGTGCCCGGCAGGGTGTCCAGGTGGGCGTCGAGGTCGTCCCAGATCATGCCGGTGACCGTAGCCCATCCGGGTGCGCCCCGCGCCCCGGGTGCGCCCGAGGGCCGGGAGGGGGTTCCTCCCGGCCCTCGGGCGCGTCGGTCAGCTGGTGCGGTGCCGTCAGCCGGTGTGCTTGCGGCGGGCGGTCGCGCGGGCCCGCTGCGTCTGGTCGAGGACGACCTTGCGGATGCGGACGGCCACGGGGGTCACCTCGACGCACTCGTCCTCGCGGCAGAACTCCAGGGCCTGCTCCAGGGAGAGCTTGCGCGGCGGGATGAGCTTCTCGGTCTCGTCGGAGCTCGCGGCCCGCATGTTGGTGAGCTTCTTCTCCTTGGTGATGTTGACGTCCATGTCGTCGGAGCGGGAGTTCTCCCCGACGATCATGCCCTCGTACACCTCGGTGGTCGGCTCGATGAAGAGTTGGCCGCGCTCCTGAAGGTTGATCATCGCGAAGGCGGTGACCGCGCCGGACCGGTCGGCGACGAGCGAGCCGTTGTTACGGGTACGAAGCTCGCCGAACCACGGCTCGTAGGACTCGAAGACGTGGTGCAGGATGCCGGTGCCCCGGGTGTCGGTGAGGAACTCGGTGCGGAAGCCGATCAGGGCGCGCGCCGGCACCAGCCACTCCATCCGGATCCAACCGGTGCCGTGGTTGACCAGCTGCTCCATCCGACCCTTGCGGGTGGCCAGGAGCTGGGTGATCGGGCCCAGGTAGTCCTCGGGGGCGTCGATGGTCAACCGCTCCACCGGCTCGCAGGTCTTCCCGTCGATCTCCCGGGTGACCACCTGCGGCTTGCCGACGGTCAGCTCGAAGGACTCGCGGCGCATCTGCTCGACCAGGATGGCCAGGGCCAACTCGCCGCGGCCCTGCACCTCCCAGGCGTCCGGCCGCTCGGTGGGCAGCACCCGCAGGGAGACGTTACCGACCAGTTCCTTGTCGAGCCGGTCCTTGACCATCCGGGCGGTGACCTTGGAGCCCTTGACCCGGCCGACCAGCGGCGAGGTGTTGGTGCCGATGGTCATCGAGATGGCCGGCTCGTCAACGGTGATCAGTGGCAGCGCGATCGGGTTCTCGGCGTCGGCCAGGGTCTCGCCGATCATGATCTCCGGGATGCCGGCGACCGCGATGATGTCGCCCGGTCCGGCCGATTCGGCCGTCCTGCGCTCCAGGCCCTCGGTCATCAGCATCTCGGAGATGCGGACCCGCTGGTTGCTGCCGTCGGTGCGACACCAGGCGACGGTCTGGCCCTTGGCGATGGTGCCCTGCCGGACCCGGCACAGGGCCAGCCGGCCGAGGAACGGCGAGGCGTCGAGGTTGGTCACGTGCGCCTGCAACGGCGCGCCCTCGTCGTACGAGGGCGGCGGGATGGTGTCCAGCAGGGTGCGGAACAACGGCTCCAGGCTGGTGCTGTCGCTGGGGACCGAGCCGTCGGCGGGCTGGGTGAGCGAGGCGATGCCGTCGCGGGCGCAGGCGTAGACGATCGGGAAGTCGATCTGCTCCTCGTCGGCGTCGAGGTCGAGGAAGAGCTCGTAGGTGTCGTCCACGACCTCCTTGATCCGGGCGTCGGGGCGGTCCACCTTGTTGATCACCAGGATGATCGGCATCCGGGCGCGTAGCGCCTTGCGCAGCACGAAGCGGGTCTGCGGCAGAGGGCCCTCACTCGCGTCGACGAGCAGCACCACGCCGTCGACCATGGTTAGGCCCCGCTCGACCTCGCCGCCGAAGTCGGCGTGCCCGGGGGTGTCGATGATGTTGATGGTGACCGGGTCGGAGCCGTCCGCCGGCAGGTAGCGTACGCCGGTGTTCTTGGCCAGGATGGTGATGCCCTTTTCCCGTTCCAGGTCCCCCGAGTCCATCACCCGCTCGGTCGTCTCACCGCGGGCGCCGTAGGCACCGGCCTGCCGCAACATGGCGTCGACCAGGGTGGTCTTGCCGTGGTCGACGTGGGCGATGATGGCGACGTTGCGGAGGTCGGTGCGAAGCTGCATGGGCTCCATCCTCCAGCCTGTGCCGATGGGGGCGAAATCGGGGTCACCCCCCGACGCCTGCCGGATCCGCGTCCGAACCGCTGTTCACCCCGCGTGCCCGGGTTGGCCCGCTGGCTGCCGTGGCCGCCCTCCGGTGGGAGCCGGCGCTGCTGGTGATGATTCTCGCAGCGGTGACCGGTGACGCGGTGGCGTTCCGCGAGGGTCGTCGGTACCGGCCGCAGTGGGTGAGGGCTGGGGACCGGCGTGCGGGTGGGCGGCCGGGGGCCACGGCGTGGCGCCGCGACCCCCGGTTCGTCCCGTACGGCGGTCTCAGCCGCGTGCGGTGTCCGGTTCGCCGGGCCCGCGGTCCGGGTCCGCCGGGGCGTCCCCGTGGGGCGCCCGGTCGATGCGGCCCGGCCACCAGAAGCGGTCGCCGAGCATGAACGCCAGCGCCGGGACGAGGACCGTGCGCACCAGCAGGGTGTCGAGCAGGACGCCGATGCAGACGATGATCCCGATCTGGGTCAGCGTGAGCAGCGGTAGGACGCCGAGGACGGCGAAGACCGCGGCGAGCAGGATGCCAGCGCTGGTGATCACGCCGCCGGTGACCCGCAGCGCGGACAGCATGCCGTCGCGGGTGCCGGTCCGCCGGGCGTCCTCGCGGGCCCGGGTGACGAGGAAGATGTTGTAGTCCACGCCGAGGGCCACCAGGAACACGAAGGCGAGCAGCAGGACGCCGCTGTCCAGCGCCGGGAAACCGAGGACGTGGTCGAACAGCAGCCACGCCGCGCCGAGGCTGGCGAAGAACGACGCGATGACGGTGAGCACCAGCAGTACCGGCGCGACCAGGCCGCGCAGCAGCAGCACGAGCACCGCGCCGACGAGCAGCAGGATGATCGGCAGGATCAGCTGCAGGTCCTTGGCGTCGGCCTTGCCGGAGTCGTACGTGGCGGCGATCGTGCCGCCCACCACGGCCCCGTCGAAGGGGCCGACGCCGTTGACGGCAGGCGGGGCGGAGCCGGGAACCGCGACGACCGCGTCCCGCAGCGCCCTAACCGTCCGGTCCGAGGCGGCGGTGCCCGGTTCGGCCTCCAGCACCACGTTGACCTGGGCGACTCCTCCGCCCGCGTCCCCCGGCCGGGCGGAAGCGACACCGGGGGTGCCCTTGGCGGCGTCGATGACGGCCGTCACGGCGGCAGGGGTGGTGAGCACGGCGACCGGTTGCGTCGTACCGGCGGGGAAGGCCTTGGCGAGGGTCTCCGCGCCGGCCACGGCCTCGGGCTTGACCCGGAACTGCTCGGTCTCCGACAGGCCGGTGCGGATGCCGAGCCCGCCCAGGGCGAGGCCGGCGAGCAGCAGCGTCGAGAGCACCGCGACGGGCGCGGGGTGGCGTACGACGGCGGCGCCGAGCCGGCCCCAGAGCCGGCCCTCGCGGACGGGGCCGCCGACCCGGGGCACGAACGGCCAGAACAGCCCTCGGCCGAAGAGCACCAGCACGGCGGGCAGGACGAACAGCGCCGACAGCATGGCGAAGATCACGCCGGTGGCGCACGCCACGGCGAGGGCCCGGTTGGTCTCCTGCTCCGAGAGCAGCAGGGTGAGAACGCCGAGGACGACGGTGCCGCCGCTGGCGAGGATGGGTTCGGCGGTGCGGCGCAGGGCGGCGCGCATCGCGGCGAAGCGGTCCTCCTCGCGGCGCAGTTCCTCCCGGTAGCGGGCGATGAGCAGCAGGGCGTAGTCCGTGGCGGCGCCGAAGACCAGCACGCTGGCGATGCCGGTGACCTGGCCCTGTTGAAGGTGGATGCCGAAGGCCGGGACGATGGTGTCCACGGCGCGCAGGGTGAGCTGTTCGGCGGCCGCGACGACGACGAGCGGCACGATCCACAGGAACGGGCTGCGGTAGGTGATGAGCAGCAGCAGGGCGACGACCCCGGCGGTGACGGCGAGTAGCGTGATGTCGGCGCCGTCGAAGACCTTCGTGAGGTCGGCGGTGAACGCCGGGGCTCCGGTCACCTCCGCGGTGAGTCCGTCGGGCAGCCCGTCCAGGGTCGTGCGGAGGTCGGCCACCGTGGTCGACACCGCGTCCTGACCGCCGGCGGTGGACAGCGGGACCGCGATGAGGGCCACGGTCCCGTCCGGGGAGGTCTGCGGGGGGCTCACCCGACCGCCGACGGCGAACCGGTTGAGCTCGGCCGAGGCGCCGGTGACCGCCGCCCGGTCGGACTCGGTGAGCGGCCCGCCGTCGGCGCGGCTGACGACGACGATCGCCGGTTGGACATCGCTCTCGGGTAGCTCGTCCTGGAGCCGCTCGACCTGGGTCGACTGCCATTCGGCCGACAGGCCGGTGGCCGACACCGGGGTGGGGTTGTTCGGCTCGGGGAGCCCGAAGACGGCCGCACCGAGGACGATCGCGGCGACCACGGTGAGCCAGGCGGCGAGCCGCCCCCGGGCGACTCGGGTGAACACAGACATGGGTTCCTCATGGTTGTCGGGAAGGTGCCCAGGTGTGGAAGGCCAGCTCAGCGGAGCCGCGCGACGACACATATGGCAGGCTGTCGAGTATCTTGATAAGCGAGATTATCTGTCGTTCCTCTATGCTGCAAACGAGACCGGACCGGGGGGAGGAAGCGACGGCGTGGCAGCGCACGGGATGTTTCGGCGACGCGACAGCCGGCGCGACCGGCTCGTCGCCGACATCACCAACGATCTGCGCCGGTACTCCGTCGACGCCCAGCACATCGGGCACGCCTTCGCCGGGCTGCACGGGCTCAACGCCACCGACCTGCACGCCCTGATCGCCGTCATGGACGCCGAACTCGCCGGCGCGCCGATCACCCCGGGCCGGCTGGGGAAGCAGCTCAACCTCTCCTCCGGTTCGGTGACCGCGCTGGTCGACCGGCTGGAGCGGACCGGGCACATCCGCCGGGACCGCGACACCGTCGACCGGCGAAAGGTGTTCCTGCACTACGCCGACCGGGGCGCCACGCTGGCCAAGGAGTTCTTCCAGCCGCTGGGGCGTCGCACCGACCAGGTGATGGCCGGCTTCGGCGACGACGAGCTCGAGGTGGTCCACCGGTTCATGACGGCGATGGTCACGTCCATGCGCGAGCACCGCGACGACGTGCGGGCCGAAGGATCGGAGTCCTTGCCGCACCCCGGGGAGTGACCGACCAGCGTCGTTACGGCACCGGCGGTGATCACCCTGCGTTGTGCGGACAGAGGGTACACCTTCCATCGAGTGCGGAACCGGATGCGATAGTACGTTCCGACCGTGCGTGCCCTATCCGAAATGCAGGGCTCTGAGCTGGCAAAACACTCGAAAGTGTCGCTACGCTCACGGAAGTTGCACGCTCTCGTGCACACCTGGCCGGCCTGGTCCGAACACCGCAATACATCACGCGATGTGACTGCCCCTGGTTGGTCTTCCCGCGAGGAGAGGGTGGCCCCGATGACTCGGGCCCCAGCGAATCTCTTGACCGTCCGAAGCCTTCTACTGACCTACCTCGACGTCGACCCCCGCACCTCGCGCCCCCAGGACCTGGAACCGGCCGAGGTCGGCATCGTCGGCGACGCCGCACACCTTGGCGGCTACCACTGCGGCTCCGACCGGGTGGTGACCGGCGACTACTCCGTGGTCGAGTCCCCCCGGGACCGGGCGGGGCTGACCCTCGACGCCTCCGCCCTGGACGTCGGTGGCTTCGCCGTCGCGTCCGGCGGTCGCACCCATGACCTGCGCTCGTTCTCCCTCTGGTGCGTCGCGCAGTGCGTCGCCGGCACGGCCGACACCCAGGACATCCGGGAGATCATCTACTCCCCGGACGGGGCGAGTGTCCGGCGCTGGGACCGGCTCGGTCGGCGCACCACCGGCGACACGAGCCACCTGTGGCACACCCACTTCAGTTTCTTCCGCGACTCCACCAAGGCGGGCCGGGCCCAGACCGGGCTGTTCCGCCGCTACCTCACCACCATCGGTCTCATCGAAGAGGAGGACGACATGAGCGCCCAGGCCGAGATGCAGATCAACAGCATTTTCAGTGCCATGTTCAACGGCGGCTCCAGCATGGGCCGCCGGGTCGACCCGGACGGCGCCGGCCCCGCGCCGGAGTCCAACAGCGTCGTGGCCAAGCTGGACTACACGATGTACCGCCTTGACGCGGTGATCGCCCAGCTCGCCACCCTGTCGACCAAGGGGCTCGCCACCGAACCGGCCGGCGTGCTCGCCGCGCTGACCCCGGAGGAGATCGCCGCCGCGCTGCCGCCCGAACTGGCCAGGCAGGTGGTCGGCGAGATCGCCCGGCGGACAGCCGCCTGAGAAAGGACCGGCACCGACCAGGGGCGTCTGGACCTGCCCACTCGCGGCGGCGCGGGCCGGACGAGAGGGTCGCGGCGGCGCGGGCTGACACTCCATGGGCCGATACTCCATGGGGAACGCGAGAGGGGCCGCGCATGGCGCGGCCCCCGGGGGTGCGCGGTTGCGGGGGGGGGGGGGGGCCCCCCCCCCCCCCCCCCACCGGCACGGAACTAGATCGGACGGACGTTGTCCGCCTGCGGGCCCTTCTGCCCCTGGGTTACCTCGAACTCGACCTTCTGGCCCTCGTTGAGTTCGCGGTAGCCGCTCGACGCGATGGCCGAGTAGTGGACGAACACGTCCGGACCTCCGCCGTCCTGCTCGATGAAGCCGAAGCCCTTTTCCGAGTTGAACCACTTGACCGTGCCGGTAGCCATGCTTTTCTCCCTGTTCAATGCGGGTGACCACCGACCGCCGGCCGATGATCGCCCTTTACCTCCTTGACAGTAACCGGCAAAACCCCGATCTGCTGTGCGAAGTGCCGTAGGGATTCAGGTAAAACCTGCGGGGGCGCGCCGAACCGGGCCGAAAGCCACGCGAAGCGTCGGCCGCTACGGCATGCTTGCCCCGGTGAAGACTCCCGCAGCCGCTGCGCTGACCGACCTGAAGCGGGAGATCGAGGCGCCCGGTGCCGGGCTGGACCGGCTCCGGCTGGTCTCCACCCCGTTCGTCCCCGAGGTGCGACTGCACCTCGCCGAGGATCCCATCGTCTGGTGGGCCAGGCTGGAGGCCGCCGCCGGCCACCCCCTGCCCGCGCCGTACTGGGCGTCGGTCTGGCCCGGCGGACAGGCCCTCGCCCGACACCTGCTCGACCACCCCGAGCTGGTCGCCGGCCGGCGAGTGCTGGACCTGGCCGCCGGCTCGGGGCTGGTGGCGATCGCCGCCGCGCTGGCCGGCGCGTCTCAGGTCGTCGCCAACGACATCGACCCGTACGCGGTGGCGTCCGTCACGCTCAACGCCCAGGTGAACCGGGTCACCGTCACCGCCACCGGGGAGGACCTGCTCGACTCCGACCCCGGTGACGCGGACCTGCTGGTCGCCGGGGACGTCTTCTACGACGAGGGCCTGGCCGCACGGATGCTGCCGTTCCTGCGCCGGGCCGCCGACCGGGGCAGCCAGGTGCTGGTCGGCGACCCCGGCCGCGGCCACCTGCCGCGCAGCCGGCTGGACATGGTGGCCAGCTATCTGGTGCCCACCACCGAACCCGCCGTCGACACCCCGGTGCGCCGCGTCGAGGTGCTGCGTCCCCGCTGACGGGGCCGGCCCGGTGCGCCGGGCGTCGAGGTGCTGCGTCCCCGCTCACGGTGCCCGTCCGGCGCGCCGACCCGGGGGCGGCGCGCCGGATCCGGTCACCAGCCGCGCGCCCGCCACTGGGGCAGCGACGGGCGTTCCGCGCCCAGCGTGCTGTCCCCGCCGTGACCCGGGTAGAACCACGTCTCGTCCGGCAGTTGGTCGAACAGCCGGTGCTCCACGTCGTCGATGAGCTGCCCGAACCGCTCCCGGTCCCGGTCCGTGTTGCCGATGCCACCCGGAAATAGCGAGTCCCCGGTGAACAGGTGCGGGGTGCCGGCCGGGTCCCGGTAGAGCAGGGCGATCGAGCCCGGGGTGTGCCCGCGCAGGTGGATGACCTCCAGCGTGCGGTCTCCGACCGTGACGGTGTCGCCGTCGGCGAGGGACTCCGCCCCGATCGGCAGGCCGGCGGCGTCGTCGGCGTGGACCAGCGGCCGGGCACCGGTCTTGGCCACCACTTCCTCCAACGCCACCCAGTGGTCCATGTGCTGGTGGGTGGTGACCACGGTGGCCAGGCCGGCGTCGCCGACCAGCTCCAGCAGCCGGGGCGCCTCGTTGGCCGCGTCGATCAGCAGCTGCTCGCCGGTGCCCGTGCACCGCAGCAGGTAGGCGTTGTTGTCCATCGGCCCCACCGACACCTTGGTGATGGTGAGCCCGTCGAGTTCGCGTACGGCCGGTGGGCCGCCGGGGCTGACGTCTCCGCTGTAGGTCATGGTCGTTCCACATCCATTCCGGTGGGTTCGGCGGGGGTGACGGCGAGTGTTCACCCGGCGGCGCGGCCGGCCGGGCCACGAGCTCGGGGCGGGGCCGGTGATGGTGGGCGCCGCCGCGGGTGGCGATCCGCGGTCACGCCCCGACCCTAACGGTCCCCACCCCCGGCGTCGCCGTGGAAATCGCTTTCGGCGCGTCGGCCCGCCCCCTACCGTCGGCGTCGTACGCGGCACCGGGACGGCGGCGGAGGAGGTGGTGTCCATGCCGGTCGAGCACACGAGTCGTGCCACCAGTCACCCCGAAACCGGAGAGGTTCCCATGACCATCGACCTGACCGCCCTCGGCTGGGACGCCGAGCGCGCGGTCCACGCACGTAGGCACCCCGGCCGGCGGCCGGGCCGGGTGGCCCGGGTCGACCGCGGCGTGTGCACCGTGTTCGGCGCCGACGGCCCGCTCCGCGCCACCCTAGGCCCGGCGATGCTGGCCGCCGCCGCCGGCGATCTGACCCGGCTGCCCTGCGTGGGGGACTGGGTACTCCTGCGCACCTGGCCGGACGGGCCGGTCACCGTGGAGTGCGTGCTGCCCCGGCGTACCGCGCTGGTTCGGCGCACCGCAGGCAAGGATGCCAGCGGCCAGCTCCTCGCCGCCAACCTGGACACCGCTGCCGTCGTCGAGCCGGTGCACCCGGAGCCGGACGTCGCCCGCATCGAGCGGCTGCTCGCCCTCGCCCACGAGTCAGGCGCCACCCCGCTGGTGGTGCTCACCAAGGTCGATCTTGCCGCCGACCCCGCGGCGATCGCCCGGCAACTCGCCGGGGCCGCGCCGGGGGTGCCGGTGCTGCCGATCAGCGCGGAGCGGGGTGTCGGCCTCGACCCGCTGCGCGCCCACGTCGCCCCGGGCCGCACCCTGGCCCTGCTCGGGCCGTCCGGGGCCGGCAAGTCGAGCCTGGTCAACGCCCTCGCGGGGGCGGTGGTGATGCCGACCCAGGCGATCCGCCGGGTCGACGGCAAGGGCCGGCACACCACCACCTGGCGGGCGCTGGTCCCGGTTCCCGGCGGCGGCGCGGTACTGGACACCCCGGGGGTGCGGGCGGTCGGCCTGTTCGACGGTGCCACCGGCCTGGACCGGGCCTTCGCCGACATCGCCGAGTTGGCTGACGGCTGCCGGTACGCCGACTGCGCCCACGACGCCGAGCCGGGCTGCGCGGTCCGCGACGCTCTCGCCGCCGGGGAACTGACCGCCCGCCGGTACGACAGCTGGCGCAGGCTCGGGCGGGAGGTCACCTTCGAGACCCGCCGTCGGGAGGCCCGGTCGGCCGCCGAGCGCCGGAGCGGCTGGCGCAGTGCCCGCCGCCGGACACCCCGTCCGTAGCCGGTGCGGCCCCGTCCGTAGCCGGCGGATACCCGTTGGTGACCGGTGCCGCTCCCGTCACGCACCGTTGTCGTGGCGTTGCTCGTCGCCGCGGCGGGGTGGGGCGCGTCGTCGGGCGTCGCGGGTGGCCACCGGCGGCGGGGTACCCCGTCGTCGATGGGGCCGGCGGTGGTCGGGAACCGGTCCGGCGCGACTGGAGTGAGCTGGGGGAATGCGCGGGCGCGGGAAGTTGTCGTACCTCGGAGCTAGAGTTGCCGAGGCGCTTGGACTGCGCCCGCACCACCGTTCAGGGCCGTCCCGGAACCTCCCGGACCGCGCCGGAGCGGACAGAACATCCTCGCCTTCTTTCACCCGGGAGTACACGGACCGTGGCCGATCGACTGATCATCCGTGGCGCGCGCGAGCACAACCTGCGTGACGTCAGTCTCGACCTGCCCCGGGACGCCCTGATCGTCTTCACCGGGCTCTCCGGCTCCGGCAAGTCGAGCCTGGCCTTCGACACGATCTTCGCCGAGGGGCAGCGCCGCTACGTCGAGTCGCTCTCCTCGTACGCCCGGCAGTTCCTCGGCCAGATGGACAAGCCGGACGTCGACTTCATCGAGGGGCTCAGCCCCGCCGTCTCCATCGACCAGAAGTCCACCTCGCGCAACCCGCGCTCCACCGTCGGCACGATCACCGAGGTCTACGACTACCTGCGGCTGCTCTTCGCCCGGGTGGGCGAGCCGCACTGCCCGGTCTGCGGTGAGCGGATCTCGAAGCAGAGCCCGCAGCAGATCGTCGACCGGGTCCTCGCGATGGCCGCGGGCACCAAGTTCATGGTGCTCGCCCCGGTCGTACGCGGCCGCAAGGGCGAGTACGTCGACCTCTTCGCCGAACTCCAGGGCAAGGGATACGCGCGGGCCCGGGTCGACGGCGTGGTCTACCCGCTGACCGAGCCGCCGAAGCTCAAGAAGCAGGAGAAGCACACCATCGAGGTGGTGATCGACCGGCTCACCGTCAAACCCAGCGCCAAGCAGCGGCTGACCGACTCGGTCGAGGCGGCGCTCGGCCTCTCCGGCGGCCTGGTGCTGCTCGACTTCGTCGACCTCGCCGAGGGTGACCCGGACCGGGAGCGGCGCTACTCGGAGCATCTGGCCTGCCCCAACGACCACCCCCTGGCGATCGAGGACCTGGAGCCGCGGGTCTTCTCCTTCAACGCCCCGTACGGCGCCTGCCCCGAGTGCACCGGCCTGGGCACGAAGAAGGAGATCGACCCGGAGCTGGTCGTCCCCGACCCGGAGCGCAGCCTGCGTGAGGGCGCGATCCAGCCCTGGTCCAACGGCCACAACCTGGAGTACTTCCTGCGCCTGCTGGAGGCGTTGGGCGAGACCGAGCACTTCGACGTGGACACGCCGTGGCGGGCCCTGCCGTCGCGGGCGCAGAAGACGATCCTGCACGGTTCCGGCGATCAGGTGCACGTGCGCTACCGCAACAAGTTCGGCCGCGAGCGCTCCTACTACACCGGCTTCGAGGGCGTGGTGCAGTGGATCGAGCGCCGGCACACCGACACCGAGTCGGAGTCGTCGCGGGACAAGTACGAGGGCTACATGCGCGACGTGCCCTGCGCGGCCTGCGGCGGGGCCCGGCTCAAGCCGGAGGTGCTCGCGGTCACCCTGGCCGGCAAGAGCATCGCCGAGTTGTGCAACCTGTCGGTGGGGGAGTGCGCCGACCTGCTGGCCGGCATCGAGCTGACCGACCGGCAGAAGATGATCGCCGAGCGGGTGCTCAAGGAGATCAACGCCCGGTTGACGTTCCTGCTCGACGTCGGGCTGGACTACCTCTCCCTGGACCGGCCGGCCGGCACCCTCTCCGGCGGCGAGGCCCAGCGCATCCGGCTGGCCACCCAGATCGGCTCCGGCCTGGTCGGTGTGCTCTACGTGCTCGACGAGCCGTCCATCGGCCTGCACCAGCGGGACAACCACCGGCTGATCGAGACCCTGGTCCGGCTGCGCGGGCTGGGCAACACGCTGATCGTGGTCGAGCACGACGAGGACACCATCCGCGCCGCCGACTGGATCGTCGACATCGGCCCGGGCGCGGGGGAGCACGGCGGCGAGATCGTGCACTCCGGTTCGGTGTCCGAGTTGCTGGCCAACCCGGAGTCGGTCACCGGGGCGTACCTGTCGGGGCGCAGGGAGATCCCGACGCCGGACCGACGCCGGCCGCGGAGCCCCGACCGGGAGCTGGTGGTGCACGGTGCGCGGGAGCACAACCTGCGCAACCTCACCGTGTCGTTCCCGCTCGGCCAGCTCATCGCGGTCACCGGGGTCAGCGGCTCGGGCAAGTCGACCCTGGTCAACGACATCCTGCACGCGGTGCTGGCCAACCAGCTCAACCGCGCCCGGCACGTGCCGGGCCGGCACACCCGGATGACCGGCCTGGAGCACGTGGACAAGGTCGTCGGCGTCGACCAGTCGCCGATCGGCCGCACCCCGCGCTCCAACCCGGCCACCTACACCGGGGTCTGGGACCACGTCCGCAGGCTCTTCGCCGAGACCACCGAGGCCAAGGTCCGGGGGTACGGCCCCGGCCGGTTCTCGTTCAACGTCAAGGGTGGCCGCTGCGAGGCGTGCTCCGGCGACGGCACCCTCAAGATCGAGATGAACTTCCTCCCCGACGTGTACGTCCCGTGCGAGGTCTGCAAGGGCGCCCGGTACAACCGGGAGACCCTGGAGGTGCACTACAAGGGCCGGACGGTCTCCGACGTGCTGGAGATGCCGATCGAGGAGGCGGCGGAGTTCTTCTCCGCCATCCCGCCCATCCACCGGCACCTCAAGACGCTGGTCGACGTGGGCCTGGGCTACGTGCGGCTCGGACAGCCCGCGCCGACGCTCTCCGGCGGTGAGGCGCAGCGGGTCAAGCTCGCCTCCGAGCTGCAGAAGCGCTCCACCGGCCGGACGGTCTACGTGCTGGACGAGCCGACCACCGGCCTGCACTTCGAGGACATCCGCAAGCTGCTGATGGTCCTGGAAGGCCTGGTCGACAAGGGCAACACGGTGATCACCATCGAGCACAACCTCGACGTGATCAAGACGGCCGACTGGCTGATCGACATGGGCCCGGAGGGCGGTCACCGGGGCGGCAGTGTGCTGGCCACCGGCACTCCCGAGGAGGTCGCCGAGGTGTCCGAGAGCCACACCGGGCAGTTCCTGCGCCACGTGCTCAAGCTCGACGGCCCGGCCAGGGGCGCCAAGGCGGCCACCGGCCGGGCCGCCAAGGCCAACGGCGCCACCACCCGGTCCCGGGCCGCCCGCAACGTCCCGGCCGGGGCGCGCTGAACGACCGACCGACGCCGGGTCGGCGACCGACGGCTGCCCGTTGTCGGGAGTCCGTCACCTCGCCGACCCGAGGCGATCACGGTGGTCGATTCGTTGAACCCTTGGGCGCCGTGGCCCGTGGACAGGTAGGTATGGCCGCAGGCCACGACGGGCGGCGGCAGTCGAGAGAAGGGCCAGATATGAGCGATGAAAAGGTGCAGATCGGGCCGGGCGCGCAGACGCGCCGTGCCCTCCTCGCCGGTGCCGGGGCGGTGGGCGCGGCGGTTGTCCTGTCGGCGTGCGGTGGCGACGACGACACCGACAGCGGCTCCGCCCCGACCAGCGGCGGCCCGGGCGCGACCGGCCCGGGCGACACCCCGGGCTCCTCCAGCGCGCTCGCCCTGACCACGGACATCCCGGTCGGCGGCGGCGCGGTGTACGCCAGCAAGGGCGTGGTGATCACCCAGCCCGAGGCCGGCACCTTCAAGGGGTTCGACCCGATCTGCACCCACCAGCGCTGCCCGGTGTCGAACGTCGACGGCGGCACGATCAACTGCACCTGCCACAACAGCAAATTCTCCATCACCGACGGCTCGGTGAAGCAGGGCCCGGCGACGAAGCCGCTGGCGGCCAAGGAGATCACTGTCGACGGCGACCGGATCAGCCTCGCCTGAGCCGGTCGCGGCGTCAGTGGGCGTACACCGACATCTCCCACAGCGAGAAGCCGTACTCGGTGGCCCGGGTCTCCCCGCGCATCCGCACGTAGCGGGCGGTGCCGGCGGGGAAGGCCGCCACGTCGGTGCCACCGTCGCCGGCCGTGGTCGACCAGGCCGTACGCCAGGTGGTCCCGTCGGCGGAGACCTCGATCCGGTACGACCGCGCGTACGCCGCCTCCCAGGCCAGCACCACCCGGCTCACCGTTCGGGCCGAGCCCAGGTCGACGGTGAGCGTCTGGTTGTCGTTGTGGGAGCTGGCCCACCGGGTGCCGAGGTTCCCGTCGACGGCCCTGGCGGCGGGGTAGAGGAACTGGGTGCTCGACGCGGTCGCCGCCTTACCGGCGGCGAGGTTGGTCAGGTCGTCGCCCCGCTTCGCGGGGAACGAGACCACCTGCTGGTAGGTGGGCCGGTTCTGCCAGGCGATCGTGGCGTGCTTGATCCCGCCCAGCGGCGACTGGATGATCGCGTCGGCGCACCACTGGTCGCCGGCGGCGCAGGTGGCGTCGCCGGGATAGACCTGGGCGGCCGGGGTCGCCGCCGCCGTACGTAGCGAGTCGAGCAGGATCTGCCGGCACCCGGCGAGGGTGCCGCCGCCGCAGTACGTGCGGCCGAGGCCGCCGGAGACCGGGTCGCCGAGCACCGTGCGCAGGTCCTTGTCGACGTACCCCCACCAGCCGTGCTGGAACGACGAGCCCTTGTGCGACTGGGCCTCGGAGGGGGCCTCGTTGATCTGGATGGTGTTGACCAGCGACTGGTACAGGTCCGGGCCGAGCGGGGCGGAGAACATCCCCTGGACCAGCAGCGGCCACCAGGCGTCGAAGGTGCGGATCGCGTCGGCGTGCTGGTACACCTTCGAGCCCTTGGCCGTTTCCACCCGCAGCGCGCCGGCCTGCCGCCACGCCTTCAGCCGGCCGATCTCGGCGGCCAGGGTGGCATCGCCGACGGGCTGGCTCTCCAGCACCCGGATCAGCTCGTCGAGCACCTCGATCCCGCGCAGGTCGGTCAGCCCGGCCTGCTCCACGAGGCTGGTCAGCGACGCCCGGTCGAACTTCTTCCCGGACGCGATGGCCGCCTTCAGCGGCCGGTCCAGCAGGTTGCCCCGGTGCACCGCGCCGAAGCTGAAGTTGCCGTCGGCGGCGCCGAAGTCCTTGGCCTGCTTGTTGTTCCAGCTGATGTAGTAGTCCTGGTTCACCGAGCGGGGGTGGGCGGCCAGCGGTGCGTACGTGGCGGTGTTCGTCGCCGGCTGGTAGCCCGGCCACTCGTAGGCGGCCTCACCCTTCATCGGCAGGTTCGGGTTGGACCCGGCGGCCCGCACCGGGTTGAGCCCGGAGTTGAAGTACGCCGACTGGGTGGAGTTGACGTAGAACCAGTTGAACGCGTACTCGACGTTGTTCGCCGAGTTGATGAAGGCGTCGGCGGAGCCCATCTGGGCCGGGTCGTTGAACAGTTGGAAGCCGATCGCGGAGTCGGCCTCGTGCCGGTAGGTGGAGCGGAGCTGGGTGAACGCGTGCGGCCGACCGCCGACGGTGCCGCGCCAGGCGATCAGGCCGAGCTTCGTCCGCCAGGCGGTGAGTTTGTACGACCCGGCGGGGGTGGTGTCGGCAACCGTCGGGTTCCACCTGTTGGTGTGCGCGAGCTGCTCCATCGCCAGGCACTGACCGCGGTAGAGGTAGCTGGTGCTGGCCAGGGTGGGCGCGCTGCCGTCGGTGGTGCAGAGCGGCACCGCGTACGTGTCGGTGATGTCCTGGACCGACGAGGTGGCGCTCCAGGCGTAGTCCTGGCCGCGACCGAGCAGCACGTAGAGGTTCAGGCCGGCGAACGCGGCGCCCCGGGCACTGATCCCCGGGCCCTGCAACTCCTGGATCATCAGCAGCTGCGGGGAGAAGTAGCCGGTCTGCGGGCCGAACACGGCGATCGGGTGACCGGTCGCGGAGTTGGCGGCGGAGACGAGGGCCGCGTTGGACATGCCCCGGTGCGCCGGGTCGATGGTCAGCCCGGACAGCGCTGCGGCCAGCTCGGAGCTCTTGCCGGCCGTGCTGGTGGCGGAGCCGGTCGGGTCGGTGAAGACCGGCTCGGCCTTCGTGGAGCCGGCGTCGGGTAGCGCCACGCTCGCCGCGTCGGCGGAGGCGGAGCCGTACGGGAAGCTCTGCCCGTCGTGCAGGGTCAGCACGGCCTCGGGGTCGTTCTGGCTGCGGAAGGCCGTCCACACCCGGTCGCCCTCGGTCGGGCCGTACTTGGCCCGGGCGGCGATGCGCACCAGCGCGGACTGCATCTCGTTGCCGCCCCCACCGCCGAACAGGCCGCCGACCACGCCGGCGATGGCGATCAGGTCGGTCGTCTTGAACGGCTCCGGGCCGCCCTTGTTGGTGATCGCGTCGAGGTGCCCGGTCAGCACGTACTCGCCGGGGCAGTTGCGGTTGGCCATGCAGGTGCCGATGTAGGCGTTGATGCCGGCGATGTACTCCTGCACGTCGGTGTAGAGCCGCTCGCCGTTCGGCCCCTTGGTGCGCAGCGCGTCGACCTGGGTCTGTAGGTCCGCGTCGGTGTACGGCGCGTTGCGCCAGACGCTCTGCTCGAGGGCCCGGTTGCCCGGTGACCCGCCGGCGAACGGGGTGAGGGTGCCCCGGCCGACGTGCCGCAGCAGGTCCATGGTGAACAGTCGGTCCTCGGCCCCGGCGTAGCCGGCGCCGTACATGGTGCCGCCGCGGGTGGTGCCGGTGACGTGCGGGACGCCGGTGGCCCGGTCCCGCACGATCCGTACGTCCGAGCGGGGCGAGTAGTCGCGTTCGACCTGTCCGGAGGGGACGCCGAAGGAGGCGTCGTTGAAGAAGCTGCCGATCTGCTCCTCGCGCAGCCCGGCGTAGCCGTAGACCAGGTCGGCGTACTTGCCGAGCTGGTCGGCGGAGTGCCGGGGCAGGGTGCCCGCCGCTTGGTGGGCGAGGATCTCGACGAGGGTGGCGTTGCCGTTCTGGCCGGGCGGCACGATGTCGGCGCACTCGCCGAGGCAGTGGTCCTCGGCGGTGAACGCGCTGGTGGCGACGGTAGTGGCCGGCGCGCCGACTGCGGGGGATGGGGCCGGCGTGGCGACGAGCAGCGCCGCGACGCCGATGGCGGCGGTCGCGCCGGCCAGCAGCTGGCGTGGGGTGGCGAAACGGGGCATGGCGATCCTCCGGAGGGTGGGGATCAGGACGTGGGACCGGGCGGGGATCATTACATGAAGAACATTCAGTTACCGGATGGTAATCTCCCCGCCTCGATATTGGAAGATGTCAATCAGCGGATCGGCCGCCGGTTGTCCGCGAGTGTTGAGCCGCCCGGATTCATTCGATACCCTTCGATCCCCCGAGTCGGTGTCGGCCGGACCCGGTCCCGCTGTCGAGAAGGGACGTCGGATGAGACCCGCCTGCCTGCTGGCCCCCGTGGGGGCGGCCCGCACGGCACCCCGTTCACCGACGCGGACGCCGCCGGGCCCCGGGTCACCACCGTCTCGCTGCGCGGCGGCTCCCGCCTCGACGCCGTCGGCGTCACCCGCACCCACGGCGGCGGTGACCTTCACCGCCCCGCCCGGCGGGCGGCTCGCCGGCTTCTTCGGTCGGGCCGGGGGCGAGGTGGACCAGCTCGGGGTGATCTGGCCTGTCGGGGCCAGCGGCTAGTCTCGGAGCGTGGCTGACCCCTCGACCTACCGTCCCGCGTCCGGCACCATCCCCGAAGCCCCGGGGGTCTACCGGTTCCGCGACGGCACCGGCCGGGTGATCTATGTCGGCAAGGCGAAGAACCTGCGCAGCCGCCTCAACTCCTACTTCGCCGACCTGTGGGGGCTGCACCAGCGCACCCAACAGATGGTCACCACCGCCGAGTCGGTCGACTGGGTCACCGTCGGCACCGAGGTCGAGGCCCTCCAGCTCGAATACACCTGGATCAAGCAGTACGACCCCCGGTTCAACGTCCGCTACCGCGACGACAAGTCGTACCCGTACCTCGCGGTCACCGTCGGCGAGGAGTTCCCCCGCCTCCAGGTGATGCGCGGCGCCAAGCGCAAGGGCGTGCGCTACTTCGGGCCGTACTCGCACGCCTGGGCGATCCGCGAGACCCTGGACCTGCTGCTGCGGGTCTTCCCCGCGCGGACCTGCTCGGCCGGGGTGTTCAAGCGGGCCGGTCAGGTCGGCCGCCCCTGCCTGCTGGGCTACATCGGCAAGTGCTCCGCCCCCTGCGTGGGCAGCGTCTCCGCCGAGGGGCACCGGCACATCGTCGAGGGCTTCTGCGACTTCATGGGCGGGCACACCGATGCCATGGTCCGCGGGCTCCAGCGGGAGATGACCGACGCCAGCGAGCAGTTGGAGTTCGAGAAGGCGGCCCGGCTGCGCGACGACGTGGCGGCGCTGCGCCGGGCCATGGAGAAGCAGACCGTGGTGCTCGGCGACGGCACCGACGCCGACGTGGTGGCGTTCGCCGACGACCCCATGGAGGCCGCCGTCCAGGTCTTCCACGTCCGTGACGGCCGGGTCAGGGGCCAGCGTGGCTGGGTGGTGGAGAAGACCGAGGACCTCACCACCGGCGACCTGGTGCACCACTTCTGCACCCAGGTGTACGGCGAGGAGCAGGGCGAGGCCGACGTGCCCCGCGAGCTGCTGGTGCCAGCCCTGCCCGCCGACGCCGAGGCCCTCGCCGACTGGCTGTCGGGTCGCCGGGGCAGCCGGGTGTCCCTGCGGGTGCCGCAGCGCGGCGACAAGCGCTCCCTGCTGGAGACCGTGGAGCGCAACGCGAAGGACGGCCTGGCCCGGCACAAGCTCAAGCGCGCCGGCGACCTGACCACCCGGGGCAAGGCCCTCGACGAGATCAGCGACGCCCTCGACATGCGTACCTCGCCGCTGCGCATCGAGTGCTTCGACATCTCCCAGATCCAGGGCACCGACGTGGTCGCCAGCATGGTCGTCTTCGAGGACGGTCTGCCCCGCAAGAGCGAGTACCGCCGGTTCATCGTCCGGGGCGCCACCGACGACCTCTCCGCCATGTCGGAGGTGCTGCGCCGGCGCTTCGCCCGCTACCTCGACGTCCGCGCCGAGACCGGCGAGTTGGGGGAGGAGACCGCCGCCGACCCGGACCGGCCGGGCATCGACCCGACGACCGGGCGGCCACGGAAGTTCGCGTACCCGCCGCAGTTGGTGGTGGTCGACGGCGGCGCGCCGCAGGTCGCGGCGGCGGCCCAGGCCCTCGCGGAGCTGGGCATCGACGACGTGGCGCTGTGCGGCCTGGCCAAGCGGCTGGAGGAGGTGTGGCTGCCCGACGACGAGTTCCCGGTCATCCTGCCGCGCACCTCCGAGGGGCTCTACCTGCTGCAACGGGTCCGCGACGAGGCGCACCGGTTCGCCATCACGTTCCACCGACAGCGCCGCTCCAAGCGGATGACCGAATCGGCGCTGGACACCGTGCCCGGTCTCGGCGAGGTGCGGCGCAAGGCGCTGCTGCGCCACTTCGGCTCGCCCAAGCGGCTCGCGGCGGCGTCGGTGGAGGAGATGATGGAGGTTCCCGGCGTCGGCCGGCGCACCGCCGAGGCGATCACCGCCGTCCTCAACCCGACCTCGGGATCGCCGACCACCGCCCCGTAGATCCCGCTGGGGGTGGCCACCAGCAGGTCGACCTCGTGGACATGCCCGGTTTCGGCGGTGAACGTGAAGTTCGACCATGCCCGGTACGGCTCGGTGTCCCGTGCGCCTGACGCGGCCCGGCGGGTTGGCTTCTGCCCTGATGCCGACGGGGTCGCCCCCGCCCGGTTAGATGGCCGGATGGCGGTACGCATCGACATCGAGGCCCTGCGGGGCGAGGCCGGGGCCGTGGCCTGTGACGCGGCAGAAAAGCTTCGGGCGGCCGGGCAGCCGGCGGTGATCATTTCGGCTGACGGGGGAGCATCCGGTGTGATCCGGGAGGCCGGGCAGCCGCCGTACGAGGTCTGGGTGGGAATCACGGCGGACGGCTTCACCACCGAGTGTGACTGCCGCTCCAGTGCGGAACTCTGCGCCCACGCGGTGGCCCTCACCGTCGCCGCCGTGGAGGACGGATTCGACTGGTCCTCGGCCGCGGCGACCTCTGCGTCGGCTCCGGAGAGCGATCCCAGGATCGCCGAACTGGCCGAACTCGCGTGCGGCATCCCCGTCCGGCGACTGGCGTTGCTGGTCGCCGAGTGGGCGGTCACGGATCGGGTGTTGGAGACCAGGTTGCTGGCGTACGCGGGCCGGCTCGCGCCCCTGACCACCGCCGAGCTGGATGCGGTCGGCCGCACCATCGACGATCTCGCCCACGAGGCGACCAGCGGTGAGCGTTGGGATCTGCACGACGTCGAGAAGGCGGGCCGGGCGATCGTCGAAGAGGTGCGGGTGCTGGCCGAGCGGCCGGCGACGGAGGCGAGCCTGCTGGTGGTCGAGCGGGCCGCCCGCGCCTGGGACCGCATCGTCCCGCCCCTTCTCGACACCGGGGAGACGTACGAGGAGGAGCCGGGCGAGATCGGCGGCGTGCTGCGGGCGGTCCACGTCCAGCTCTGCGAGCAGGTCCAACCGGATCCCGACGAGCTGGCGGAGCGGCTGACCGAGATCATCGAAGCGGCCGAGGTCGACTCCTGCCTCGACGAGCCGTGGGACTACCTCGGCGTGCTCGGCCACGACCGCGTCAAGACGCTCCGGAACCGCCCCTAACGTCACCCACCCCAACCCACCCCACCCACCCCAACCCACCCCAACCCCCGCTATCCCCGCGATCTTGCACTTGCGGCCCCTGACCTGTTCCTTTTGCGCCCTCTGTCCGGGCCGTAAGTGCAAGATCGACGCAAGCGGGGCGGGGTGGGGTGGGGTGGGGGCTCGGGGGTGGGGCGCGGGTGGGGTGGGGCGGGAGTGCGCTGATCGACGGGGGTCGGCGGGATAGAGTCGCAGATCGGCCATGCTCGGTCACTTCGACCGTGACGTCACCCGTGGGGGGTAGGCAGTGAACGAGGCGCGGATGCCCGAGGCGCCGGTCTCCGGCGGCCTGACAGCGGCGGGGACAGCGGCGGATAGTACGGCGGCGAGCAGGGCGGGGACAGCGTCCGAGGGTACGACGGAGGGCACCGCGGAGACCACCCTCGTGGTGGTGACCGGGGTGTCCGGTGGTGGTCGCAGCACCGTGGCGCGGGCGTTGGAGAACGTCGGCTACTACGTGGTCGACAACCTGCCCCAGGCACTGATGCTCGACATGGCCGAGCTGGCCGCCAAGGCCGGCGGCGCGGCCCGGCGTACCGCGATGGTGCTTGACGTTCGCTCGCGCGCCTTCTCCACCGACCTGGTCGGGGCGATCCGGGAGCTGAAGGACCGGGGTTTCTCCCCCCGGGTGGTCTTCGTCGACGCCGACGACGAGGTGCTGATCCGCCGGTTCGAGAGCGTGCGGCGCTCGCACCCGTTGCAGGGCGACGGGCGGCTCGCCGACGGCATCGCCGTGGAGCGGGGCCTGCTGGAGGAGGCCCGGGACCAGGCCGACGTGATCATCGACACCAGCCACCTCAACGTCAACCAGCTGCGTCGCCGGATCGAGGAGTTGTTCGGCGGCGAGGACGCCCGCCGGCTGCGGCTCACCGTGCTCTCCTTCGGCTTTAAGTATGGCCTCCCCCCGGACGCCGACTTCGTCCTCGACGCCCGGTTCCTGCCGAACCCGTACTGGGTGCCCGAGCTGCGGGAGAACACCGGTCGGGACGAGGCCGTCAGCTCGTACGTGCTGGGCCAGGAGGGGGCGGAGGCTTTCGTCGGCACGTACGCCGACCTGGTCAACGCCACCACCGCCGGGTTCGAGCGGGAGGGCAAGCGGTACCTGACGGTGGCGGTCGGCTGCACCGGCGGCAAGCACCGCAGCGTCGCCATCGCCGAGGAGTTGGCCGCCCGGCTGCGCCACTCCGGCCTTGCCGCCAACGCCCAGCACCGCGACCTGGGGCGGGAATGACGGCGACGGCAGCGCCGCTGCGCAGTGGGGATGCCGGGCACCGTACCAGGGTGGTTGCCTTCGGCGGTGGGCACGGCCTCTCGGTGTCCCTGCGGGCGCTGCGCCGGTGCTCCCCGGAGCTCGATCTGGACATTACCGCCGTGGTCACCGTCGGCGACGACGGCGGCTCCAGCGGCCGGCTGCGGGCCCGGCGGGGCGGCCTGCCCCCGGGGGACCTGCGGCAGGCGTTGGTGGCCCTCGCCGGGGACCACCCGGCCACCCGGCGCAGCGCCGGGCTGTTCCAGCACCGCTTCGCCGGCACCGCAGGCGACCCGACCGACACCGACGACGGGCTCGCCGGGCACGCGGTCGGCAACCTGGTGTTGTGCGGGCTGACCGAGCTGCTCGGCGACCCGGTCGCCGCCCTGGAGCACGCCGGGGCGATGCTCGGCGCGGTGGGCCGGGTGCTGCCCATGTCCCGCCAGCCGGTCGGCATCGAGGCCCGGGTGAGGGGCGCCGACCCGGCGTACCCGGACGAGATGCGCACGGTGCGCGGGCAGCACCAGGTAGCGGTCATCAGCGGGCGGGTGGAGTCGCTGCGGCTCACCCCGACCGCCCCGGCCGCGTGCGCGGAGGCGGTGACGGCGACCCTCGAGGCGGACTGGCTGATCTTCGGGCCGGGGAGCTGGTACACCAGTGTGCTGCCGCACCTGTTGGTGCCGGGGCTGGCCGCCGCGATCGTGGCCAGCCCGGCCCGCCGGCTGGTCACGCTCAACCTGGCGTCCGAGAAGGAGACTCTCGGGCTCTCCCTGGCCGACCACGTCGCCACCCTGCGGCACTACCTGCCCGAGTTGACGGTTGACCTGGTGCTCGCCGACGTCAAGGCGGTGGGTGATCCCGGGCCGGTCGAGCGTGCGGCAGAATCGCTTGGTGCCCGGCTGGTCCTCGCTCCGGTCGCCGTCACCGACGGCGAGCCCCGTCACGATCCGGCTGCCCTGGGCGCTGCCCTGGTGCCTGTCCTGGGCGCCGATCGTTAAGCACGTACGTAATCTCCGGCGACACGCCGGAACCGGTCCGTGAGGGGGCGCACAATGGCGATGACGGCTGCGGTCAAGGACGAGCTGAGCCGGGTCGACGTGCCCAAGCCCTGTTGTCGACGGGCGGAAATGGCGGCGCTGCTGCGCTTCGCCGGAGGGCTGCACATCGTCTCCGGTCGAGTGGTGGTGGAGGCTGAGCTCGACACCGGGGCGGCGGCCCGGCGGTTGCGCCGTGAGGTCGCCGAGGTCTACGGCTACTCCAGCGAGATCCACGTGCTCGCCTCCGGCGGGCTGCGCAAGGGCAGCCACTTCATCGTCCGGGTGGTCAAGGACGGTGAGGCCCTGGCCCGGCAGACCGGGCTGCTCGACGTACGGGGCCGCCCGGTGCGCGGCCTGCCGCCGCACGTGGTGGCCGCCAATGTCTGTTGTGCGGTCTCCGCCTGGCGGGGGGCGTTCATAGCGCACGGCTCGCTGACCGAGCCGGGCCGCTCCAGCGCTCTGGAGATCACCTGCCCCGGCCCGGAGTCCGCGCTCGCCCTGGTCGGGGCGGCCCGCCGGCTCGGCATCACCGCGAAGAACCGCGAGGTGCGCGGCGTGGACCGGGTGGTGATCAAGGACGGCGACGCGATCGCCGCGCTGCTCACCCGGGTGGGAGCCCACTCCAGCGTGCTGGCCTGGGAGGAACGCCGGGTGCGCCGCGAGGTGCGGGCCACCGCCAACCGGCTGGCCAACTTCGACGACGCCAACCTGCGCCGCTCGGCGCGGGCCGCCGTGGCCGCCGCCGCCCGGGTCACCCGGGCGTTGGAGATCCTCGCCGAGGACGCCCCCAACCACCTCACCTCCGCCGGCGAGCTGCGCCTGGAGCACCGGCAGGCGTCCCTGGAGGAGTTGGGCGCGCTCGCCGACCCGCCGCTGACCAAGGATGCCATCGCCGGGCGGATCCGCCGGCTGCTGGCGCTGGCCGACAAGCGGGCCCGCGACCTGGGGATCCCGGATACGGAAGCGGCCGTCACGCCCGACATGCTCGTGGTCTGATAGGACGGTGACGATCGGCGGGACGCCCAGCGCGCACAGCAGTGGCCGTCCCGCCCCCGCCGGGTGTCGCCGGGGTGGGCGGCGGCCCGGGAACGCGAAGAGGATCACCACCCGGCGCAGCGTGCCGCCGGTCGCTCGGATAGGGTCGCTGGGTACGGCAAGGGAGCCGGCACCGGCGCTCCTCGCCGTGCTCACCGCCTCCGGCGGTCAGGTCTCTGAAGACCGTGGCGGGGTGGCCGACATCATCTGGAATCGGCCGGCTCCAACGGTCGGCGCACATCACCTCGCCGGCCCACTGCTGACGCTGGCGGATCAGAACTTGAGGAGACGGAACCTGTGACTATCCGGGTTGGCATCAACGGCTTTGGCCGTATCGGCCGCAACTTCTTCCGGGCCGTGCTGGCGTCCGGCGCGGACATCGAGGTCGTGGCCGTCAACGACCTGACCGACAACGCGACGCTCGCCCACCTGCTCAAGTACGACAGCATCCTGGGTCGCCTGCCGCACGAGGTCAAGGCGACCGCCGACGAGATCATCGTGGGCGGCAAGGCCATCAAGGCCTACGCCGAGAAGGACCCGGCGAAGCTGCCGTGGGGCGAGGCCGGCGTGGACGTGGTCATCGAGTCCACCGGCTTCTTCACCGACGCCAACAAGGCGAAGGCGCACGTCGCCGGCGGGGCCAAGAAGGTCATCATCTCCGCCCCGGCGAAGAACGAGGACGTCACGGTCGTCATGGGCGTGAACCACGACCAGTACGACCCGGCCAAGCACACGATCATCTCGAACGCCTCCTGCACCACCAACTGTCTCGCTCCGATGGCGAAGGTGCTGCACGACACGTTCGGCATCCAGCACGGCCTGATGACGACGATCCACGCGTACACCCAGGACCAGAACCTCCAGGACGCGCCGCACTCCGACCTGCGTCGGGCCCGGGCCGCTGCGCTGAACATCGTCCCGACCTCCACCGGCGCGGCAAAGGCCATCGGCCTGGTGCTGCCGGAGCTGAAGGGCAAGCTCGACGGGTACGCGCTGCGGGTGCCGATCCCGACCGGCTCGGCCACCGACCTCACGGTCAACGTCAACCGGGAGACCACCGTGGAGGAGGTCAACGCCGCGCTGAAGGCCGCCGCCGAGGGCCCGCTCAAGGGCATCCTGGTCTACAACGAGGACCCGATCGTCTCCTCGGACATCGTCACCGACCCGGCGTCGTGCATCTTCGACGCGCCGCTGACCAAGGTCGTGGGCAACCAGGTCAAGGTCGTCGGCTGGTACGACAACGAGTGGGGCTACTCCAACCGCCTCGTCGACCTGGTCAAGCTGGTGGGTCAGTCCCTGTGAGTGCGAGGAGTGAGCTTGCGAGCCCCGCAGTCACGAACGGAGGGCTAGCTCGGTGACGATCCGCAACCTCGACGACCTGCTCGCCGAGGGGGTGTCGGGTCGGCGCGTGCTGGTACGCGCCGACCTGAACGTCCCGCTCGACAAGCAGACCGGCGCCATCGGCGACGACGGTCGGATTCGTGCGGTGCTGCCGACGCTGACCGCCCTGACCGGGGCCGGCGCGAAGGTCGTGGTCTTCTCGCACCTGGGCCGCCCGAAGGGCGCGCCCGACCCGCAGTTCAGCCTCCGCCCGGTCGCGGCCCGCCTCGGCGAGCTGCTCGGCGCCGAGGTCCGGTTCGCCGAGGACACCGTCGGCGACTCCGCCCGGTCCACGGTCGAGGCGCTCGCCGACGGCGACGTCGCCCTGCTGGAGAACCTCCGCTTCAACAAGGGGGAGACCAGCAAGGACGACGCCGAGCGGGGCGCGTTCGCCGACCAGCTCGCCGCCCTCGGCGAGGCGTACGTCGACGACGCGTTCGGCGCGGTGCACCGCAAGCACGCCAGTGTCTTCGACGTGCCGGCCCGGCTGCCGCACGTCGCGGGCCGCCTCGTGCTGCGGGAGGTGGAGGTGCTGGCGAAGCTCGCCGGCGAGCCCGAGCGGCCGTACGTGGTGGTGCTCGGTGGCTCCAAGGTCTCCGACAAGCTGGCGGTGATCGAGACGCTGCTGCCGAAGGTCGACCGGCTGCTCATCGGCGGCGGGATGTGCTTCACCTTCCTCAAGGCCCAGGGCCACGAGGTGGGCACCTCGCTGCTGGAGAAGGAGATGGTCGAGACCTGCCGCAACCTCCTGGAGCGGGCCGACGGCAAGATCCTGCTCCCGGTCGACGTGGTGGCGGCGGACGCCTTCGCCCCCGACGCGGCGCACGACACGGTCCGTGCCGACGCCATCCCGAGCCACCGGGTGGGCCTGGACATCGGCCCGGAGACGGTGGCCGGCTTCGCGGCGGCCCTGGCCGAGGCGAAGACGATCTTCTGGAACGGGCCGATGGGCGTGTTCGAGATGCCGGCGTTCGCGGGCGGCACCCGGGGCGTCGCCGAGGCGATCACCTCCGCCGACGCGTTCAGCGTGGTCGGCGGTGGCGACTCCGCCGCGGCGGTGCGCGCGCTCGGGCTGGACGAGTCGTCCTTCGGCCACATCTCCACCGGCGGCGGCGCCTCCCTGGAATACCTCGAGGGCAAGACCCTCCCTGGCATCGCGGCGCTGGAGGACTGATGGCGACGAACACCCGCCGGCCGTTGATGGCCGGCAACTGGAAGATGAACCTGAACCACTTCGAGGCCAACCTGCTGGTGCAGAAGTTGGCCGCGAGCCTCACCGAGAAGCAGCTCACCGACGTCGAGTGCGTCGTGCTGCCGCCCTTCACCGACCTGCGTACCGTGCAGACGGCCGTGGACGGCGACAAGCTGCTGATCGGCTACGGCGCGCAGGACCTGTCGCCGTACCCGTCGGGGGCCTACACCGGAGACATCTCCGGGGCGATGCTGGCGAAGCTCGGCTGCACCTACGTGGCGGTCGGCCACTCCGAGCGGCGGCAGTACCACCACGAGGACGACGCGCTGGTCAACGACAAGGTGACCGCCGCGCTGGCCAACGGGCTCACCCCGATCCTCTGCATCGGTGAGGGCCTGGAGGTCCGCGAGCAGCTTCGGCACGTGCCGCACTGCTGCGACCAGCTCGACGGCGCGCTCCGGGGGCTCACCGCGGAGCAGATCACCAAGGTCGTCGTGGCGTACGAGCCGGTCTGGGCGATCGGGACGGGCAAGACGGCCACCCCCGAGGACGCCCAGGAGGTGTGCGGGGAGGTCCGCAAGCGGCTGGCCGAGACCTTCGACCAGGCCACCGCGGACCAGGTCCGGATCCTCTACGGCGGGTCGGTGAAGTCCTCGAACATCGCCTCGATCATGGCCAAGCCGGACGTGGACGGGGCCCTGGTGGGCGGTGCGAGCCTGGACGGCGAGGAATTCGCCAAGATCTGCCGGTTCCCGGAGCACATCACCCGCTGACGGCTCGCTATCCTTGACTCCGCCCGTCCGTCGGCCGGTGCCGCAGTGCCCGACCTGTCCGGGCGAGGATCGCTACGAGAGGACTGACCCCAGCCATGCCGATCTGGTTCGCATACACGTTGATCGTGTTGCTGGTCATCACGAGCGTCATGCTCACCATGCTCATTCTGCTGCACCGCGGTAAGGGTGGTGGGATGTCGAGCATGTTCGGCGGTGGGGTCAGCTCCAGCCTCGCTGGCTCCTCGGTCGCCGAGAAGAACCTGGACCGCTACACCGTGCTGGTGGGCATCGTCTGGTTCGCCTGCATCGTCGGTCTGGGGCTCTGGTTGCGCCTTCAGCTCGACGGCGGGGCCTGATAGCGAGCCCGTCAAGCCGTACAATCTGCGCGCGGTCCGTCACCGACGGGCCGCGCGCAGGTGTTTTCCCCGCTGCACCGCGTCGCCCGCCGCTCGCCCGAGCTGCGGTCCCCTCCGACGACAGAAGCGAGCAGCCGTGGCGAGTGGCAACTTCATCCGGAGCGCCCGGACCGGATCCGGCCCGGAACGCTTCAGCGAGCGGCATGTGCCGGCCCCCCGCCGGTCGGTCACCTACTGGTGCCGCAACGACCACCACGTCGACGTGCCCATCGCGGCCGACGCCGCGCCGCCGACGCTGTGGGACTGCCCCCGCTGTGGGGTTCCGGCCGGCCAGGACCCGGGCAACCCGCCGGGCCGGGCGCGCGCCGAGCCGTACAAGACACACCTGGCGTACGTGAAGGAGCGGCGTACCCCGGAGCAGGGCGAGGCCCTGCTCGCCGAGGCCCTGGCCGCCCTGCGCCGTCGCCGGGGGCGTGCCTGACCGACCGCGCCGACCCGTCACCGACAGCACCGTCACCGGCAGCACGGGCAGCACGGGCACGGCGGGCTCGACCACCCACGGACGTGGCTCGGCGGCCTCCGGGCGTCAAGAAGGACACCCTGCTATACCAGAGGCTTAACAGGGTGCCCCTCCTTACCTCTCAGCGGAGGCTGCGCAGGCGGGGCGGGACGTCGGCCGCCGCCGCCCGGTCCAGCAGCCAGAGGGTACGGCTGACGCCCTGCACCCCGGCCGCCGGAAGCTGCATCGCCCCGGCCCCGGCCAGCGCCATGCTGACCGAGCGGGCCTTGTCCGCCCCGCTGGCCACCAGCCAGACCTCCTCGGCGGTGTTGATCGCCGGGAGGGTCAGCGTGGTACGCACCGGGGGCGGCTTGGGGCTGCCCCGCACGGCGCTGACCGGGCGGGTGTCGTGGTGCACAGGGTGCTCCGGGAAGACCGAGGCGACGTGCCCGTCCTCGCCCACCCCGAGCATCAGCACGTCGAAGTGGGGGAGCTCGGCGTTTCCCGGACGGGCCGCCCGGGCCAGCTCGGCGGCGTACCCGGCGGCGGCGGCCTCCGGGTCGGCCCCGGCGGGCCCGTCGGACGCCGGCATGGGGTGCACCCGGGCCGGGTCCAGCGGCACCGCGTCCAGCAGCGCCGCCCGGGCCTGCGTCTCATTGCGCTCCGGGTCGCCGGCGGGCAGGAACCGCTCGTCGCCCCACCAGACGTCGACCCGTGCCCAGTCGACGGCGTCCCGGGCCGGCAGCGCGGCCACCGCCCGGTACACGGCGGCGGCGATCCGCCCCCCGGTCAGCACCACCGACGCCTGACCGCGATCCGCCTGCGCGTCGAGCAGTTTCACCAGCAACCGGGCCGCCACCGCCTGCGCCAGCAGGTCGGCATCGGCGTGGACGGCGACACTCGCCTCGCTCATCGAATTGGTCCCGGGAAACCCCCGGCTTTAGCCGTGGGGAGGTAAGGGACCGCTTTACGCGTTGCGCTGGTTCTCGGCATAGCGTTTGACCACCTCCAAGCCGCTCCGGACCGCCTGCGCGGTCGGTGTTCGTCGAGCCCGGGGGCCGGTGGCCTCCCGTCGCGCGGTCCCGTCGGGCCGGGCCGGCGGGCCGTTTCCGGCCCGCCGGCGCAGTCGTCAGGGCGTCGCGCTCGTGCCGGCGTGGGCGGTGACCCCCGCCTCGGCCCGCTTCGCGGTCATCGGGTCCTTCCAGACGTGCACCCGCTGGGCGGGCCGCTCGTCCAGCCCGGAGACGCCGGCCATCGCGCCCAACGCCTCCGCGTAGACCTGGTCGGCGTCCAGCCGGCGCAGCTCCTCGGCCAGCTCGTCGCCGAGCGGCCGGCGGACCAGCGGCAGCTTCCGGTCGTGCTGACCGGTACGCCGGAACGTGGCCAGGCTGTCCTCCCGGGTGAGGGTGAGCACATCGCCGTTGGCGCAGATCAACTGCACCTCCCGCATCCGGGGGGACTCGTCGCTGGGCTCCCAGCGCGGGGTGATCCCGAGCCGGCTACCCAGCCAGCCGCACATCAGCGCGGCCGTCGGGTCGCTCGGCGGGGCCACCACCCGGGCCTCGGTGACCCGGGCCTCCGTGGTGTCGAACGCGCCCGCCACCAGGGTGCGCCACGGGGTGATCCGGGTCCACGCCAGGTCGGTGTCCCCCGGGGCGTAGTCCCGGGCCCGCTGGCGCAGCGCCTCGATCGGGTCACCTGCCTGCGCCGTGTCGGTGATCCGCCGGTCGGAAACCACGCCGAGGAAGTCGGTGGCGATCTCCGCCGGCGGCTCGCCGTGCCACCACGTCACCACCGGCACGTCCGGCACCAGCAGTGGCATCACCACCGACTCGGCGTGCAGCGCCAGCCGGCCGTACATCCGGGTGACCACCGCCTCGCACGGGCCGAGCCGGCCGCCGACGACGATCTCCGCGTCCAGCCGGGTGCGGTCCCGCTCGATGTCGGCGCGGACCACCACGAGCAGCCGGCACGGGTGGGCGGCTGCGGCAATGGTCGCCGCCGCCTCCGCCTCGCGGACCCGCTTCTCGTCGACCACCACGATCAGGGTCAGCGCCATGCCGCTGGCCACCCCGCCCGCGCTGCGTCGTTCGGCGGAGAGCGCCTTGACCACCTCGTTGCCGGTGGTGTCCCAGAGCCCGATCAATGGAACCTCCTGGTTCGCTCGCTGTGCCCGCTCACGCCCGCCGCCACGAGCGGCCCTCGCGGGCCAGCATCTCGTCGGCGGCCCGGGGACCCCACTCGCCGGCCCGGTACGGCTGCGGCGTCGTGCCCTCCCAGGCGTGCTCCAACGGGTCCACCACCGCCCAGCTCTGCTCGACCTCGGAGGCGTCGGGGAAGAGGGTGCGGTCGCCGATCAGCACGTCCAACACCAGCCGCTCGTACGCCTCGGGGCTGGACTCGGTGAACGCCTCGCCGTACTGGAAGTCCATCGCGATGTCGCGGACCTCCATCGTGGTGCCCGGCACCTTCGAGCCGAACTTCAGCACCACGCCCTCGTCCGGCTGCACCCGGATGACGAGCTGGTTGTTGCCGAGCATCTCCATGTCGGCCGCCTGGAACGGCAGGTGCGGGGCCTTCTTGAAGATGATGGCGACCTCGGTCACCCGTCGGGGCAGCCGCTTGCCGGCCCGGATGTAGAACGGCACCCCGGCCCAGCGGCGGTTCTGGATGCCCAGCTGCACGGCCACGTACGTCTCCGTGGTCGAGTCCGCCGGCACACCCTCCTCGTCGAGGTAGCCGACCGCCCGCTGTCCGGCGACCCAGCCCGGGAGGTACTGCCCGCGCACGGTGCCCCGGGAGACGTCCTTCGGCAGGGTGATCGCCTTGAGGACCTTCAGCTTCTCGGCCCGGATCTCGTCGGCGTCGAAGCTGGTCGGCTCCTCCATCGCCACCAGCGCCAAAAGCTGGAGCAGGTGGTTCTGGAAGACGTCCCGGGCGGTGCCGACGGAGTCGTAGAAGGCGGCCCGGCTGCCGATGCCGACGTCCTCGGCCATGGTGATCTGCACCGAGTCGACGTACCTGGAGTTCCACAGCGGCTCGAACAGGCTGTTGGCGAACCGCAGGGCCAGGATGTTCTGGACCGTCTCCTTGCCCAGGTAGTGGTCGATCCGGAAGACGTCCTGCCCGGTGAACACGTCGTCGACCAGCTCGTTGAGCGCCTTCGCCGACGGCAGGTCGTTGCCGAACGGCTTCTCCACCACCACCCGGCGCCAGCCGCCGGAGGTGTCGTTGTCGGCCATCCCGGTGCGGGCGAGCTGCTTGAGCACCACGGGGAACGCCGCCGGGGGGATGGAGAAGTAGAACGCGGCGTTGCCGTGGATGCCGTGGGTGTCGCGCAGCTCGTCCAGCGTCGCGTTGAGCTGGTCGAAGGCGGCGTCGTCGTCGAACGCGCCGCCGACGAACCTGATGTTGCCGGACAGGCGGGCCCAGACCTCCTCCCGCCAGGGTGTCCGGGCGTGCTGCTTGGCTGCGTCGTGGGCCAGCGACTCGAAGTCGCCGTCGCCCCAGTCGCGCCGGGCGAAGCCCAGCACCACGAAACCGGGTGGCAGTAACCCCCGGTTCGCCAGGTCGTAGACCGCCGGTAGCAACTTCTTCCGCGCCAGGTCACCGGTCACTCCGAAGATCACCAGAGCGCAGGGCTCCGGGATCCGCGGCAGCCGTCGGTCCTGCGCGTCGCGCAGCGGGTTCACCGGACTACCTCGGTTCGCGACTGCGGGGCTCGCAAGTTCGGCTCACTCCTCGCACTCACGGTGTCACCTCGGTTCGCGACTGCGGGGCTCGCAAGTTCGGCTCACTCCTCGCACTCACGGTGTCACCTCGGTTCGCGACTGCGGGGCTCGCAAGTTCGGCTCACTCCTCGCACTCACGGTGTTACCTCGGTTCGCTGGTGTCACATCGTCCATCGTCACGTCCGCAGGTCTCGGGCCGTATCGAGCAGCTGGGCAGCCCCTGCTGACCGGTCGGTCAGGTGCAACCGCAGCACCGGTCGGCCCCGGCCGGTCAGGGCCTTCCGGTCGCCGGCGGCCTGGGCGGCCTGAAGCTCCCCGAAGGAGTACGGCTTCCCGGGCACCGGCAGATCATCGTCGACCGTACCGGTCACCTGAAGGAAGCTGCCCACCTGTGGACCACCCTTGTGGTACTGCCCGGTGGAGTGCAGGAAGCGCGGCCCCCAGCCGAAGGTGACCGGCCTGCCGGTGAGCGCGGCGAACACCGGCCGCAGCCGGGCGGTGTCGGCGTCGGCGAACCGGTCCAGGTACGCCAGCACCGCGAGGTAGCCGTCGCCGTCGACGCCGTCGAGCAGGTGGCGCAGCGCGCCGGTCAGGTCGCCCGGGCTGCCCGCCGGGGCGTACACCTCGATCGCGCCCTCGGTGGCCGACGGCGTCTGCGACGGCGCCCCGGAGGCGAGGATCCGGGTGGTGTTCTCCTTGCTCTCGGCGACGTTCGGCTGGTCGAACGGGTTCACCCCGAGCACCGCGCCGGCCACCGCCGTGGCGTACTCCCAGGCCAGGAACTGGGCGCCCAGCGGCCCGTTGACGGCCACGTCCGGCGCACCCCCGCCGCCGGGGACGGCCCCGGCGGACAGCGCGCCGCCGTAGCTGACCGTGAGCACGTCCGGGCCGGTGGCACCGGGGGCGTCGGGGGACTCCACCACCACGGGCAGGATGCCCAGGCCGGCCTTGCCGGTCGACTCGGCGAGCAACTGCTCGATCCAGTCGCCGAGCCCGTCGAGGCCGGTGCCGTCGGAGACCAGCGCGACCTTGTCCCGCCCCGCGGTGGCCGCGGCGGCGAGGGCCGCGCCGAGCGCCAGCCCCGGGTTGTCGGTGTCCCGGGCGTACGACCCGGCGAGGGCCTCAGCCTGGTCGAGGAGCTCGGTCACCTCGACCCCGGCCAGCGCCGCCGGCACCAGCCCGAAGGCGGTCAGCGCCGAGTACCGGCCGCCCACCTGCGGGTCGGCGAGCACGGTGACCGCGCCCAGTTCGACGGCGGCGGCCTCCAGTGGGGAGCCCGGGTCGGTGACGACCACGAGGTGTCGACCGGCCTCCGCCTCGGTCATCCCGGCATCGAGGAACGCCTGCAGGTACGCCCGCCGGTGGCTGTCGGTCTCCACGGTGGAGCCGGACTTGCTGGCCAGCACCACCACCGTGCGTTCCAGCCGATCGGCCAGGGCCGCCCGGATCTGGCCCGGGTCGGTGGTGTCCAGCACGGTCAGCGGTCGGCCCAGGGTGCGGGCGATCACCTCGGGGGCCAGTGCAGAGCCGCCCATCCCGGCGAGGACCACGTGGTCCAGGTCGGCCAGTTCGGCGGTCAGCGCCGCGAGCAGGGGGAGTAGCTCCCGGCTGCGCCGATGGGTGTCCAGCCAGCCGAGCCGGGCCTGCGCCTCGGCCTCGGCCCCGGGCCCCCCCCGCGGCGCCCCCCGCCGGCCCCCCCCCGGGGCCCGCGCCCACGACCGTCGGTCACGCGTTGCCCCCCGCCTTCTGGGCGGCCTTCGCGTTGCCCTTGGCGGCCTGGCTCGGCCGACTCGTGCCCTGGCCCGCCGCGGCGAGGGACTTGCGGACCCCGTCGAGCAGTTCCTGCCAGCTCGTCTCGAACTTCTCCACGCCCTCCCGCTCGAGGACGGAGATCACGTCGGAGACATCGACGCCGACCGACTCCAGGTCGGTGAAGACCTGCCGCGCAGCCTCGTACGACCCGGTGATGGTGTCCCCGTTGGTCTCGCCGTGGTCGGCGTACGCGTCGATGACCGACTCGGGCATCGTGTTGACGGTGCCGGGGGCGATCAGCTCCTCAACGTAGATCACGTCCCGGTAGTCCGGGTTCTTCGTCGAGGTCGACGCCCAGAGCGGGCGCTGCGGGTGGGCACCCGCGTCGGCCAGGGCCTGCCACCGGTCGGAGGAGAAGACCTCGCTGTAGCGCTCGTACGCCAGCTGGGCGTTGGCCACGGCGGCCTTGCCGCGCAGCGCCTTGGCCTCGTCGGAGCCGAGCTTCTCCAATCGCTTGTCCACCTCGGCGTCAACCCGGGAGACGAAGAACGACGCCACCGAGCCGATCTTCGACAGGTCGTGGCCGTTGGCCTTCGCCTGCTCCAAACCGGCGAGGAAAGCCTCCATCACCTGCGAGTAGCGGTCCAGGCCGAAGATCAGCGTCACGTTGACGCTGATCCCCTCGGCCAGGGTCGCGGTGATCGCCGGCAGGCCCGCCTCGGTGGCCGGGATCTTGATGTAGAGGTTCGGCCGGTCGACCAGCCACCACAGCGCCTTGGCCTCGGCGACCGTCTTGTCGGTCTCGTGCGCCAACCGGGGGTCCACCTCGATGGAGACCCGGCCGTCGACGCCCTGGCTGCCGTCGTACGAGGGGCGCATCACGTCGCACGCCCACCGCACGTCGTACGTGGTGAGCATCCGCACCGCCTCCTCCACCTCCACCCCACGGGTGGCGAGGTCGCGCAGCTGCCCGTCGTAGGTGTCGGCGTCGGCGAGCGCCTTGGCGAAAATCGTCGGGTTGGTGGTCACCCCGACCACGTGCTTCTCGCGGCGGAGCTGGTCCAGCCCGCCGGAGCTCAGTCGTACCCGGGAGAGATCGTCGAGCCAGACCGCCACTCCGGCGGCGGTGAGTTCACTAAGCCTGTCCGTCATGCCGTCCACGCTCCCCTCAGTTGCCGGTCGTGAAACCGGTGATGTCGCCCACCCGGGTCAGCGCCGCGTGCGCGGCGGCCACGATCCGGTCGGGGGTGAACCCGAACTGCTCGAACAGCACGGTGTGCGGGGCGCTCGCGCCGTAGTGCTCCAGGCTCACGCTCTCGCCGGAGTCGCCGACGATCCCGCGCCAGGACATCGCGATGCCCGCCTCCACGCTCACCCGTGCCTTTACCCCGCGCGGCAGCACCGACTCCCGGTACGCCTCGTCCTGCTCGTGGAACCACTCCTGGCACGGCATCGACACCACCCGGGTGGGGGTGCCGTCGGCCTCCAGCCGCTCCCGGGCGGTGAGGCAGAGCTGCACCTCGGAGCCGGTACCGACGATGATCACCTGCGGCTTGCCGTTGGACGCCTCGGCCAGCACGTAGCCGCCCTTGGTGACGCCCTCGGCGCCGCCCAGCGTCGTGCGGTCCAGGGTCGGCAGGGCCTGCCGGCTCAGCGCCATCGCCGTCGGCCGGTCGGTGTGCTCCAGGGCCTGCCGCCAGGCCCACGCGGTCTCGTTGGCGTCGGCCGGGCGGACCACGTCCAGGCCGGGGATGGCCCGCAGCGCGGTCAGGTGCTCCACCGGCTGGTGGGTCGGGCCGTCCTCGCCGAGGCCGATCGAGTCGTGCGTCCAGACGTAGGTCACCGGCAGCTTCATCAGCGCGGCGAGCCGCACCGACGGGCGCATGTAGTCGCTGAACACCAGGAACGTGCCACCGTAGGGGCGGGTGCCGCCGTGCAGGGCGATGCCGTTGAGGATCGCGCCCATGGCGTGCTCGCGGATGCCGAAGTGCAGGGTGCGGCCGTACTCGTGGCCCGGGAAGTCCTTGGTGGCGTGCACCGCCGGGATGAACGACGGCTCGCCCTTCATCGTGGTGTTGTTGCTCTCCGCCAGGTCGGCGGAACCGCCCCACAGCTCCGGCAGCACCGGGGCGAGGGCCTCCAGCACCTTGCCGGACGCGGCACGGGTGGCGACGCCCTTGGCGTCGGCCGGGAAGGTCGGCAGCGCGTCGGTCCAGCCCTGCGGCAGCACCCGGGACGCCATCCGGTCCCAGAGCGCCTTGCGCTCCGGGTTGGCCTTCGCCCAGGCCTTGTACGCCTTCTCCCACTCCTGCTGGGCCTGCGCACCGCGCTCGAGCACCAGGCGGGCGTGGCCGAGGACCTCCTCGGCGACCTCGAAGCTCTGCGCCGGGTCGAAGCCGAGGAGCTCCTTGGTGGCGGCCACCTCGTCGGCGCCGAGCGCCGAGCCGTGGATCTTGCCGGTGTTCTTCTTGTTCGGCGCGGGCCAGCCGATGATGGTGCGCAGCGCGATGAACGAGGGACGGCCGGTCTCGGCCTTCGCCGCCAGCAGCGCCCGGTGCAGCGCCTCGACGTCCTCGTGGTAGTCGCCCTGGTCGGCGTCGCCGGTGCGCCAGTCGACGGTCTGCACGTGCCAGCCGTACGCCTCGTAGCGGGCCGCGACGTCCTCGCTCTTGGCGATCCGGGTGTCGTCCTCGATCGAAATCTCGTTGTCGTCGTAGATCAGCGTGAGGTTGCCCAGTTGCTGGTGCCCGGCGAGCGCGCTGACCTCGTGGCTGATGCCCTCCTCGATGTCGCCGTCGGAGGCGATGCACCAGACATCGTGCTCGAAGATCGACTCGCCGGCCTCGGTCTCCGGGTCGAACAGGCCGCGCTCGCGGCGGGCCGCCATCGCCATCCCGACCGCGTTGCCCAGGCCCTGGCCGAGCGGGCCGGTGGTGGTCTCCACGCCCGGGGTGTGGCCGTGCTCCGGGTGGCCCGGGGTGAGCGAGCCCCACTGCCGCAGCGACTTCAGGTCGTCCAGGGCCAGCGGGTAGCCGGAGAGGAAGAGCTGGATGTAGAGGGTCAGACTGGAGTGCCCGGCGGAGAGCACGAACCGGTCCCGGCCGGGCCAGTTCGGGTCGGCCGGGTTGTGTCGCATCACCCGGTTGAAGAGGAGGTACGCCGCGGGAGCGAGGCTCATCGCGGTGCCGGGGTGGCCGTTGCCGGATTTCTCCACGGCGTCCATGGCCAGCACGCGGACGAGGTCGACGGCCCGGCGGTCGAGGTCGGACCAGTTGAGTGCGGGTTGCTCGGGTCGGTTGGCAGCCACGATGGTTGTGCTCCTCGGCAGTTGGGCGGAACCCTCAGTGATGACCCTATCGAGCGGCTCTAAACGCACGCCCAGGGATCTCTGATGCTGTTCCCACCCGGGCGACCGGATCGGCCACTCCACCGTAGGTGTGACCGCCCGCACCGTTGTCGGGTCCCTCGGGCAGCCAAAACGACGACGCGTAGTGTGATGGACGTGTGTGAGCCCCGATGGGTTCGACCGCCCCGACCTCCCCTGCCGACGCCGGAAGGTGGCAATCCGTGAGCATGATCACCGAGCGCCCCGTCAGCAACTCTGCCGGGCAGCCGCCGGTGCGCACGGTGACCGAGGCGCCGGTCAGGCCGCAGCGGAACGTCCGGGCGGTGGTCTCGGCGTACATCTCGCTGACCAAGCCGCGCATCGTGGAGTTGCTGCTGGTCACCACCATCCCGGCGATGATGCTGGCCCAGGGCGGCCTGCCGTCGTTCTGGCTGATGGCGGTGGTGCTGGTGGGCGGCTCGCTCGCCGCCGGCGCGGCCAGCGTGCTCAACTGCTACATCGACCGGGACATCGACCAGCTCATGCGGCGCACCAAGCGCCGCCCGCTGCCGACGCACACCGTCTCGCCGCGCAGCGCCCTGGTCTTCGGGCTGGTGCTGGCGGTGATCTCGGTGGCCCTGATGGCCGCGTTCACCAACTGGCTGGCCGCCGGGTTGACGCTGGCCGCGATCGCCTACTACGACCTGGTCTACACGCTGTGGCTGAAGCGGACCACGCCGCAGAACACCTTCTGGGGTGGCGCGTGCGGGGCGGCCCCGGTGCTGATCGGCTGGGCCGCGGTGACCGGCTCGCTGGCCCCGGCGGCGTGGGCGTTGTTCGCGGTGGTCTTCTTCTGGCAGATGCCGCACTTCTACCCCCTCGCGATGAAGTACAAGGCCGACTACGCCCGCGCCGGCATCCCGATGCTGCCGGTGGTCGCCTCGGCCCGCCGGGTCAACGCCGAGATCATCGGCTTCGCGTGGGTGACCCTGCTCGCCTCGTTGGCCGTCTGGCCGTTCGGGATGAGCGCGATCTACGGCGTCACCGCGCTGGTGTCCGGCGGGGTCTTCGTGTACGAGGCGCACAAACTGGGCCGCCAGGTGGCCCGGGGCGGTGCGGTTACGCCGATGCGGCTGTTCCACTGGTCGTACGTCTACCTGACCATCCTCTTCGCGGCCGTCGCCGTCGACGCGCTGGTCTGAACCCGAAGCGAATGCGGGCCGGGGCCTTCGGGCTCCGGCTCGCGCCGGTTCCTGGACCGTCCACCGGCCGACCTGCGGACCGACCCCGGCCAACTCAGGGTCAAAAATCACGATCATTGATAGATTGTCCGCGTTTGGCGGCTAATCGGAAACGATTTCATCGTGAGTCGGGTGCGCTCAACCTGCGGCACAATGTGTGATCTTGTCGGGTTGATTTGGCACCCCATCTGTGGATATAGCTAGGCGGATCGCCCTCGGCCCTCGGTAAACCATGGGGTAATGGGCATCACAAATAGTTGATGGTTCTCGCACCCCGGGAGGGAACCCTGCTTAGGCTTCGCGTCATGGCAGATGGTTCCGATACGACGCTGACGGCCCAGGAGGCCGTTCCCGCGCAGACTCCCCACGGCCTGGTCGCGGGCATCCAGTCGTTCGCCGCGGGGCACGGCGGGGCGAAGGCGGTCATCGAGTACGTCGGCAAGCGCGGCGCGCGCATCGTCCTCGTCGGTTCCGACGGGGCGTGGGCCGACCAGTTCGCGGAAGGCACCGACATCGCGCGGCAGGCGTGCGCCACGGCGGGAGTCACCGTCGAGAACGCCTGGGAGCGAGAGCTGATGGACGAGATGCGCCCGAGCAACGACCTCTGGCGGTCAATGGCCCGGCGGGCCATGTCCCGCTGACCCCGATGACCGATCACCACCACCAGTCGACCCGGGGGAAACCTCGGGTCGCCCTCGTCACCTACGCCGGGCACCGCGACCTCGAGCCGGACGACCAGCTACTGCTCGCCCCGCTGGCCGGGCGGGGCGTCGCGGTCACCGTCGCCGCCTGGGACGACCCGGCCGTCGACTGGGCCGGGTACGACCTGGTCGTGCTCCGCTCGCCCTGGGACTACCCGCTGCGCCGCGACGAGTTCATGGCCTGGGTCGACACCATCGCCCGGCTGGTCAACCCGGCCGACGTGGTGCGCTGGAACACCGACAAGAGCTACCTCGGCGAGCTCTCGGCCGCCGGGGTGCCCACCGTGCCGTCCGGCTGGGTGGAGCCGGGGGAGAGCTGGACGCCACCCGCCACCCACGGGGAGTACGTGATCAAGCCGGCGGTCAGCTCCAGCAGCCGGGACACCGGCCGGTACGACCTGGCCGACCCGGAGCACCGGGAGCTGGCCGCCGCCCACCTGCGTCGGCTCTCCGACGCCGGCCGGGCCGCCATGGTCCAGCCGTACCTGGCGGCGGTGGACACCGCAGGGGAGACCTCGCTGCTCTTCCTGACCGGCCCGGACGGGCTCCGGTTCAGCCACGCGATCCGCAAGGGCCCGATGCTGACCGGGCCGGACCTGGGCCCCGACGGCCTGCGCAAGGTCCTGGACATCAGCGCCCGGACGGCCACCCCCGACCAGCTCGCCGTCGCCGAGCGGACCCTGGCGGCGGTCCCCGGTGGGCCGGAGCGGCTGCTCTACGCCCGGGTCGACCTCATCGACGGCCCCGACGGGTCACCGGTGCTGGTCGAGCTGGAGCTGACCGAGCCGTCGCTGTTCGTCGGGTACGCCGACGGCGCCCCCGACCGCTTCGCGGACGCCGTCCTCGCCCACCTGCCCCGCCCCCGCTGACGCCGGGCGGCGCTCCCGGGTCGACCAGAGCACCGCCAGGGTGGCCAGCAACACCAGGCACGAGCCCAGCATGTGTGCGGCGACCAGCACCCCAGGCAGGTGGGTGAAGTACTGGACGAAGCCGATCAGGCCCTGACTCAGCTCCACCGCGACCAGCACCAGGGCGGCCCGCTCGGCGCGCCGGGCGCCGACCGCGCGGAACGCGAAGACCAGCGCCACCGAGAGCCCGATCAGCAGGAACACGCCGTCGGCGTGCACCTGGGAGATCGACTCCGGGTCGAGGCCGTTGCGGGCCGCGCCCTGGTCGCCCGCGTGCGGGCCGCTGCCGGTGACCCAGGTGCCGATCACCAGCACCGCGACGCTCACCACGGTGGTGATCAGAGCCAGCGTCCGCAGCGGCCCCGGCACGGTGGGCGCCGTCGGGCCGTCCGGGTCGCCGATGCGCCGCCAGAGCGCGTACGCGACCGCGATCACCGCCATCGAGGCGAGGAAGTGCAGCCCGACCACCCACGGGTTGAGGTCGGTGAGCACGGTGATCCCGCCGATGACCGCCTGCGCCGGGATGCCGAACAGCACCCCCACCGCGAGCGGCAGCAGGGCCCGCCGCCGCGCCCCGTGCAGCAGCACGCCGACCACCACGGCCAGGGCGATCACGCCGACGGCGAAGGTGAGCAGTCGGTTACCGAACTCGATGACGCCGTGCACGCCCATCTCCGACGTCGTCGTGTACGACTCGTCGGTGCACCTGGGCCAGGTGGGGCAGCCGAGACCGGACGCGGTCAACCGGACCGCCCCGCCGGTGATGACGATGGCCACGTTCGCAACGATCGAGGCGAGCGCCAGGCGGCGCAGCAGAGCGGTGGAGACCGGGAACCGGGCGGATGGCTTCACGGGGCGAATCCTACGCAACGTAGTGGAGCGCGATCGGGTGACTCTGCCGCACCGGTGCTTCGGATCACCGGCATCTGGGTTTGCCACCCTCCGGCGAATTACGTAACGTTGGCGTTGTGAAATACGCGGCGGCGCTCGACGGGAGGCAGCTGACGACCGGTCCGGTCGCCGGCGGGTCCCCGTCCGCCGTCTCCCGGCCGGCCGGGACCGCCGGGACCGACATCTCCACCCGGGACCGGGTGACCCAGCTGCTGCTGGAGCGGGGCGCGACCACTGCCGCGCAGCTCGGCGCGGTGCTCGGGCTCAGCCCGGCGGCGATCCGCCGCCACCTCGACGCGATGCTCGCCGACGGCGACGTGGTGTCCCGCGAGCAGACCGTTCGGGGCAGCCGGGGGCGGGGCCGCCCGGCGAAGGTGTTCGTGCTGACGGACGCGGCCCGGGGCCGCTGCGGCACCCACCACTACGACAACATCGCCACCGCCGCGCTGCGCTGGATCGCCCGCAACGGCGGTTCCGGTGCGGTGGAGGCGTTCGCGACCGACCAGGTCGCCGCCCTGGAGGACCGCTGCCAGGCGGCGATGGAGGACGCCGGCGACGACCCCCTGGCGCGCGCCGAGGCGCTCGCCGGGGCGCTCACCGCCGAGGGATACGCTGCCAACGCCTCCACGATCGCCTCCGGCGGCCAGCTCTGTCAGCACCACTGCCCGGTGGCTCATGTGGCCGCCGAGTTCCCCCAGCTGTGCGAGGCCGAGACCGCGGTGATTTCCCGCCTGGTCGGCACCCACGTGCAGCGCCTGGCCACCATCGCGCACGGCGACGGGGTGTGCACCACGCACATTCCCGCCCAGCCGTCGCGGGCCACGTCCGGTAGAACCGTCACCACTGTGAGGACAGCTAAATGACCGAGCAGATCGTCCAGCCCCTGACCCAGGAGGAGCAGCTCGCCGCCCTCGGTCGCTACGAGTACGGCTGGTCCGACTCCGACGTCGCCGGCGCGACCGCCCAGCGCGGCATCAACGAGGCGGTGGTGCGGGACATCTCCGCGAAGAAGAGCGAGCCGGCCTGGATGCTCGACCTGCGCCTGAAGGGCCTGCGGCTGTTCGGCCGCAAGCCCATGCCGGCCTGGGGCGCCGACCTCACCGGGATCGACTTCGACAACATCAAGTACTTCGTCCGGTCCACCGAGAAGCAGGCCACCAGCTGGGAGGACCTGCCCGAGGACATCAAGAACACGTACGACCGGCTGGGCATCCCCGAGGCGGAGAAGCAGCGGCTGGTCGCCGGCGTCGCGGCGCAGTACGAGTCCGAGGTCGTCTACCACAAGATCCGCGAGGACCTCGAGGAGCAGGGCGTCCTGTTCCTGGACACCGACACCGCGCTCAAGGAGCACGAGGACGTCTTCAAGGAGTACTTCGGCACGGTGATCCCGGTCGGCGACAACAAGTTCGCCGCCCTGAACACCTCCGTGTGGTCCGGCGGCTCGTTCATCTACGTGCCGAAGGGCGTGCAGGTCGAGATCCCGCTGCAGGCGTACTTCCGGATCAACACCGAGAACATGGGCCAGTTCGAGCGGACGCTGATCATCGTCGACGAGGGCGCGTACGTGCACTACGTCGAAGGCTGCACCGCGCCGCTGTACTCCTCGGACTCGCTGCACAGCGCGGTCGTGGAGATCATCGTCAAGAAGAACGCCCGGTGCCGGTACACGACCATCCAGAACTGGTCGAACAACGTCTACAACCTGGTCACCAAGCGCGCCGTGTGCCACGAGGGCGCGACGATGGAGTGGGTCGACGGCAACATCGGCTCCAAGGTCACCATGAAGTACCCGGCGGTCTACATGACCGGCCCGTACGCCAAGGGCGAGGTGCTCTCGGTGGCGATGGCCGGCGAGGGCCAGCACCAGGATGCCGGCGCCAAGATGGTGCACGCCGCGCCGCACACCTCCTCCACCATCATCTCCAAGTCGATCGCCCGGGGCGGCGGCCGCACCTCGTACCGGGGTCTGGTGCAGGTGCTGGAGGGTTCGCACCACAGCCGTAGCACCGTCAAGTGCGACGCGCTGCTGGTCGACACCATCTCCCGCTCGGACACCTACCCGTACGTCGACATCCGTGAGGACGATGTGTCGATGGGGCACGAGGCGACCGTCTCCAAGATCAGTGACGACCAGCTCTTCTACCTGATGAGCCGGGGCCTGAGCGAGGACGAGGCGATGGCGATGATCGTGCGCGGCTTCATCGAGCCGGTCGCCAAGGAGCTCCCGATGGAGTACGCCCTGGAGCTCAACCGCCTGATCGAACTCCAGATGGAGGGCGCGGTCGGCTGACGCCGCCCGTCCCGGACGGGCCGGTCACACCGGCCCGTCCCCCCGTCTCAGACACCGTCGTCGCAGAACACACCAAGGAAGAGATGACTACCCAGGCTTCCGCGCCCCCCAGCACCAAATCGCAGGCGCTCCGCTCGTACGACGTCGCCGACTTCCCGGCCCTCACCGGCCTGGAGGAGGAGTGGCGTTTCACCCCGCTCAAGCGCCTTCGCGGCCTGGCCACGGCGGACACCTCGGCCGCCACCGGTCGGGGCCTCACCGTGGAGCACCCGCGCCTGCCGGCCGGGGTGTCGCTGCGGTTCGTCGAGCCGACCGACGCCGGCGTCGCGTCGGTGCTCGTGCCGATCGACCGGATCAGCGCGCTGGCCCATGGCGGGGCGGCGCGGGTCGCGGTGGTCGAGGTGGCGGCCGAGGCCGTGGTGTCGGAGCCGGTGGTGGTCCGGCTGCTGGGCGCGTACCCCGAGGAGCTCTCCTTCGCCCGGACCCAGGTCCAGGTGGGTCGGTTCGCCGAGGCGACCGTGGTGTTCTCCCAGGAGGGCTCGGCCACGCTGGCCGACAACGTCGAGGTGACGGTCGCCGACGGGGCCAAGCTGACCCTGGTCACCGTGGCCGACTGGGCACCCGACACGGTGCAGGCCCAGCACATCAAGATCAAACTTGGTCGGGACGCCCGGGTGGTGCACATCCAGGTCAGCCTCGGCGGCGACCTGGTCCGGCAGTTCACCTCGGTGGAGTACACCGGCCGCGGTGGCGAGGCCGAGCTGTACGGCGTCTACTTCGCCGATGGTGGCCAGCACCTGGAGCACCGCCAGCTCGTCGACCACAACGTGCCCGACTGCCGCAGCTACGTCGGCTACCGGGGCGCGTTGCAGGGCGCCGACGCGCACACGGTCTGGGTGGGCGACGTGCTGATCCGGGCCGAGGCGACCGGCACCGACACGTACGAGATCAACCGCAACCTGTTGCTCTCCGAGGGTGCCCGGGCGGACTCCGTGCCCAACCTGGAGATCGAGACCGGCGAGATCGCCGGTGCCGGGCACGCCAGCGCGACCGGCCGGTTCGACGACGAGCAGCTCTTCTACCTGATGGCCCGGGGCATCCCGGAGGGCGAGGCCCGCCGCCTGGTGGTGCGCGGCTTCTTCGCCGAGCTGATCAACAAGATCCCGGTCGAGGAGCTGCGGGAGCGCCTGGGGGACGCGATCGAGGCCCGGCTGACCAAGGCGGGCGCCTGATGATCCGGATCTGCTCCGCCGAGGACGTGTCGAAGGGCAGCGTGATCCGGGCCGAGGTCGACGGCACTCCCCTCGCGTTGGTGCACGGCGAGGACGGCGAGTTCTACGCCGCCTACGACGAGTGCTCGCACGCCTCCGTCGCCCTCTCCGAGGGGGAGGTCGAGGGCTGCACGCTGGAATGCTGGCTGCACGGATCCCGTTTCGACCTGCGGACGGGCGAGCCCAGCGGGCTCCCCGCCACCGAACCCGTACCCGTATACCCCGTCGAAGTCCGCGACGGCGACATCTACGTCAGTCTGACGCCGAGCAATGGAGTGACCCGATAATGAGCACCCTGGAGATCCGCGACCTGAAGGTGTCGGTCAAGCTGCCCGAGGGTGAGCTCAAGCCGATCCTGGCCGGTGTCGACCTGACCGTGCGGTCGGGCGAGACCCACGCCATCATGGGCCCCAACGGCTCCGGCAAGTCCACGCTGGCGTACTCCATCGCCGGCCACCCGAAGTACGAGATCACCGGCGGCTCGGTGACCCTCGACGGTACCGACGTGTTGGCCATGTCCGTCGACGAGCGGGCCCGCGCCGGGCTCTTCCTGGCCATGCAGTACCCGGTCGAGGTCCCCGGCGTCTCGGTGGCCAACTTCCTGCGTACCGCGAAGACCGCGATCGACGGCGAGGCGCCGAAGCTGCGCACCTGGGGCGGCGAGCTGCGGGGGGCGATGGAGCTGCTCCAGATGGACCCGGCGATGGCCCATCGCAACGTCAACGAGGGCTTCTCCGGCGGCGAGAAGAAGCGCCACGAGATCGTCCAGTTGGAGCTGCTCAAGCCGAAGATCGCCATCCTCGACGAGACCGACTCCGGCCTCGACGTGGACGCGCTGCGCGTGGTCAGCGAGGGAGTCAACCGGGTCCGCGACAACGGGGACACCGGCCTGCTGCTGATCACCCACTACACCCGCATCCTGCGCTACATCAAGCCGGACTTCGTACACGTCTTCGTCGCGGGCCGGATCGTCGAGCAGGGCGGCTCGGAGCTGGCCGACAAGCTCGAGGACGAGGGCTACGAGCGGTACAGCGCCGGAGCCGGCTCGGCGCGGGCCTGAGGAAGGGGCCGGTCACGCAGATGACCACCATCACGATCCCTGCGGGGATGCCGCAGTTCGACGACGTGCCGCGCTTCGACGTGGCGGCGGTGCGCGCGGACTTTCCGATCCTGGGCCGGGAGGTCAACGGGCACCCGCTGGTCTACCTCGACAGCGCGAACACCTCGCACAAGCCGCGCCAGGTGCTCGACGCGCTCACCGAGCACTTCGCGATGCACAACGCCAACGTGTCGCGCTCGGTGCACACCCTGGGCACCGAGGCGACCGAGGCGTACGACGGCGCGCGGGCGAAGATCGCCGCGTTCATCAACGCGCCGAGCGTCGACGAGGTGGTGTTCACCAAGAACTCCACCGAGGCGATCAACATCGTGGCGTACGCCTTCTCCAACGCCTCGCCGCGTGCCGACGCCGACCCCCGCTTCCGGCTGGGCCCCGGCGACGAGATCGTGATCTCCGAGATGGAGCACCACTCGAACATCGTCCCGTGGCAGTTGCTGGCCGAGCGCACCGGCGCGACCCTGCGCTGGTTCCCGGTCACCGACCAGGGGCGGCTGGACGAGTCGGGGCTGGAAGCCCTGGTCACCGAGCGGACGAAGATCGTCTCGTTGGTGCACATGTCGAACATCCTCGGCACCGTCAACGCGACCTCCCGGATTGCCGCGCGGGTCCGCGAGGTGGGCGCGCTGCTGCTGCTCGACTGCTCCCAGTCGGTGCCGCACATGCCGATCGACGTGGTCGACCTCGACGCCGACTTCATCGTCTTCACCGGGCACAAGATGTGCGGCCCCACCGGCATCGGCGTGCTCTGGGGCCGGGGCGAACTGCTCGCGGTGATGCCCCCGGTGTTCGGCGGCGGCTCGATGATCGAAACGGTCACCATGGCCCGGTCGACGTTCGCCGCCCCGCCGGCCCGGTTCGAGGCGGGCACCCCGCCGATCGCCGATGCCGTGGCGCTCGGCGCGGCCGTGGACTACCTGACCGGGATCGGCATGCGGGCGATCCAGTGGCACGAGAAGGAGCTGACGGCGTACGCGCTGGACGCCCTCGCCACCGTGCCCGACCTGCGGATCTTCGGACCAACGGTGCCGGTGGGTCGGGGCGGGACGATCTCGTTCGCCCTCGGCGACGTCCACCCGCACGACGTCGGGCAGGTGCTCGACTCGCTCGGCGTGCAGGTGCGCGTCGGCCACCACTGCGCCAAGCCGGTGTGCACCCGGTTCGGTGTGCCGGCCATGACGCGCGCCTCGTTCTACCTGTACACCACCACGGACGAGATCGACGCCCTGGTGGGTGGCCTGGAGCAGGCGCGGAAGGTGTTCGAGTGATGCAGCTGGACCAGCTCTACCAGGAGATCATCCTGGACCACTACAAGCGCCCGCACGGCCGTGGCCTGCGCGACGCCGACGACCCGGGCGACCGGGTCGCCGAGGCGCACCACGTCAACCCGACCTGCGGCGACGAGGTGACCGTCCGGGTGGCCACCGACGGCGACGTGCTGCACGACATCTCGTACGACGGCGCGGGCTGCTCGATCAGCCAGGCGTCGGCGAGCGTGCTGCACGAGCTGCTACGCGGTCGGGGCGCGGGTGAGGCGTTCACGGTGCACGAGGCGTTCGTCGAGTTGATGTCCGGCCGTGGCCAGGTCACGCCGGACGAGGACGTCCTCGGTGACGGGGTGGCGTTCGCGGGTGTGGCGCGCTACCCAGCCCGGGTCAAGTGCGCGCTGCTGCCGTGGATGGCGTTCAAGGACGCCGCAGCACGCGCCGGGGCGGGCGCAAGCCCGCAGGTGCAGGCATGAGCGAGCGTCAGCGAGCCAATCAACGGCACAGTGCCGGCGCAGCTCACGCCGGAGTCGAGCGAAACGAGGGGACGGCATGAACAGCGAGGAACCCATCACCACGCCGGAGGTCGGTGCCGTGGCCACCGACGATTCGGCTTCGCCCGCCGGGGGCGCGGTCGCTCCGACCGGCCGCGGTAAGGCCGCCGCTGCCGACGTCGAGGAGGCGATGAAGGACGTCGTCGACCCGGAGCTGGGCATCAACGTGGTTGACCTCGGCCTGGTGTACGGCGTGCACGTCGACGACGACAACGTCGCCACCCTGGACATGACGCTGACCTCGGCGGCCTGCCCGCTGACCGACGTGATCGAGGACCAGACCCGGCAGGCGTTGACCACCGGCCCCGGCGGGGGACTGGTTGACGACATCCGGATCAACTGGGTCTGGCTGCCGCCATGGGGCCCCGACAAGATCACCGACGAGGGACGCGACCAGCTACGTACCCTCGGCTTCAACGTCTGAAGTCGGCCCGCACTCACGCATCGCGCCGCGAGCGTCTCCCCGCCCAGGGGACGCTCGCGGCGCTTTGTTCGCCCGGCCGTATGCTCCGCGTCGCCCCCTTCCGGGGCGGCCCACCCACTTGCAGCACGCCCCGGTTCCCAGTTCCCCACCCGCCTGGGCGGCTGACCCGCCTGGGCCCAGATCGCGCCACCCTCGCGCCCCACGGTCGCCGTCCTGCGGGCGACACCCGCAAGGCCGCCTTTGCTCTGCTGCACCCCATGCAACGCTCGCGGAGTGTGACGATCTCTGTCGTCCGCTCGTGCTGGCCTGCGATGTGAAGCGGCTGCTCAATGCGCATGTTGCGCTGACGGCAGCAGAGCAAAGGGACTAGACCGTCTCGATGTCCGAAGCGGCGGGTTGACGCAGCGTGACCGTGTGCAAGGGGGCGGTGCCGCCGGCGGTGCGGGAGCCGGGAATGCGGGAGCCAGGGGTGCGGGAGCCGGGAAATCGTTCGCGAGCCGAAGGGTCGGGGCCGACGATGAGGCCATGATCGAGGCGTACCCGAAGTAGGTCGCTGTCCGCGCGGCCGACGCCGCGCCCCGACAGTGGACCTCACCCAATGGCGTTTCGACCGGGCGACGGCCGGGGCCTCGGAACACCCGGACGGGCCTTCGCCGGGGTGCTGACGCTGACCGAGCCCCGGGGCCGGCTGGTGACCGCCCTGCTCTCCAGCGTAATCATCGCGGCCCTTACGGCCGTCATGCTGCTGGTGCGCTGAGCGCGGGGCCGCTCGGAACGGGCTGCTCACCGGCTCACGGTCCCGACGACGCACCACGCACGAAGCAGAGAGGAGACGTGAGGCTCGGCCTCGTACGTCATCCGCCCCCCAGATCACGGGACGACCGGGGCAGCGCCCACGGATCGTGGCCGCGCTGGTCATCGCGCCGGCGACGGCACCGGTGCCGGTCGCGCTCGACGTGCCGTACGGTCGGCGCATGAGCAGTCGTCCCGCAGCCGGCGGCGGCCGATGGGTCGAGGTCGACCCGGCCCGCGTCGCGCGCTGGGTCTCCGGCTTCGCCGATCGGCACGGCCCGCCGACGACCATCCCCCAGGAATACGGCCTACTCCTCGCCGCCTCGGACGGTGCCACCGCCGAGCTGCACTCCCCGCCGGGCGCGCCCCCGGCCGACGACCTTGCCGGGTTCGTGGCCGCCGCCGTCGCGCCGCGCCGGATCGGCCTGCTGCTCGCCCGCAAGGGCGCGGTGGCGGTCGGCATCGCCGAGGGCGCCGACATCGCGGTCTCGAAGGTCGACACCCGGTACGTGCAGGGACGCACCGCCGCCGGGGGCTGGTCGCAGCAGCGGTTCGCCCGGCGGCGGGACAACCAGGCGAAGGCGGCCCTCGGCGACGCGGCTGACCTGGCCGTACGGCTGCTGCTGCCGGAGGCGGCGACCCTGGCGGCCCTGGTCTGCGGCGGCGACCGCCGGGCCGTGGACACCGTGCTTGCCGACCGGCGGCTGGTGCCGCTCGCGGCGCTGCGCGCCGAACGGCTGCTCGACGTGCCGGAGCCCCGGCACGTGGTGCTGGTCGCCGCGGTGGACGCGGCCCGTGCCGTGCGGGTCCTGGTCCGGGATCCCGGACCAGCCACCCCCTGACCGATCGACGCGCGTGTACGGGCCACTAGGCTGGCGGCAGCGCGCGAAGGGGGGCGGGATGGAGGCGACGGACGGCGTCGCCGGTGGTGCCGGCCTGGGCGGGGAGCGTCTCGGCGACCGGATCCGCCGCCTGCGCACCGCCCGGGGGCTGACCCAGCAGCAGGTCGCCGTGCCCCGGTACACCCGGGCGTTCCTCGGCGCGATCGAGTCCGGCACCCGTACCCCCAGCCCGGAGGCGCTGGCTCACGTCGCGGACCGGCTCGGGCTCCCGGTCGACGACCTGCGCTACGGGCGGCCGGCCGACTCGGCGGCCCGGCTGGCCGGGGAGCTGGCGGCGGCCCGGCGGGCACTGTCGGCCGGTGACCTCGACGCCGCCGACCGTGCGCTCGCCGACATCGGTCGTCGGGCCGACGACTACCACCTGCCGGAGCTGGGCGGCTGGGCGCGGTACTACGCGGCGGAGGCGGACCTGCACCGGGGCAGAGCACCGGCCGCTGCGGCGGGCTACGCGCGGCTGGCGGCGCAGCCACCGGCGGACTGCCCCGCGCTGCGCGCGGCGGTGCTCGCCCGGCAGTCCTACTGCCTGCTCGTCGACGGGGACGCCCCCCGCGCGGTGGCCGTCCTGGAGGACGGGCTGCGGGCGCTGCGGGCGGCGGCGCCGGTGAATCCCGACGCCGAGCTGCGGCTGACCAACGCGTTGATGTACACGTTTCTGGAGTTGAGCTGGCGGCACCGGGCCCGCTGTCTGGAGCGGGACGTGCTGCCACTGCTGAGCCGGGCCACCCGGCCGGAGTGGGTGGCCCAGTTCTACGCCGTCGCGGGCCAGCTCCGGCGCGACGGCGAGCTGGATGAGGCCGACCGCTACCTGCGCGAGGCAGGCCGCCGCTACGCCGAGCTGGGGCTCACCCGGGAGATCGCGCTGTGCCACTGGGCCCGGGGGTACGTTCTGCGCCGGGCCGGGCGTCCCGCCGAGGCAGGTCCGGAGCTGCGTCGGGCCCGGGAGATGCTCGGCGCGGTCGGCGCGGTGCTCGACCACGCGGGGGCGACCCTGGAGCTGGCCGAGTCCCGCCGCCGGGAGGGCGCGCTGGACGAGGCGGAGGAACTGGCCGGGGAGGCCGCCCGGACGGCGGCCGAGTGCCGGCACCGGGAGCTGGTGGCGGAGGCCGACCTCGTGCTCGGCCTGGTACGCGTGGCCCGGGGCGACGCCGCCGACGCCCGCCGGTTGCTGTCCCGCGCTGCCGACCGGTACGAGCAGGCCGGGCTGATGGGGGAGGTCGTCGTCGCCTGCCGGCACCTCGGCGAGTCGCTGCTCGCCGAGGGGGACCGCGCGGGGGCGGTCGAGGTGCTGCGCCGGGGCCTGCGCGCGGCGGAGCGGCTGACGTGAGCGGCCGGCGCGCGACGGGGCGGCTGCGGTGACGCAGCAACGTGACCAGGTGGGTGCCCGCCTCCAGCGGCTGCGCGCCGCACGGGGGCTCACCCAGCGCGCCCTGGCCGAGCCACGCTACGCCGCGGCCTACGTCTCCGCGGTGGAGAGTGGCCGGCGTACCCCCTCGGCCGACGCCGTCGCCCACTTCGCCGAGCGGCTCGGAGTCACCCCGGTCGACCTGACCACCGGCCGCTCCCCGGCCGAGGTGGTGCGCCTTCACCTGCGGCTGGCCGAGGCCGACTGCGCCGCGCCGGCCGATCCCGCCGGGGCGGGCGCGGGCTACCGGGAGGTGATCTCGGCCGCCGCGCCGCTGGAGGCCCCGGTCCTGGTCGCCCGGGCCTGGCTCGGTCTCGCCGGCCTCGCCCTGCGGCGGGCGGACACCGGCGAGGCGGCGGCGCAGCTCGACCGGGCCGAGGAGCTGTTGGCGGCGGCGCCGCCGCACGTCTGCGCCGAGGCGACTGCCGTCCGCGCGGTGCTGGTGGGCCGCAGTGGCGATCTTCGGTACGCGACGTACCTGCTGGCGTCGGCCCGGGACGGGCTGGTGCGGGACGGTTATCCGGATCCCGCGGCGCTGCTGACCCTGTACGCGGAGCTGGCGGTCTGCCACCTCCAGCTCGACGACGAGCCGTCGGCGGCGGAGGCGGCGGCGCGGGCACTGGACCTGGCGGTGTTGGCCGAGCCGATCCGGGTGGCCGGGCTGCACCTGGCGGTGGCGGGCAGCCTACTGGCGGCGGGCCGCACGGCGGAGGCGGCCACGGCGGCGGAACAGGCCCGGCAGGCCGCCCGGCAGACCACCCTGGACGTGCAGTTGGCGTTGTGCCACCGGGCGCGTGGGCGCGGCCGGTGGGCTGCCGGGGACGTCCCGGGCGCGCTGGCCGACCTCACCACCGCGTACGACGCGCTGCGCGCGGCCGGCCAGCCGGGGCTGGCCGGGGAAGTCGCGGTAGAGCTGGCCGAGGCGTACCGGGCGCTCGGTCGGCCGACGACGGCGGACGCGCTGGTGGGGGAGGTGCTGGACCGCGGTGGGCAGGGCCCCGGCGTGGCCCGTGCGGCGCGGGTGCGCGGACTGCTCCGCGCGGACGCCGGCGACCGGCCCGGGGCGGAACGCTACCTGCGGGCGGCGGTCGAGGGGTTCCGCGCTGCCGGCCGGCGGCGCGAGCTGGCGGGCACCGTGCTGGCGCTGGCCGACCACCTCGCCTCCGCCGGCCGTCCCGCCGAGGCGCTGGACCTGATGCGTGAGGGGTTGCGCACGGTGGAGCGGCTCGGCGAGCGCCCGCCCTCGGCGGTGCGCCCGGCCACCTGACGCCGGCCCGCCGTCCTACCCCGGGGCTGCCGGGTGCCCGTCCGCTGCCGCGTGTGGCTGGCAGCCCGCCGGGCATCGCCCCGTTACGGCAGCCTGGGCCGGCCGCTCAGTCGCGGGCCCAGAGCGCCGGTGTGTTCGGCGGCTCCCAGCCTGCCTGGGCGGTGTGCGCCTGGAGGCAGCGGTAGCCGGCACCGCCGTACGTCACCCGGTCGCCGGCCCGGTACGCGGTCCCCACCGCCCAGGTGCCCGTCGGCGGCGTGGTGCCGGTGGGGCTGGTGGTGGGCCCGGGGGTCTGCGACACGTTGAGCACGAAGTCGAAGGTGGCCTCCCGGCCGCCGTCCACCGCGCGCACGGTCATCAGCAGGGCCGGGTTGAACAGCGAGTCGGTGTTGTTGCGGGGCTCGCCGGGGAAGTAGAGCTGGGTGGTGAGCACCGGCCGGCCGGGGGCCTGGACCTTGACGTGGATGTGCCGGGTCCGTCCGGGGTAGAGGCCCGGCACGATCGTGGTCAGCCGGTACGCGCCGGACGCGTCAGTGAACTGGTGTCCGCGCATCCGGTAGCTGGCGTTGTCGTAGCCGCCGTTCGCGTCGGCCTGCCAGAAGTCCAGCAGCACGTTGGGGATCGCCTGGCAGCCCAGCCCGAAGACGTAGCCGCTGACGGTCAGCCGGGTGCCGATCGTGCCGGCCTCGATCAGCGAGGTGCGGCGCGGCGAGTTGGGCTTGAAGTAGGGGCCCTCCATCTGCGCCGGCGTCGGGTCGTCGCCGTCGTCGCACATCGGGGTGGGCGTCAGCGCCGGCCCGGCGGGGCCGCCGCCCGTCGCCAGAGCCCGTGCCGCGCCGCCGAGGAGCAGCGGGGCTGGCAGGGTGAGGGCCACTGCCCTCAGCACGGTCTTGCGGGTGACACCGTTGGTGTCGCGGGGCTCGTCCGCGCCGGTGGATGTGCCGGTCATGGCAGCTCCTTGTCGCTCGGTGGTGACCTTCCGAGCCGACCCGGTCGGGCCGGCCGCTGCCATCGACCCTAGGGATGACTATCCGTCGGCGTCGATGTGATCGGTGCCTGGGTCGTGGTGTTTTCCGCCGTGCCGGCGGAAGCCGCCGGGGGTGTCGCCGACCTCGCGGCGGAAGAACCGGCAGAAGTAGGCTGCGTCGGCGAAGCCCAGCCGGGCGGCGATCCGGGCCACGGTGAGGTCGGTCTGGACCAGCAGCCGCTTCGCCTCCAGCACCCGGGCCCGGCGGATGAGCTGGGCCGGGGTGGCGCCGGTGGCCCGGGGGACCGCCTCGTTGAGGTGTCGCACCGAGATGCCGAGGCGTCGCGCGTAGGCGTGGATCGGTTCGCCGAGCAGGGCCGGCTTGGCGAGCAGCTCGTCGAAGCGGCGGGCGACCGTCGCGGCCCGGCCCGCGTGCGCCGGGGTGTCGCCGGACAGGTGGCCCGCCGGTCCGGCCGGCGTCGAGCGGCCCACCTCGACGACGAGGATGTGCAGGTACGCCCGCAGCACGCTGCGGCAGCCCGGCTCGGCCCGGCGTTGCTCCCCGGCCATCCGTTCCAGCACCGACCGGATCCGGGCCGCGTGCGCGGCGTCGCGGGGGTGCCACGAACGGTGGCCCGAGCGGTGCAGCGCGTCCCGGTCGGCCGGGTTGGCCAGCAGAAACTCGGGGGTGCACAGCACGACGTGTCCCCGCAGGTCGTCCGCGTCGCGCCAGTGGTGCACCTGGCCGGGGGCGACGAGGAAGAGCTGGGGCGGCCGGACGGCGTACGTGACGAGGTCGATGACGTGGGTGGCGTGCCCGTGGGTCACGTACGCCAGCTCGTAGAAGGTGTGCCGGTGCGGGAAGCCGGCGCGGGACAGCGGCCCGATCTCGGCGAAGGAGCCGACGGCGAACGGGAGTTCGTCGGGCGCGGGGACGTCCAGCTCGTGCCGGGGCAGAGCCGGCGGCGGGCCGGGGGCTGCCCGGCGGCGGGCCGGGGCGGGGCGGGACGAGGTGGACAACGGCCACTCCAGGCGGTCGCGGCAGCCGGATGCAGCCGATCGGGGAATGTATTGACGCATCCGCATGCCTCACTTACCGTACTGGCAACAGAGTTAACAACAAAAGTTAGCTCGCCGGTAGCGCGGCGGGTGGGCGGTCCACCACGCCCGCCGCCCACCCGGTCCCTCCCCCGTCCGCGAGGAGATCCCATGCGCCGACGATCAGCCACCATGGCCGTAGCCCTCCTGGGCACCGCCGCCACGGTGCTCACCTTCACCCTGACCGCGCAGGCCGACCCCGGCGCCGGTTCGGCCTCCGGCGGCCCGGCCGGCGTCGCGGCCCCCGACGGCGTCGCGCCGGAGATGTTCGCCGCGCTCCAGCGGGACCTGCGGCTGACCCCGACGCAGGCCCGCGCCCGGCTCGACACCGACGCCCGGGCCGGCCGGGTCCAGCAGGTGCTGCGGGCCACCCTCGGCAGCCGCTACGGGGGTGCCTGGGTGGCACCCGACGGCACCGCCGTGACCGTCGGCGTCACCACCGCCGCCGACGCCGCGACGGCGCGTGGTCTCGGCGCGGTCCCGGTGCGGGTGCGGCACGTCGAGCAGGCCCTGGCGGCGGTGGTGGACCGGCTGGACCGGAGGGCCAGCGACGCGCCCGACGGGGTGGCCGGCTGGTACGCCGATCTGCCCACGAACAGAGTCGTGGTGCTGGCTCGCCCCGACGCCGAGGCCGAGGCCGAGGCGTTCGCCACCGGCACGCCGGCCGGCACGGTCCGGGTCCAGACCACCACGGAGGACCCCCGGCCGTACGCCGACGTGATCGGCGGCAACGCGTACTACATCGGGAGCAGCCGTTGCTCGATCGGCTTCTCCGTGCAGGGCGGGTTCGTCACCGCCGGACACTGCGGCAGCACGGGCGCCCGGACCTCCCAGCCTGGCGGCACGTTCCGGGGCTCCACCTTCCCCGGCCGGGACTACGCCTGGGTGCAGGTGGACGCCGGCAACACCCCGCGCGGGCTGGTGAACGCCTACAGCGGCGGCAGTACGGTCGCCGTGGCCGGCAGCACCGAGGCAGCCGTCGGCGCGGCGGTCTGCCGGTCCGGGTCCACCACCGGCTGGCGCTGCGGCACCATCCAACAGAAGAACGCCTCCGTCACCTACCCCGAGGGCACCGTCTCCGGGTTGACCCGCAGCAACGCCTGCGCCGAGCCGGGTGACTCCGGTGGTTCCTGGCTGGCCGGCAACCAAGCCCAGGGGGTCACCTCCGGCGGCTCGGGCAACTGCACCAGCGGTGCCACCATGTACTTCCAGCCGGTGAACCCGATCCTGGCCGCGTACGGGCTGAGCCTGATCACCTCCGGCCCGGGGCCGACGCCGACGCCCACCGCGACCGGCACTCCGCCGGGCGGCACCACCTGGCAGGCGGGCACCGGGTACGCCACCGGGGCGACGGTGACCTACGCCGGCCAGTCGTATCGGTGCCTGCAGGGGCACACGGCCCAGGTGGGCTGGGAGCCGCCGAACGTTCCCGCCCTGTGGCAGCAGGTCTGAGCCCTCCCAAAGGACGGACGGGCCCGGTCGCCGTAGTGGCGACCGGGCCCGTCCGCCGTGTCGCGGGGGTTCCGGGGCGGCCCGGTCAGAGGCTGCCGCCGAAGGTGTCGCAGGACTTCGGGTCGCCGGTGTCGTACCCCTTGGTGAACCACTGCCTGCGTTGCTCGGACGTGCCGTGGGTGAACTCGTCCGGGTTCACCGGGCGGCCGGAGCGCTTCTGGATGGCGTCGTCACCGATCTTCTCCGCGGTGTCGATGGCCTCCCGGATGTCCTGCTCGCTGATGCTCTTGAAGATCTTCTGGCCCTTTTCGTCGGCGGTGCCGGTGGCGTTCTTGGCCCAGGCACCGGCGTAGCAGTCGGCCTGGAGTTCCAGCTTCACCGACAGCGCGTTGGCGTTGTTCGGGTCGCGCTGCTGCTGACGGCGCATCTGCGCCTCGGTGCCGAGCAGGTCCTGCACGTGGTGGCCGTACTCGTGGGCCAGCACGTACGGCTGGGCGAACTCGCCCTTGGCACCGAGTTGGTCGGCAAGTAGCTGGTAGAAGGTCAGGTCGATGTAGACCAGGTCGTCGGCCGGGCAGTAGAACGGCCCGACGCCGGAGTCGGCCTGGCCGCAGGCGGTGTTGACGCCCTGGCTGAAGAAGACCGTCTTGGACGGCTGGTACTGCTCGCCGAAGGCCTCCGGCAGCGCGGTGCGCCAGTATGCCTGGATCGAGTTGACGTAGAGGGCGTTGCGGCAGTCGAGCTGCTTCAGGGCGTCGTCGGCCGAGCACTTCTGCTCCAGCGAGGTGTTGTCGCCCTGCGTCGAGTCGCCGCCGCCGCCGTTGGTGGCCGCGTTCAACCCGAAACCGCCACCGACCAGGGCGACCAGCACGGCGACGATGATGCCGATGATGCCGCCGCGTCCGCCGCCGATCGGGATGGGTATTCCGCCCAGCCCTCCGCCCCCGCCGGACCCTCGCCGGTCGTCCACCTGATTGGTGTCGACCTGTGCGTTCTCGTTCAGCTCCATGTTGACCCCGATCACCGATTCATCACGTTATGGCGGTTGCGGTACCGGACCGGGTCCGGACGACGATTCGGTACCCGATGATCTTGCTTGGTAATCCGGGTGGGCTCTCGGCGCGGCCCGGTACACTTGTCGGGTGCTGCTCTGCGAAGGCTGAACCGCCCCGCGCCGACGGGAACCAACGACCCGCCGGCGCTTTCGCGTGCCCATGAGTCAGCCCTTCGAGATTCCCGAGAGCGAGCCCCCTAGATGATCACTGCCACCGGCCTGGAACTGCGCGCCGGCTCCCGGATCCTGCTGTCCGACACCACCCTGCGGGTGCAGCCGGGCGACCGCATCGGCCTGGTCGGCCGCAACGGCGCCGGCAAGACCACCACCCTGAAGGTGCTGGCGGGGGAGGGGCAGCCGTACACCGGCCAGCTCGACCGGCGCAGCGCCATCGGCTATCTCCCCCAGGACCCGCGCACCGGCGACCTGGAGGTCACCGGCCGGGACCGGGTGCTCTCGGCCCGGGGGCTGGACGTGCTGATGGCCCAGATGCAGGAGGTCGAGGCCAGGCTCGCCGAGCACGTTGACGACAAGCTGGTCCGCCGCTACGGCACCCTGGAGGACCAGTTCGCCTCCCTCGGTGGGTATGCGGCCGAGGCCGAGGCCGCCCGGATCTGCGCCAACCTCGGACTGCCCGACCGGGCTCTCGCCCAGACCATCGGCACCCTCTCCGGCGGCCAGCGCCGCCGCATCGAGCTGGCCCGGATCCTGTTCCGCGACGCCGGGGAGAACGGCGGCGGCATCCTGCTGCTCGACGAGCCGACCAACCACCTCGACGCGGACTCGATCACCTGGCTGCGCGGCTTCCTCGCCAACCACAAGGGCGGGCTCATCGTGATCTCCCACGACGGCGCACTGCTGGAGTCGGTGGTCAACAAGGTCTGGTTCCTCGATGCCACCCGTTCCGTGGTCGACGTCTACAACCTGGGCTGGAAGGCGTACCTGGAGGCGCGGGAGACCGACGAGCGGCGCCGCCGTCGGGAGCGGGCCAACGCAGAGAAGAAGGCCGGCGCGCTGATGGCTCAGGCCGACAAGATGCGGGCCAAGGCCACCAAGACCGTCGCCGCGCAGAACATGGCCCGCCGGGCCGAGAAGCTGATCTCCGGGCTGGAGGAGGTGCGGGTCTCCGACCGGGTGGCCAAGGTCCGCTTCCCGAACCCCGCGCCGTGCGGAAAGACGCCACTCACCGCGTCCGGCCTGTCCAAGTCGTACGGGTCGCTGGAGATCTTCACCGACGTGAACGTGGCGGTGGACCGGGGCTCCCGGGTGGCCATCCTCGGCCTCAACGGTGCTGGCAAGACCACCCTGCTGCGGATGCTCGGTGGCCTGCTGAAGCCGGACACCGGGGAGGTGCACGCCGGGCACGGGCTGCGGCTGGGCTACTACGCCCAGGAGCACGAGACCCTGGACGTAAGTCGGACGGTGCTGGAGAACATGCGCGCCGCCGCGATCGAGCAGACCGACACCGAGCTGCGCAAGATCCTCGGGGCGTTCCTCTTCTCCGGCGAGGACGTGGAAAAGCCGGCCGGGGTGCTCTCCGGCGGGGAGAAGACCCGACTGGCCCTGTCCACCCTGGTCTGCTCGGGCGCGAACGTGCTGCTGCTCGACGAGCCGACGAACAACCTCGACCCGGTCAGCCGGGAACAGGTGCTCGACGCCATCGCGAACTACCCGGGAGCGATCGTGCTGGTCACCCACGACCCCGGCGCGGTGCTGGCGCTCAAGCCGGACCGGGCGATCCTGCTCCCCGACGGCGACGAGGACGCCTGGAGCGACGACCTGCTCGAGCTGGTCGAGCTGGCCTGACGCTTCACCCGGAGCTGACCAGGATCACCACGCCGATCGCGACGAAGACGGCCGGTGCCAGGGAGGGCGCGATCACCGGGCCCGGCCCGCCGCCGGGGGCCCCGGCCGCCCGGCCCGCGACCGTCTTCGTCACTCTATCGGGTAGCCGACACTGCATAGCGTGTCGGTTGGCGAATAGTTGATATCTGGCGCATGATCGTTCGAGGCGGTCTAATAGGTGGGACCGTATCCGAACCGCACAGTCTGGGACGTGAGGAATCAGCATGGCAGCCACTGGCACAGCCACCAGCACTGAGAAGGGTCGCCGGATCGTCGGAGCCGAGCGTCAGACGCTCGCCAAGGACCTGGTAAAGCGGTACACCTCCGGGGAGAGTATCCGCGCGCTCGCGGCCTCCACCGGCCGATCCTACGGCTTCATCCACCGAGTGCTCACCGAGTCCGGCGTGCAGCTGCGTCAGCGCGGCGGCGCTCGGCGCCGCAAGAAGGCGTGACCCGCCCGCTGGCGTCGTCCACCAGCGCAGCTGCCCGGGCCGCCGGGTGACCCCCGGCTCGGCCGGGGTACGACTCGACTGCGACGGGCCGGTCGCGACGGTCACGTTGTGCCGGCCCGACGTGCTCAACGCCCAGACGCCGGCGATGTGGCGCGCGCTGAGCGAATTCTCCCGGGATCTGCCGGGCGACGTGCGTGTCGTCGTCGTGCGCGGCGAGGGGCGGGCGTTCTCGGCAGGCCTCGATCTCTCGGTTGCCGGGGCCTCCGGCCCGGGCTCGTTCGCCGAGCTGGCCGCCCTGCCCGAGCAGGAGTGCGCCAACCGGATCGCGGAACTCCAGGGCGCCTTCACCTGGCTGCACCGGCCGGACGTCATCTCGGTGGCGGCCGTGCAGGGGCACGCCATCGGCGCCGGCTTTCAACTCGCGCTCGCCTGTGACCTGCGAGTGTTGGCCGCCGACGCCAGGCTCTCCATGGCCGAGGTGACCCTCGGTCTGGTTCCCGACCTGGCCGGCACCAAGCGGCTGGTCGAGCTGGTCGGCTACGCCCGCGCGCTGGAGATCTGTGCCACCGGCCGGCGGATGGACGCCGCCGAAGCCGACCGGATCGGGCTGGCCACGCTGGTGGTGCCCACCGACGAGCTGGACGTCGCGGTGCGCGACCTGACCGCCGGCCTGCTCGCCAACAACCGCGATGCCGTGGTGGAGATCAAGGCGCTGCTCGCCGGTGCCGGCGACCGGTCCCACGCCGAGCAGCAGCGAGCCGAACGCGAGGCGCAGACCCGCCGGCTCCGCGACCTCGCCGGCCGGGGGGAGTAGTCGATCTCGCCGGCCGGTAAGAACGGTACGCAGATGTCCGGGAAGAACGGTACATACCTGTCCGGGAAGAACCGGGTGACGACCGAGGTTGTCGTAGCCGTCGGGAGAATCGAACCGACGGCACGAAACCGTCCACGACCCGGAGGTGACGCATGATGCCTGACGGTGGCATGGCGGGCTGGAGCATGATCCGGTCAATGCGCAGCCGGGACGAGGTCTCCGCCCACCGGCTCAAGGGCGGCACCGCGCGACGGATCATCGAGTTCGCCCGCCCGTACCGGCGGGACATCATCGTCTTCCTGGTCACCGTGGTGATTGCCGCCGTGATCGGCGTCGCCACCCCGGTGCTCGCCGGTGACGTGATCAACGCGATCAGCCGGGGCGGTCCCGCGGCCGGGTCGACCGTGGTCCGGATCGCCTTCGTCATCGCCGCCCTCTCGGTCGCCGATGCGCTCTTCTCCCTGGCCCAGCGGTGGTACTCGGCGCGGATCGGCGAGGGGATCATCCTCGACCTGCGGACCCGGGTCTACGACCACGTCCAGCGCATGCCGTTGCAGTTCTTCACCCGCACCCAGACCGGCGCGCTGGTCAGCCGGCTCAACAACGACGTGATGGGGGCCCAGCGGGCGTTCACCTCCACCCTCTCCGGGGTGGTCAGCAACGTCATCCAACTGGTGCTCACCGCCGCGGTGATGTTCACCCTCTCCTGGCAGATCACCGTGCTGTCACTGGTCCTGCTGCCGATCTTCATCGTCCCGGCCCGCCGGGTCGGGCGGCGGCTGGCCGAGATCACCCGCGAGTCGTACAACCTGAACGCCAGCATGAACGCTGGGATGACGGAGCGGTTCGGGGTGGCCGGCGCGTTGCTGGTCAAGCTCTTCGGCGCGCCCGATGAGGAGGCCCGCCGGTTCGCCGGCCGGGCCGAGCGGGTCCGCGACATCGGCATCCAGTCGGCGATGTACTCGCGGACGTTCTTCGTGGCGATGCTGCTGGTCGCCTCGCTGGCCCAGGCGCTCACGTATGGCCTCGGCGGCTGGCTCGCGGTCACCGGCAGCGTCAGCGCCGGCACCGTGGTGACCCTGGCGCTGCTGCTCACCCGGCTCTACGGCCCGCTGACCGCGCTCTCCAACGTCCGGGTGGACGTGATGAGCGCGCTGGTCTCCTTCGACCGGGTCTTCGAGGTGCTCGACCTGCGCCCCGGCATCGAGGAGCGGTCCGAGGCGGTGACCGTCCCCCGGGGCAACGGGCGGGTGGAGTTCCGCGACGTCCGGTTCCGCTACCCGGCCGCCTCCGAGGTGTCGCTGGCCTCGTTGGAGGACGTCACCACCCTCGACCGGACCGTGAACGAGCCGGTGCTGCGGGGGGTGTCGTTCGGCGTCGAGCCGGGGCAGATGATCGCCCTGGTCGGCCCGTCCGGCGCGGGCAAGTCCACCCTGTCAATGCTGATCCCCCGGGTCTACGACGTCAGCGACGGGCAGGTGCTGGTCGGCGGCGTCGACGTGCGGGACGCCACGCTCGCCTCGCTGCGTGACGAGATCGGCGTGGTCACCCAGGACTCCCACCTGTTCCACGAGACCATCGCCGAGAACCTGCGCTACGCCCGACCGGACGCCACCGACGACGAGATCTGGGCGGCCCTCGCAGGCGCGCAGGTCGCCGACCTGGTCCGTTCGCTGCCGGACGGGTTGGAGACCACCGTCGGCGAGCGGGGGTATCGCTTCTCCGGCGGCGAGAAGCAGCGCATCGCCATCGCCCGGCTGCTGCTCAAGGCCCCGTCGATCGTGATCCTCGACGAGGCGACGGCACACCTGGACTCGGAGAGCGAGGCGGCGGTGCAGCGGGCCCTGTCGGTGGCGTTGACGGGGCGTACGGCGCTGGTGATCGCGCACCGGCTCTCCACCGTCCGTGACGCCGACCAGATCCTGGTCCTCGACGAGGGGCGGATCGTCGAGCGGGGCCGCCACGAGGAGCTGGTCGCCGTCGGCGGCCTCTACGCCGAGCTGTACCGCACGCAGTTCGCGGTGGCCGACTCGCCCACCCCGTACGTGGACGCGACCGGCCCCGAGACCATGATCAACCTGCCGATGGCAGGCTTCGTCGCCGACGAGGCGATGCCACCCGCCGCCGCCAACTGAAGCGGCGGGCCTGGTCAGGCCGGCACCGCCCCCGGTCGTGGCGCGTAGCTTGCCGAACGGCGCGCCCAGCGTCTCTGCGGTGAAGTGGGCGTTCAGCCCGCTCGGGGTCGGCTTCCAGGTCGGCCCCCGGCGGGCTACGCGCCGTCAGAGGCCGCGCAGCGCGCCGCCGTCGACCGGGAGGGTGATCCCGGTCAGGTAGCCGGCGGCGGGGGAGAGGACGAACGCGGCGACCCGGCCGAACTCCGCCGGCTCGCCGATGCGGCGCAGTGGGATTTCGGCCTCCGCCTCAGCCCGGGCCCGCTCGGCGTCCCCGGAGGCGGCCAGCAGCTCGCGATTGCGGTCGGTCATGATCCGCCCCGGGAGCAGGCCGATCACCCGGACACCCCGGGGCCCGTACTCGTCGGACATGTCCTTGGCCACCCCGGCCAGGCCGGGCCGCAGGCCGTTGGAGATGCCCAGCCCGGCCAGCGGGCTGCGCACCGAAGTGGACAGGACCAGCCCGATCGCGCCCCCGTCGGACAGGCCGGCGGCGACCGTCCGGGCAGTGCGGACGGTGCCGAGGAAGAGGGTCTCGAACGACTCCCGCCACTGAGCGTCGGTCGCCCCGGCGGCGGTGCCCTGCGGTGGGCCGCCGACCGAGACCAGTGCGCCGTCGAGCCGGCCGAAGTGTTCCCGGGCCGCGACGACCAGCCGCTCCGGGGTGGCGGGATCGGCCAGGTCGGCGGCGAGCCCGATCGCCCGATCCGGGCCGCCGAGCCGCTCGACCGCCTCGGCCACCCGCTCCGGGGCCCGGGCGGAGACGACCACCCGTGCCCCGTCGGCGACGAGACATTCAGCAGTGGCGAAGCCCAGCCCGCGCGAGGCACCGGTCAGCACGTACACCCGGTCGGTGAGTCCCAGATCCATGAGCCGATCCTGCCGTAGGCGATTCAGGCGGCTACCGGCGGGCCGGGCGCAGCAGGCGTACCCGGCCGGCGAGCTGCACCGCGATGGCACCGCCGGTACGGGCCAGGGCCGGCAGCCGGCGCGGCCGGGGCGCCGCGGCCCCGTCGTAGCGGGCGGCGGCCTCCCGGGCGGCCAGTTCCTCCGCGCCCAGCGGGGGCAGCTCGCCCCGTTCGCGCAGCTCTCGGGCCAGGTCCCAGCCGTCGCGCAGGGAGCCGTTGGTGGGTCGACCCGCAGCCCACCGGGCGAATGTGGCCGGCCAGTCCGGGGCGAGGCCGGCGGCGAGCAGCGGCCAGTGCCGGGCCACGTCGCCGGCCCGCTTGCGCAGCAGGGCGCGGCGGGTGGCGTCGACCGGGGCCGGGGCGAACCCGGACGGAAGCGGCCCCCCGGCGACCAGCGTCGCCACCAGCTCAGCCTGCCGGGCGGCCAGGTCGCCGGCGCCCGCCGGGCCCGATGGCGGGGTGGCGCTCACGTCACCACCGGATACCCGGACGCGCCGGCGATCGCGTCCAACTCGGCGCGCAGCTCCGGCGCGGGCGGCCAGTGGCCGTCGCGCTCCAGCAGCAGGGCCGGCGGGCGATGGCGGGCGCACAGCTCGCCGATCAGGTCGAGCACGGCCGGTGGCACCGGATCGGTGTGCGTGTCGTGGTAGAACCCGCCCTGCTCGGCACCCCCGGCGACGTGCACGTAGGACACCCGGTCCAGTGGCAGCCGGTCCAGCAGGTCGAGCGGGTCGGTGCCCCGGTTACGGGCGTTGGCGTGCACGTTGGCGATGTCCAGCAGCAGCGTCGCGCCGGTGGCGTCCAGGATCTCGGTGAGGAAGTCCGCCTCGTCCAGTTCGTCGTCGGGCCAGTCGAACAGCGCCGCGATCGGCTCCAGCGCGATCGGCACCGGCAGCTCGGCCTGCACCCGGCGTACGTTGGCGACCACCACGGCGACGGCCTCCCGGCTGCGTGGCAGCGGCAGCAGATGCCCGGCCTCCAGACCGCCCGCCCGAACGAACGCGATGTGCTCACTGACCAGCGGTGCCCCGACCAGTTCGGCCACCCGCGCCAGGTGGGCCACCCGGGTCGGGTCGACCGGCTCCGCGCCGCCGAGGGAGAGCCGCACCCCGTGCGGTACGACCGCGACGCCCCGCTCGACCAGCTCGGCGAGCCCGGCCGGCGGCGGCCCGTGCGGGGCGACCGCCTCGGCCACCACCTCGACGAACCGTAGCCCGGGCAGCTCGGCGACGAAACCGGCGATCTCCGGCCGCCAGCCGATGCCGACGCCCGCCGGGGCGGTCATCCCCCGCACCCGCCACCGCCGCCGCACCCGCCGCCACCGCACCCGCTGCCACCGCCGTCCGAGCCGCCACCGCCGTCCGAGCCGCCCCCGCTGCACCCGCCGACCGAGGAGTTGCCGCTGCCGGAGAGCGCCTGCCGCTGGATCTGGGCCTGCTCGGCGAAGCCGGGGTCCATCGCCCAGAGCGAGGCGGTGCCGAAGAGGGCGACTCCCATGGCCGCGCCGGCCGCGCCGTAGGTGGCGAACGCCGGGGACGAGGTCGGGGCGAGGTGGACGTGGCGCCGGCGTAGGTCGCGCAGCGCGGCGGTCGCGGCCCGGGTCCGCCACGGCACCCGGGCCAACAGCACGGCCGCGATGACGACGGGAACCAGGGCGAGGCTCAGGAAACCGACCGGCCGGTTGTTGGAGAGCCCGGCGAAGATCCGGAAGACGCCGAGCAGGGCGAGCGCGAGCAGCAGGACCGACCCTTTGCGGGCGGCGCTGCGCCGCTCCGGGGTGAGCGCCAGGCCCTGCCGCTGGAGGCTCTGGCGCAGCTGTTCGAGGGCCCGCAGCACCCAGTCGTCGCGGCCCAGCTCGCGGGCGTACAGGTTGCGCTTGGCGGCGTGGTAGACCGCGTGGTCCAGCGGGGTGGAACCGGCCGGCAGGGGGCCGCCGGTCGCCAGCCGCCGGTCGGGCCGCACACCGACGACGCCGGTGCCGCGCAGGCCGCCCAGCGCGGTCCAGATCGCGAGTTCGTCGCCGCCGTTGAGGAAGGCCACCTGCTGCGGGCCGAGCTGGCCGACGTCGGTGATCGGTGGCCCGGCGAGCAGGCTGCGGCGGTGCACGATCGAGCCGACGACGACCATGAGGGCGGCCAGCAGGTAGAGCCGGAGGAAGGTGGGGCCGGCGATGCCCCAGGTGTCGCCGGATGCCGCGAGGACGGTCATGCTCCTACTCCTGTCGGCGAGGGGACGGCGGGCCTCCATTGTGGTGGAGGTCCGCCACGTCCGTATGGCCCGCAGGGCGAGTTACCGGACCGAGACTCGACGGGCCGGGCGCGCTCGTCAGCGGCGGCGCACGGCCTCCTCGACCAGGTCGAGTACCGGCCCCAGGTCGCCGGCCGGGCGGCCCATCGCCAGGTGCAGCACCAGGCCGTCGTAGGCGAGTTCGAGGAACTGGGCCAGCACGTCGATCGGCACGTCCTCGCGGAGCACGCCGGCCTCCCGCTGCCGAACCAACCGCTCCCGGGTGGCCTCGGCGATGGCTGCGGAGCGCTCGGCCCAGCGGCGGGCGAATGCCGGGTCGGTGCGCAGCCGCCGGGAGACCTCCAACTGACTGCCCAGCCAGCCGGTGGTGTCGGGCGAGACGGCCCGGGCCAGCAGGTCCCGCATCACCTGGACCAGGCCGTGGCGGGCGACCGTCGCCACCATGGCCGCCGCGTCGTCCTCGGCCACGGCCAGGAAGAGCGAGTCCTTGTCTCGGAAGTGGTGGAAGATGGCGCCCCGGGACAATCCGGTCGCCTCCTCGAGCCGCCGGACCGTGGCACCCTCGTACCCGTGTCGGGCGAAACACGCCCGGGCGGCCGAGAGAATCTCCTGCCTGCGGGCGTCGAGCTGGTCCTGACTTACTCTGGGCACAGCACGATCGTGTCAGGTACCCGGATGCTCTGCAAACCGTACGTACGGCTTGCAGGGCGACGACGGTACGGCGTTCGCAGTGATCACGGTCGGTGCCGGCGGTGCCGCGAGCGGTGTTGGGCGGCTGGCGGGCCGGTTACGATCGCCCGGTGACGCCCCTTGCCACTGTCGCCACTCCTGCCCCCGCTGCCACTCCCACCCCCGCTGCCACCCCCGATACCCCTGCCGCGTCGCTGATCGTGGCGGCCGTCCAGGCGGATCCCGTGCCCGGCGACGTCGCCGGCAACGTGCTCGCCGCCGCCCGCCTCACCCGCCGAGGCGTCGACGAGGGCGCACGGCTGCTGGTGCTGCCGGAACTGTTCCTGCCCGCGTACCACCTGCCGACGCTGGCCGCCGACCCGGCCGGCACCGATCTCGCGGCGGCCGGGGACGGCACCGTGGACGACGCCCGCCTTGACCCGCTGCGCGCCGCCGCCCGCGACGGCGCAGCGGTCGTGGTGGTCGGGGCGGCGCTCCGGCACCCGGACGGTCGGCGGACCATCTCCGCCCTGGTCGTCGACCGCGCCGGCGTGGCCCACGCGGCGTACGACAAGCAGCAGCTCTGGGACGACGAGCGCGAGCTGTTCCAGCCCGGCCAGCGTGGGGCGACCCTGCTGGTCGACGACTGGCGGTTCGGCCTCGGCATCTGCTACGACGGCTGCTTCCCCGAGCACGCCCGGGCCGCCGCCGCCGACGGGGCACACGGCTACCTCTGCCCGAGCGGCTACCTCGTCGGCTCCGCGCACCGGCGGGACCTCTACTACGCGGCCCGGGCGCTGGACAACACCATGTTCGTCGTATTCGCCAACGTCGTCGACGGCGCGGACCCGTGGCGGTTCAACGGCGGCGCGGCGGTCTACGACCCAGAGGGCCGACCGCTGGCCCGCGGCGCGGACACCGGCGAGGACGTGCTGGTGGCCGTCCTGGACCCGGCGGTGCTCGCGGACACCCGGGCGGAGCACTCCATGCTGGCCGACCGCCCCGCCGATTCCGGGGCGAGCCGTGCGTCGCTGCGCGGCTGACTCCGCCCAGGTCCGCGCCGGCCGGCTCTGTCGGCCGGCGGTCCGTCTCCCTTAAGGTTCCCGAGTGCCGTTGCTCCTGCTGGACTTGGACAACACTCTGCTCGACCGGGCCGGGCCGTTCCGTGCCTGGGGCGAGCGCTTCCTGGCCGATGTCGGCGCCCAGGGCGCCGACATCGACTGGCTGCTCTCGATGGACGCCGACGGGCTGGCCGACCGCTGGGACGTGGCGGACGCGATCCGCGACCGGTACGGGCTGCTCATCTCCTCGCTCGACCTGGTCGAGGAGTTGTACGAGGGAGTGCTGGCCAACACTCGGCTCGACCCGCTGGTGGCCTGCGCGCTACGGATCGCCGACAACGCAGGCTGGATGCCGGTGGTGATCAGCAACGGCATCCTGCGCCAGGAGGACGCGAAGATCCGCCGCACCGGCCTGGACCGCTACGTCGCCGACTGGGTGATCTCCGAGGAGGCCGGGATCGGCAAGCCCGATGCGCGGATCTTCGCGCTGGCCGCCCAGCGGGTCCGGATGCCGTTGCACGGGGCGTGGGTGGTGGGGGACGGCCCGGAGGCGGACGTCGGCGGGGCCGCGGCGGCGGGCCTGCCCAGCGTCTGGCTGCACCGGGGTCGGGCCTGGACCGATTCCCGGTTCGCCCCGACGCGCACCGCCGACGGCCTGATCGCGGCCGTCGCCACGGTGCTCGCGGCCTGAACCCCCACCCGTCACCGTCCAGCTCCCCGGGCGGTAAATGGGTTGCGGCACCGGGCCGGGCCGGCAGAGCATGATGCCGCGCGAGTGCGTAACCGGGCGTTCCCGGTCGAGGAAAAGGAGGTCGGTCATGGCCGTTTTCGCAGGGCGTTGCCACCTGCCTTCACCAGCCTCGATCAAAGGATCACCAGCACAGTGCGTGACGACGACTTTCCGGCGCGCGAGCGCCGGACCCGCGGCAAGGGCCGCTTCGGCGGCGACGAACCACAGTTCCTGAAGCGTGGCCGGCCCGCCAGGCTGGTCCTGACCGATCCGGATCCCGACCGCGACCCGGGCGACGCCAACGGCGACGCCTGGTCCAGCTGGGGCCGGGCCGTCCACGGCCCCGAGCCGTACCCCGCCTGGCTGGTCACCGAGTTGGCCGCCCGGGACACCGAGCTCGGCGTGCTCAAGACCGGCAAGGAGGCCGACGTCCACCTGGTCCGCCGGGGGGTGCCGGAGACTGACCGGTCCTGCCTGCTGGCGGTCAAGCGCTACCGGGACGACCAGCACCGGCTGTTCCACCGCGACGCCGGATACCTGGAGGGCCGGCGGGTGCGCCGCTCCCGGGAGAACCGGGCGATGGCCGGGCGGTCCGCCTTCGGCCAGCAGATGATCGCCGGGCAGTGGGCCGCCGCCGAGTTCGCCGCCCTGTCCCGGCTCTGGGAGATCGGCGCGGCGCACGGCCGGATCGCCGTGCCGTACCCGGTGCAGTTGCTCGGCACCGAGCTGATGCTGGAGTTCGTGGGTGACCCGGACGAGGGGCTGGCCGCGCCCCGGCTGGCCCAGTGCCGACCCGAGCCGGCCGAGCTGCTCTCCCTGTGGGAGCAGTTGGTCGACGCCCTGGTGGTGCTGGCCCGGGCCGGCCACGCCCACGGAGACCTGTCCCCGTACAACCTGCTGGTGCACTCCGGGCGGCTGGTGATGATCGACCTGCCGCAGGTGGTCGACGTGGTGGCCAACCCGCAGGGCCCGGAGTTCCTGGCCCGGGACGTCCGGGTGGTGGCGGCCTGGTTCACGGCGCGTGGCCTGCCGGTCGACCGGGCCGATCCGCAGGCCCTGACCGGGATGCTGCTGCGCGAGGCGGGCATCCGCTGAACCGGCGCGTCGGGGGGCGGGCGGGCTGCGGCCCGTCCCCGACGCCGGCTATTGCAGGTAACGCTCCACCGCAGGCCTGGGGCGTTCGCCCTGGGCGTCGGGGTCGCCGTGGGTCTCACGCGCGGCCCGCCGCCGACGCAGCAGGTCCCAGCACTGGTCCAGGGACTCCTCCAGCGTGCGCAGCCGGTCCCCTTCGTCCTCGGTGCCGGACTCGTGGGCCTGTGCGGTCGAGCGGAGTCGGTGCTCCTCGTCGACCAGCTCGGAGATCCGGTTCAGGATGGCCTTGTCGTCCATGCCCCTGAGCCTGGCACAGCGGCCCGGCACGCGTCGGGTTCTCCCGTGGGCCGGGCCGGCGGAAAGCGTCGGGCGCGCCGGCCGACTCCGGTACGTTGCGACGCCATGACGCCCACCGTCCGGCCGTTCGCCGACGCCGTCGCCGCGGTCGAGGTGCTCCGGGCGGCCGGTTTACGCCACGCCGTCACCGACAACGACGCGACGTCCGGGCTCAACGCCGAGTTCGATTACCGGCCGGCCGGCCGCCAGTGGCGCCACCGGCGGGATCTTCGCTGGTGGGAGACCCAGAGAAAATCCCTTGTGGAATTTACAAATTTCGTTCGCGAAATTTCCTCCGCTTGCCTCTGGAGAAGTTGACCTGCTCAATGGCATGCTCGGGCTGACCGTGACTTTGCACAGTCGTCCCGCGACGCACTGTCGATAAGGGGAGCTCAACCGCCTGTGGTAACCCCACCCATCGCCCAGACCCGCCCCCGCCGAGCGAAAACCGTTCCGCTGTGGCACGTGCTGCCGGCCCTCGCCCGAGACCCCGCCCGGGCCCTGATCGGCTTCGGCCAACAGGCCGACGGCGAGGTCGTCCGGCTCAACCTCGGCTCGTTCCGGCCCTACCTGGTGACCGATCCCGTCCACGTGCAGCAGGTGCTCGGGGATCGGGCCGACAACTTCGGCCGCGCCGGCGACGGCCCGTTCTGGGGGCCGCTGCGCCGGTTCTTCGGCGACGGCATCCTCAGCGACGGTCCGGTGTGGTCCGACAGCCGGCGCGTTCTCCAGCCGATCTTCACCGCCCGGCGGGTCGAGGCGATGCTGGGCGGGATCGCCGAGACGATCGCCGACGCGGTCGCCGAGTTGGACGCCCCCGCCCGGGCCGGCCGGCCGGTGGACATCGGTGCCGAGCAAACCCGGATCATCTGCCAGGCGATCATGAAGGCGTTCTTCGCGGACCGCATTTCGGTGGCCGACGCGCTGCGCATCATCGAGGCCCAGGAGTCGATCGCCACCTCGGTCATCCCCCGGGTGCTGGTGCCGTACGTCCCGCTGGCGCTGCCCATGCCGGGCGACCGAACGTTCCGCAACGCCGTCCGACGCATCGACGAGGTGCTGGTGCCCATCGTCCGGTCGGCCCGGGCCACGGCCGCCCAGGGCGACGACGTCATCTCGACCCTGTGGCGGGGCACCACCCGGGACGGGCGGCCGACCGACGAGCGGCAGGTCCGCAACGACACCGTCGCGATGGTCGCGGTGAGCACCGAGACGACCGTCAACGTGCTGACCTGGCTCTGGCCGCACCTGGAACGCTCGCCTGCGGTCGCCGCCCGGCTCCAGGAGGAAATCGACGAGGTGGTGGGCGCCGGCCCGGTCGGCCCGCAACACCTGCCGAGGCTGGGCTACACCCGGATGGTGCTCGACGAGCTGATCCGACTCTACCCGGTGGGCTGGCTGGTGCCCCGGCAGGTCATCCGGCCGGTCACCCTCGGCGAGGTGGAGCTGGAAGCCGGGGCAACGGTGCTAATCAGCCCGCTGATCACCCAGCGCCTGCCCCGCTACTGGGACCAGCCCGAGGTCTTCGACCCCGACCGGTTCACCCCGGAGCGGGTCCGCTCCCGGCACCGGTACGCGTTCTTCCCCTTCGGCGGCGGTCCGCACCAGTGCCTGGGGATGCACCTGTTCTATCTGGAGGCCCAACTGGTCGTGGCCAACCTGCTGAGCCGCTACCGGATGCGGGTGCGCCGCCCTGAGATACCCGCCCTGCAACTCGCCGCCGCGCTGCGCCCCCGGGACCGGGTGGAGCTGGACCTGCGCCTCGCCCACGAGGTGGCCGTCGCATGAACGTCTCCACCCGCCCCTCGGTGCTGCCCGACCAGATGTCCGCCGCCGCCGAACAGGGCCGGATCTGCGCGCTCGCCGCGAAGGGGCAGCGGGACCTGCAACGGCAGGCCGCCCGCTACCCCGACCTCTTCACCGGCCCACCCTTCGACGGCGCGCTCCTGGGCAACATCGCGATGGCCATCGCGTTCGGGGCGCCCTGGTGCACGCCCGAGCAGTTGCGGCTGACGAACCGGGCGGTGCTGTGGGGGTTCGCCCTGGACTGGCAGGTCGACTACCTGGCGAAGACCCGGGCGGACGTGGACCGCGTCGTCGCCGGCGCCCTCGCGGTCGCCGACGGCGCCGCGCCGGACGCCGACGACCCGCTCGGCCGCCTGCTCGCCGAGCTCCGCGACGAACTTGCCGGCGTGGCGGCCTTCGCCGAGCTGGGCGAGGCGTGGCGGGCGGCGGTACGCCGGACGGTGACCGCGATGGCCCGCGAGTGGGACTGGAAGACCGCCCGGGAACGGCACGATGCACCCCTGCCCGGCCTCCCCGAATACCTCGACAACGCCGACAACCTCGCCTGCACCGTGGTCAACGTGACGCACTGGATCTGGACCGGTGACGCCGAGACCCACCGGCATCTCGACCGGCTCGTCACGGTCAGCGACGAGGTGCAGCGGGTGCTGCGGCTGGTCAACGACCTGGCCACCCACGAGCGTGACCTCGAATGGGGCGACCTCAACGCCCTGCTGCTCGTCGCCGACCGGGCCGAGGTCGACCAGCGCATCGTCGAGCTGGTCGAGCGGTGCACCGAACTGCTCGCCCCGCTGGCCGGCACCTGCTCGCTCCAGGCGGCGTACCTGGCCCGACAGATCGGCTTCAGTAGTGGCTTCTACCGCTCGACGGACTTCTGGGGGCAGCGGTGACGGCCGTCCGCCAGCGGGTCGTCGGCGACGGCGGGTCGGCCGGTTGCGTCCCCCGGTCGCCGCGGGCCACCGGCGTCGTCCAGCGGCCCCGGCGTGACCCGGAGTCCGCAGCCGACGCCCGCGAGCTGGTCGCCGCGATGACCCTCACCCCCTCGGGGCAGTCCTCCGCGTCGGTCTACGAGACCGCCCGCCTGGTCACCCTCGCGCCGTGGCTGACCCACCACGCCGAGCGGATCGGGCACCTGCTCGCCACCCAGGGCCCGGACGGCGCATGGGGCGGGCCGCAAGGGTATGCCCTGGTGCCCACCCTGAGCGCCACCGAGGCGCTGCTGACCGCCCTGCGCCGGGGCGACGCCGTCCGGCCGGGCGAGGCCCGCGCCGCCGAGCGCCTGGTCGGTGCCGTCGACGCCGGACTGCGCTTCCTGCACGCCCGGCTCACCGCCCCGACCGGCCCGGCGTTGCCCGACCTGCCGGCCACCGACCTGACCGTCCCGGCGCTGGTCGGCTCGCTCAACGCGCACCTCGACGCGCTGCGCGTCGACCCGCTGCCCGGCCTGACGCCGTGGCTCGGGGCACGCGCGCTGCCACTGCCGGCCGGGATGGACGGCACCCGACTGGACCGGGTCCGCGCGCTGCTCGCCGCCGGCCGGCCGCTGCCCGAGAAGCTGCTGCACGCCCTGGAGGTCGCCGGTCCGGCCGCCCACCGCGCCGTCGGGGTGCGTCCGGTGGGGCCGGGCACCGTCGGGGCCTCCCCGGCGGCCACCGCAGCCTGGCTCGGCAAGCCCGATTCCGGGGTGGGAGCCGCCGAAGCGGTCGCCTACCTGGAGGAGGTGGCCCGCCGGCATGGCGGGCCGGTGCCCTGCGCCACCGGGATCACCGTCTTCGAGCGGGCCTGGGCGCTGAGCACCATGAGCCGGGCCGGTATGGCGCTGCCCGTCCCGCCCCGGCTGCTGGCCGGCCTGGTGGCGACGGTCGGGCCCGCCGGCACGCCGACCGCCCCGGGCCTGCCGCCCGACGCCGACACCACTGCGGTGACCCTGTACGCGCTGGCCCGGCTCGGCCGTTCGGTCACCCCGGAGAGCCTCTGGGGCTACGACACCGGCGAGCACTTCTGCACCTGGCAGGGGGAGGACGGGGCCTCGGTCACCACCAACGCCCACGTGCTCGACGCGTTCGGCTGGCACCGGACCTACCGCGCGCCGTCCGACGCCCGGCTCGCCGAGGTGGTGCGGCGGCTCACCGGTTGGCTTATCGACCGGCAGCGACCCGACGGGCGATGGTCCGACCGCTGGCACGCCTCGCCGTACTACGCCACGAGCTGCGCGACGCTCGCCCTGACCGGCTACGGCCCGGGGCCGGGCGCCGCGCAGGCGGTGGCTCGGGCGGCCGGCTGGGTGCTGGCCGGGCAGCGCGCCGACGGCTCCTGGGGCCGGTGGGGCGGCACGGTCGAGGAGACCGCGTACGCCGTGCAGACCCTCTGCGCCGCCGGGCCCGCCGCGCCGGCCGGTGTGCGCCCGGCGCTCGGTCGCGCCCGGCGCTACCTGGCCACCATGGAGGGACGCGACGGCGAGCCCGCCCTCTGGCACGACAAGGACCTGTACCGACCGGATGTGATCGTCCGCGCGGCGGTTTGTGCCGCCCGCCACCTAGTCCGCGCCCGTTTTGGGGGTGACGTCACCGAGGAGGCCGCGATCCGGACAACCCCCCTGATCAGTGTCGCTTGAGTGAACAATCCGACGCTGCTAGCGTGCGCCCGTGGTCGACGGTGTACCGGCCACATGCGCTCCGGCACCCTATCGAACACCCGGCCAGGACGGTGTGATGCGTTCCCGCAGTACGAATCTCCGTACCAAAATCGTCGCTTTGCTGGCGTCGCTCGTCGCGCTCTGGGCCTTCGCCGCGTGGGTGACGATTCGGGATGGCTACAACCTTCTCGGGGTGCAGAAGCTCAACGAGTCGGTCTCCGAGCCGAGCGAGAAGCTGGTGCATCAGCTCCAGCGGGAACGCAAGGTGTCGCTGGCCTATCTCGGCCGGCCGGACGAGGCCCGGCGCGACGCGCTCAGCGCGGAACGCCGCAGCACCGACGAGATGGCGGCGACACTGCGCAGCTCCGCCAGCGAATGGCGCACCGACCTGGCCGCCAGCGACACCCTCAACCGGCGCATCGATGTGGTGTATGCCCAGCTCGACCGGTTGAGGCAGATTCGCTCCGAGGTGGACGTCCGCAGCGTGGACCGGGCGAGCACCTTCGCCGCGTACGACGCGGTGGTGGGCTCCGTCTTCAACGTCTTCACCGCCCTTGGCCTGCTCGACGACGAGCAGGTCGCCGAGGACACCACCGCGTTGATCGAGCTCAACCGCGCCCGTGAGTTGCTCGCTCAGGAGGATTCCCTGATCACCGGCGTGCTCGCGGCCGGTCGGGTGACCACGGCGGAGCGGACCCAGATCGCCCAGCTCATCGGCGCGCAGCGGTTCGCCGCCGACCTCGCGGTGAGCCGGCTGCCCGACGCCGACCGCAAGCGCTACGACGCCCTGGTGGGCAGCGAGGCGTTCGAGAAGCTGCGCGCCCTGGAGGACGGCATTCTCCAGAATCGGGCCAGCGACCCCCGGCCGGGCTTCCAGCCCGCCGAGTGGGAGCAGGCCGTGACGCCAGCGCTGGCCCGGTGGAACGAGGTGGTCTCCGCCGGGGGCGATGACTTGTTGGATCGGGCCCTCCCGATCGGGATCATGGTGATCGTCCGGCTGGTGCTCGCCACCGGCCTGGGCCTGCTCGCCGTCGTCGGTGCGATCGTCGTGTCGATCACCACCGCCCGCGGGCTGCTGCAGCAACTGGAGCGGCTGCGCGAGGCGGCCTTCACGCTCGCCAACGACCAGCTGCCCAGCGTGGTGGAGCGGTTGGGTCACGGCGAGGAGGTGGACGTCGCCACCGAGGCTCCACCGCTCGAGTTCGGCGACGACGAGGTCGGCCAAGTGGGCAAGGCGTTCAACGCGGTCCAGGAGACCGCGCTGCGCACCGCCGTCGAGCAGGCGGAGCTGCGCCGCAGCGTCCGCGAGGTCTTCCTCAGCCTGGCCCGGCGCACCCAGGCCCTGGTGCACCGCCAGCTCACCCTGCTCGACGCGATGGAACGGCGCGAGCACGACGCCGAGGAGCTGGAGGACCTGTTCCGGGTCGACCACCTTGCCACCCGGATGCGGCGCAACGCCGAGAACCTGATCGTGCTCTCCGGCTCCACCCCGGGTCGGGCCTGGCGACGCAACGTCCCGATGGTCGACGTGGTGCGCGGCGCGGTCGCCGAGGTGGAGGACTACACCCGGGTCAACGTGCTGCCGCTGGGCGAGGTGTCGCTGGCTGGTCGGGCCGTCGGTGACGTCATCCACCTGCTGGCCGAGCTGATCGAGAACGGCCTGTCGTTCTCGCCCCCGCACACCAGCGTCGAGGTCCGCGGCCAGCGGGTGGCCAACGGCTTCGTCATCGAGGTCGAGGACCGTGGCCTCGGGATGAGCGAGGAGGACCTCGCCGCCGCCAACCACCGGATCGTGGACCGTTCTGAGCTGAACCTGGCCGACGCCGCCCGGCTCGGCCTGTACGTGGTCAGTCGGCTCACCGAACGGCACGGCGTCCGGGTGCAGCTCAAGGAGTCGGCGTACGGGGGCACCACCGCGGTCGTGCTGATCCCGACGGAACTGGTCGCTGACGCGGGCGGAGCGGACACCCCGCGTAGTCCGGGTGCCCCGACGGCCCCCGCTCCGCTCGTCCCGGTCGCGGTGGCCCCGCCGACCGCCGGCCAGCCGACCGCCGCGCTGTCCGCGCCGGTCGCGTTGGCGGAACTCCGGGCGGCCCCCGCCGCGCCGGCACCGACCCCGGACTCCGGTGCGAGCGACGGCGTGTCGGCCCTGCCGACCAGGGGCCGCCCCCGTTCGGTCCCGAACGCACCGATCGGGGATGGCACCGGGCTGCCGGTACGCCCTCGCCGCCCGGCCGGGCAGTCTGCGCTGGAGGCGCCGACGGTGCCGAGCGGGTTCCCGGTGGCCGCGCCCCGACCGACCGCGCAGGAGACCGTTGCGGCCGACGCGCCGGCTTCGGACGCGCCGGCCGGTCCGACGCCGGTGGCGTCGCCGGTACCGGTCCAGCGGACCGGTACCGGGCTGCCCGTGCGGGTACGGCAGGCCAACATTGTGCCCGAGTTGCGCGACGAGGCGGCGGCACAGCAGGCGGACCACGACGAGGACGCCATCCGGCCGCCGGAGCAGGTTCGCCGGATGATGAGCTCCTACCAGACCGGCACCAAGCGTGGCCGCACCGACGCGGCCCGGTTGCTCGACGGTGCCGACGGGACGGAGACCGGCGACGGGACTGACATCGGCGAGCACGAGGCGACCTGAGAGGTGGCGCGGAGGAACCCGCGGCCATGGCGGGACGGCAGGTCCCAGACGACAACGGCGACACCAGCCGGGAAGAAGAGGGCGACGAGTGGGGCAGAAGACGGCATCGAGTGCCGACCTGACGTGGTTGCTGGATGATCTGGTCGGCCGGGTGAAGCAGGCCGAGCACGCTGTCGCGCTCTCCACAGACGGCCTGCTGATGGCGTCGTCGCGGGGGCTGTGCCAGGACGACGGCGAGCACCTTGCGGCGATGGCGGCCGGGATCCAGAGCCTGGCCCGGGGCGCGGGGAAGCGGTTCGGCGGCGGGCAGGTCCAGCAGACCATCATCGAGATGCAGTCGTCGTTCCTCTTCGTCACAGCGGCTGGACGCAACGCCTGTCTCGCGGTGCTGGCCTCCGAGGATGCTGACGTCGGCCTCATCGCGTATGAGATGGCCATGTTGGTCACCCGGGTGGGCAAGTACGTGGCCTCCCCGACCCGGCTCATCGAGCAGCCGGTCGGCGAGAAGTAGCCGCGATGACGGTCGCAGGGGAGTCCGCGGAGGAACAGTGGGTCGACGACCACGCCGGCCCGGTGGTCCGCCCGTACGCGGTGACGCGTGGCCGGGCCCGGCCCGTCACCGGCACCGGCACGTTCGACCTGATCTCCCTGGTGACGGCCACCCGCGTGGAGGCGTCACCGGAGGTCGGGCTTGGCCCTGAGCACCTGGCGATCGTCGCGCTCTGCCAGCGGATCCAGTCCGTCGCCGAGGTCGCCGCCCACCTGGACCTGCCGGTGGGCACCATCAGGGTCCTCCTCGGCGACCTGGTGGCGCGCGAACTGGTCGAGGTGCGCGAGCCGCGGGTCACCGCGGGACTTCCCGACGACAGTATTTTCGAGGCGGTTATCAATGGACTACGGGCACTCTGAGCGGCCGGCGGGAGCCGTGCCGCTGCCCACCGCGATCAAGATCCTGATCGCGGGCGGTTTCGGCGTCGGCAAGACCACCATGGTCGGCGCCGTCAGCGAGACCCGGCCGCTGCGGACCGAGGAGGTGCTGACCGAGACGGGGATCGGGATCGACGACCTCTCCGGGGTGGAGGGCAAGACCACCACCACCGTGGCGATGGACTTCGGCCGGATCAGCATCGGCGACGACCTGGTGCTCTACCTGTTCGGCACACCCGGGCAGGATCGCTTCTGGTTCGTCTGGGACGAGTTGGCGCTCGGCGCGCTCGGCGCGGTGGTGCTCGCCGACACCCGCCGACTCGCCGACTGCTTCCCCTCGATCGACTACTTCGAGGGGCGGGGCACCCCGTTCGTGGTGGCGGTGAACTGCTTCGATGACGCCCGTAAGTACCGGCTCGACGAGGTGCAGGCTGCGCTCAACCTCGACCCGGGGGTGCCGGTGCTGCTCTGCGACGCCCGGCAGCGGGAGTCGAGCAAGGAGGTGCTCATCACGCTGATGGAGCACGCCATGAAGATTCGCAGCGCCCGCTCCAACAACAGCTGACCGAACGCTCGAGGGGCCCCCTGCGTGGCAGGGGGCCCCTCGTCGTCCGGGTGTTGCGTCAGTTGGCGATCATGCGACGCAGGACGTACTGCAGGATGCCGCCGTGGCGGTAGTAGTCCGCCTCGCCGGGAGTGTCGATCCGGACCACGGCGTCGAACTCCACGCCGGTGTCGGTGGTGACCTTCACGGTACGCGGGGTCTCGCCGTCGTTCAGCGCGGTCACCCCGGTGAACGAGAAGGTCTCGGTGCCGGTGAGGCCGAGCGACTCGGCGGTGGTGTCGACCGGGAACTGCAACGGCAGGACGCCCATGCCGATCAGGTTCGACCGGTGGATCCGCTCGTACGACTCGGCGATGACCGCCCGGACGCCGAGCAGCATGGTGCCCTTGGCCGCCCAGTCCCGCGACGAGCCGGAACCGTATTCCTTGCCGGCCAGGATGACCAGCGGAATGCCCGCCTCCTGGTACGCGGTGGAGGCGTCGTAGATCGAGCTCTGCTCGCCGGTCAGGTGGTTGACCGTGAAGCCGCCCTCCACGCCCGGGACGAGCTGGTTGCGCAGCCGGATGTTGGCGAACGTGCCCCGGATCATCACCTCGTGGTTGCCCCGGCGGGAGCCGTACGAGTTGAATTCGTGGCGCGGCACGCCGTGCTCGGCGAGGTACGCCCCGGCGGGGGAGTCGGCCTTGATCGAGCCGGCCGGGGAGATGTGGTCGGTGGTCACCGAGTCACCCAGCTTGGCCAGCACCCGAGCCGGACCGATGTCGGAAACCGGCGCGGGGTCCCGCTGCATGCCCTCGAAGTACGGGGGCTTGCGCACGTAGGTGGAGTCGTTCTCCCAGGCGAAGGTGTCGCCGGTCGGGGTGGGCAGTGACTGCCACCGCTCGTCGCCGGCGAAGACGTCGGCGTACGCGGCGCTGAACCCGGTGGCGCCGATCGCCTGGGCGATGACGTCCTGGATCTCGGCGCTGTTCGGCCAGATGTCACGCAGGAACACGGGCTGGCCCTGGGCGTCCTCGCCGAGGGGCTCGTTGGCCAGGTCGATGTCCATCGTGCCGGCGAGCGCGTACGCCACCACCAGCGGCGGGGACGCCAGGTAGTTCATCTTGACGTCGGGGTTGATCCGGCCCTCGAAGTTCCGGTTGCCCGACAGCACCGAGACCACGGCGAGGTCGCCGGAGTTGACGGCGGTGGAGACCTCCTCCGGCAGCGGGCCGGAGTTGCCGATGCAGGTGGTGCAGCCGTAGCCGACCAGGTTGAAGCCGAGCTTGTCCAGGTAGGGCGTGAGGCCGGCGCGCTCGTAGTAGTCCATGACGACCTTGGAGCCCGGTGCCAGGGTGGTCTTCACCCACGGCTTGCGGTTCAGGCCCTTGTCGACGGCGTTGCGGGCCAGCAGCGCCGCGCCGATCATCACCTGCGGGTTGGAGGTGTTGGTGCAGGAGGTGATCGCCGCGATCACGACGGCGCCGTGGTCCAGCTCGTAGGAGACGCCGTCGGCGCCGGTGACCTGGACGGGGTTGCTGGCCCGGCCCCCGGAGCCCATGGCCGCGGTCGCCAGGTCGCGCGGCTCGTCGGCCGGGTCGCTGAAGTCGTTGGCCGGCGGGTCGCTGGCCGGGAAGGACTCGGCGCTGGCCTCGTCGGCCGGGCCGTTGGCGCCCACGGGGAGCTGCTCGCGGGCGACGCCCGGCTTGAGGTCACGCTTGACGGCGGAGTCGTCGGCCACGTAGTCGGTCAGCGCGGCGCGGAACAGCGTCTTGGCGCTGCCCAGCGGCACCCGGTCCTGCGGGCGCTTCGGGCCGGCCAGGGACGGCTCGATGGTGCCCAGATCGAGCTCCAGGCGCTCGGAGTACTCCGGCTCGGCGGCCGGGTCGTGCCAGAGGCCCTGCTCCTTGGCGTACGCCTCGACGAGCGCCACCTGCTGGGAGTCGCGGCCGGTCAGCTCCAGGTAGCGGATGGTCTCGGCGTCGATCGGGAAGATCGCGACGGTGGAGCCGTACTCCGGGGACATGTTGCCGATGGTGGCCCGGTTGGCCAGCGGCACCGCGCCCACGCCGGGGCCGTAGAACTCGACGAACTTGCCGACCACTCCGTGCTTGCGCAGCATCTCGGTGATGGTGAGCACCAGGTCGGTGGCGGTGGTGCCGGCCGGCATCTCGCCGTGCAGCTTGAAGCCGACGACCCGGGGGATCAGCATGCTGACCGGCTGGCCGAGCATCGCGGCCTCGGCCTCGATGCCGCCGACGCCCCAGCCCAGCACGCCCAGGCCGTTGACCATGGTGGTGTGTGAGTCGGTGCCGACGACGGTGTCCGGGTACGCCTGTCCTTCGCGTTCCATGATCGTGCGGGCCAGGTACTCGATGTTGACCTGGTGCACGATACCGGTGCCCGGCGGGACGACCTTGAACTCGTTGAACGCGCTCTGGCCCCAGCGCAGGAACTGGTAGCGCTCCTTGTTGCGCTCGTACTCCAGCTCGACGTTGCGCTCGAAGGCGTCCGCACGGCCGAACAGATCGGCGATCACCGAGTGGTCGATGACCAGCTCGGCCGGGGCGAGTGGGTTGACCTTGGTGGCGTCGCCGCCGAGGTGGCGGACCGCCTCGCGCATAGTGGCCAGGTCGACCACGCAGGGCACGCCGGTGAAGTCCTGCATGAGCACCCGCGCCGGGGTGAACTGGATCTCCACGCTCGGGACGGCGGTCGCCTCCCAGGCACCGAGCTGGCGGATGTGGTCAGCGGTGATGTTCGCGCCGTCCTCGGTCCGCAGCAGGTTCTCCAGCAGAATCTTGAGGCTGTATGGCAGCCGCTCCTGCCCCTCCACCTTACTGATCTTGAAAATCTCGTAGCTCGCGTCTCCGACGCGTAGCTGGGTCTTCGCACCGAAGGTGTCGAGGCTCGCCACGTCGTACTCCTTCACACCAGCGACCGTGAGTAGTCCTGAGCAGTCTGTCGCACCGGCCGGGACGACGCCCCGGTTAGGTGACACTTACCGTGATTCCCGTTTCCTACAAAACCGTACGTCCGTCTTGCTATCGGCGCAACCTCGTGCCAGGCTCCGGGACGAGGAGTCCCGCCATGATCCATCACGTTCTGCTCGCCTGCCCACCCGGCTCCGAGGCCGCTTCCCGGGCGTTCTATGACGGGCTGCTCGGCATGACCGAGAAGCCCAAACCCCCGGTTCTCGCCGCCCGCGGTGGTTGCTGGTTCACCGGGTACGGCGCCGAGCTGCACCTCGGCGTCGCCGACGACTTCCGCCCCGCCCGCAAGGCCCACGTCGCCCTGCTCCGCCCCGACCTCGACGACCTCGCCGCCCGGCTGGCCGCCGCCGGCCACCCGGTCGACTGGGGCGGCGAGGACGAGCTGCCCGGGATGCGGCGCTTCCACACCGAGGACGCCCACGGCAACCGTCTGGAGTTCGTCACCCCGCTCTGACCAGCCGCCGGGCCGCCCGAGTGGGTGGTGCCGGCGGAGAGGGGGCGCGGTGCCCCGGCGGCGCGGGTAGGGTTCGAGGCCCGGACCTGAGAGGGGGGGGCCGTGATCGATGTGTCGCACTGGCTGTCCGCGCTGCCCCCGGTCGCGGTCTACCTGATCGTCGCCGGGGTGATCGGCGTGGAGAGCATGGGCGTCCCGCTGCCCGGCGAGATCGTCCTGGTCAGCTCCGCCCTGCTCGCGGCCACCGGTGTGGTGGAGCCGGAGTGGGTGGCCACCGCCGCGGCCTTCGGCGCCATCGCGGGCGACTCGATCGGGTACGCGGTGGGTCGCCGGGGCGGCCGTCCGCTGCTGGCCCGGCTGGGCCGACGCTTCCCCAAACACCTCGGCCCCGCACACCTCGCCCGCGCCGAGCAGAGCTTCGCCCGGCACGGGGTGTGGGCGGTCTTCTTCGGCCGGTTCGTGGCGCTGCTGCGGATCCTCGCCGGCCCCCTGGCCGGTGCGCTGCACGTGCCGTACCGCCGGTTCCTGCTGGCCAACGCGGCCGGCGGCCTGGTCTGGGCCTTCGGCACCACCTACCTGCTGTACAGCGTCGGCCGGGCCGCCGAGCACTGGCTCAAGGACATCTCCTGGGCCGGGCTGGTCCTCGCGGTCCTCGCCGGCCTGGGCAGCACCTGGTGGCTGCGGCGGCGGGCCCGGCGGCTGGAGCCGGTGGGGCCGGCCGATGCGGACGCCGCCGCCGAGCCGGTCCGCGCGGGCACCGACCGCTGACCCTCCTGGACCGGGGCCACGTCCCCCTCGTACGACGAAAGGGCCGGCCCCGGTGAGGGCCGGCCCTTGTCGTTGTCGGGTCAGGAGGCGGCGTAGCCGCGGGTGGCGATCCAGTCGGCGAGGTTGTCGACAGTGATCTCGTAGCTGGCCTGGTCGGGGTTGGCGGAGTCGGCGATCTTCACGATGCCACCGTTGTCGCGGTAGCCGACGACGCTGATGTAGTGGCCACCCTCGAACGAGTGGACGGCGCCGTCGATGTCGGAAGTGGTGCCGGCGATGTTGGCGACGACGGCCCGGCCGTTGTCGACGGTGCGCACAACGTCGGCGCGCAGCTTGTCGGTCTGACCGTCGTCGGCCTTGCTGCTCTTGATCTCGACGCTGCGGTACGCGTCAGTCTTGCCGGTCTCCTTGTTCAGGACGGGGGTGATGTCGTTGATCGAATCGGTGCCGTCCTCGGTGGTGCCCATCTCCTTGGCCATGGCGTCGACGCTGATGGCCTTACCCTGCACCGATAGGGCGTTACGCGCGGCGGCCGGACCACAGAAGTAGAAATTCGGCTGAGCCTCGTACCGCACATCGAGCTGCCGCTCCCCGCCGGCCTTACGGTCGGCCTGCACCGACGCGACGGGGGTGCTGGTGGTGGGTGCGGCCTGCGCGGCGATGGCGGGGGCGGCGATGCCGCCTGCGGTGGCGGCGAGAACGCCGGCGGTGAGGGCGGTCCTACGGATCAGATCGGTACGCATGAGCGTGCTCCTCTGGTCGGGGGACACGCGGCAGTGTTGTGTGCCGCGAAGGGGGGATCAGATCGGGGGGGACGAACCCGGCGGTCGGGGGACCTGCTCGGGTTGTCCGGGGGGTGTAACGACCCCGGCCGGCCCCGCATTCCACGGGAGCTTCGGTTCCGGGCGCTACCCCGGGCCGGTCTCGCCCGGGTGAACTATGTACAACGCCCCCGACCCCCCACCGATTCCACCACCGCAGTGACCCCGACCACCAGACACCCCATCCCAAACCGCCCACCGCCCCCAGACCGGACACCAACCCACCCCCCGTCGCCGCGTCGACTGACGCTCTCCTTCACCACGGGGCTCTCGGCGACACGGACAAGCAACCCAGCGAAGCCAGGAAGGCCACTTGCCTGGCGGCAGTGGCCTTCCTGGCTTCGCTCCCACTCCAGCCGCTCGTCTCCCACCCGGGCGAGAAGCCGCGGACGACGTTCTGAGCGGGGCGGCTCCGGCGAGCCCTCGCGTGCCGCCCGGGGTGATCGGAGGTGGGGGATGAGCGCATCGAACCGCTGGTACTCGCCGAAGTCGACGCCGATCACCGGCAGCCGCGCTGCGGTCTGCAACGCCGGTCGGAGGGCTCAGGCGGGGGAGTCGGGGCCGGGGGTGCTGGCCTCCGCGTGCCGGTCGCGCAGTCGGGCCCGGATCTCCTCCGGGGTGTACGCCCGCCGTCGCCGTTCGGCCCGGGCGACGACCACCCCGGTCGCGGCCACCCCCGCGAGACCGGCCAGCCCGAGCACCTTCCACCACCGCATCCGTTGCCGCATCCGCCTAGGGTAGACCCCCATGAGCGAGCAGAGCGTCGGCGGCGACGGGGTGAGGGCATGAGTATCGGCCTGGACGAGGCCGTGGAATTGACCCGCACCGGTGACGTGTGGGTGTTCCGTGGCCGCAGCGCACCCGACCGCGCCATCCAGTTCACCACCAACAGCCCCGTCAACCACGTGGGCATGGCGGTGGTGCTGGACGACATGCCGCCGTTGATGTGGCACGCAGAGCTGGGCCGGTCGTTGCGGGACATGTGGACCGGCACCCACCAGCGCGGGGTGCAGCTGCACGACCTGCGGGACGCGGTCTGCGTCTGGGCCAACCGGTACGGCCAGCGGGCCTGGCTGCGCCAGCTCGAACCGTCCGCCGAGGCGGAGATGGAGAAGGCGGTGCTGCGCACCGTCGCCCGCCTCGACGGCACCCCCTTCCCGTCCACCGCCCAGCTCGCCCTGCGGTGGGCGCAGGGCCGGGTGCCGCAGGTGCGGCTGCCCGGCCTGCGTCGGTTGGTCGCGCGGCCGGACGACGCCCGGGGAGAGCGGCCGGACGACGCCACCCGGCAACCGACGGGCGGGCCCGCCGTGCGGGACCGGGCGCTGGAGACGGCGTACTGCGCCGAGGTGGTCGCGGTGACCTACGAGGCGATGGGCCTGCTGCCCGCCGGCCGCCGGCCGAACTGGTACGACCCGGGCCGGTTCTGGAGCGGCGACGACCTCGGCCTGGCAGCCGGCGCCCAGCTCGGCACCGAGATCGAGGTGCACATCCCGCAACGCTGACCGGCCCCGCCATCGGTGCGGCCGTCCACATCGTCTGATCGGCTTCTTGCAAGGCAGCTGCCTTGTTGCGGCTTGGTTTGCAAGGCATTGCAGAATGTTTCGGCAAGGGCTAGCGTGCGGGCGAATCACGACCAGAGGAAGGCCGTCGATGAAACCCCCGCCGATGTCCCGTAAGGCGTTGCTCGCCTTGGTCTCCACCCTCACCCTCACCCTCGTCGGAGCCCCCGTCGCCGTCCAACAGCCCGCCGGGGCCGCCGGACGCACCGCCGACACCGATCCCCTCGCCGCCGCCGGCGCGGTGCAGTGGCGCTCCGAACCCTCCGTCGAGGCCCTGCTGAAGGCGGGCTCCGGCGACGCCCGCGCGGAGCAGTTCTACTTCGTCCTGCCGGACCGGTTCGCCAACGGCAACCCGCGCAACGACTCCGGTGGGCTCGCCGGGGACCGGCTGGCCACCGGCCTCGACCCGTTGGACAAGGGCTTCTACCACGGCGGCGACCTCAAGGGCGTCCTCGACAAGCTCGACTACATCCAGGGGCTCGGCACCACGGCCATCTGGCTCGCCCCGATCTTCAAGAACCGGCCGGTGCAGGGCACCGGCGCGGACGTCTCGGCCGGGTACCACGGGTACTGGATCACCGACTTCACCCAGGTCGACCCGCACTTCGGCACCAATGAGGAGCTGAAGAGACTGGTCCAGCTCTCGCACCAGCGGGGCATCAAGGTGTACCTCGACGTCATCGTCAACCACACCGCCGACGTCATCAAGTACGCCGAGGGCAAGTACGCGTACATCGACAAGAAGACCGCGCCGTACACCGACGCGCAGGGGCGGGAGTTCGAGGACCGCAACTACGCCGACGGCAGCCGGGACTTCCCGACGGTGAACGCGGGCTCCTTCCCGTACACCCCGACCTTCGACACCCCGGCCGACGCGAAGGCAAAGGTCCCGGCGTGGCTCAACGACGCCACCCTCTACCACAACCGGGGCGACTCGACCTTCTCCGGTGAGAACAGCGAGTACGGCGACTTCTACGGCCTGGACGACCTGTGGACCGAGCGCCCCGAGGTGGTCGAGGGCCTGACCAAGGTCTACGGCGACTGGATCGGCGGCACCGGCGTCGACGGGTTCCGGCTGGACACCGTCAAGCACACCAACCTGGAGTTCTGGCCGCAGTTCAGCCGGGGCATCGAACGCGCCGCCGAGAAGGCCGGAAAGAAGGACTTCTTCATGTTCGGCGAGGTCTACAGCGCCGACCCGGAGATCACCTCCAGCTACGTGCGGCGCGGCGGCCTGCCAGCCACCCTCGACTTCGCGTTCCAGGAGGCCGCCCGCGGCTTCACCGCCGCCGGCGGCTCCGCCAAGGCCCTCGCCGACGTGTACGCCCGCGACGACCTGTACGCCGCCCGGGACACCGACGCCAACCGGCTGACCACCTTCCTCGGCAACCACGACATGGGCCGGATCGGCTCGTTCATCGCCGCCGCGGGCGGGGACGACGCCACCCAGCTGCGCCGCGACCAGCTCGCCCACCAGCTGATGTTCCTCACCCGGGGACAGCCGGTGGTGTACTCCGGCGACGAGCAGGGCTTCACCGGCCCCGGCGGTGACAAGGACGCCCGTCAGGACATGTTCCCCTCCAAGGTCCCCGACTACCTCGACGACGACCTGATCGGCACCGACCGCACCCACGCCGACGCCCAGTACGACACCCGGCACCCGCTCTACCGCACGATCGCCGAGCTGGGCGCGCTGCGCCGGGCCCACCCGGCGCTGCGCGACGGCATCCAGGTCACCCGGTACGCGGCCGACGCCGCCGGGGTCTTCGCCTTCTCCCGGATCGACCCGAAGCGGCGCACCGAGTACGTCGTCGCGGTCAACAACGCCGGCACCGCGCAGACCGTCGAAGTGGACACCTGGTCACCCGGCGCGACCTTCGCCGGGATCTACGGCGGCGCGGCGACCGCGACCGCCGGGGCGGACGGCAAGCTGGCCGTGACAGTGCCGGCGATGTCCGCCGTGGTGTACCGGGCCGGTCGGGCGATCCCGCAGGCCGACGCGAAGCCGTCGATCGGCATCACCGCCCCCGCCCCGGACGTCCCGGTCGCCACCCGCGCTGCCGTCACCGCCCGGGTCACCGGCGACCCGCTGGCCACCGTCACCGTCGCCGCCCGGGTCGCCGGCGGGAAGTGGACCCTGCTGGGCAGCGCCCACGCCGCGCCGTACACCGTGCACCACGACCTGGCCGGCCTGGCCGGCGGAACGCGGGTCGAGTACAAGGCGGTCGTCCGCGACGGCCGGGGGCGCACCGCGAGCACCCGCTCCACCGCCACCGTCGGCACCCCGGCGCAGGGCGCGTCGCGGGACTGGGCGGTGGTGCACTACCAGCGCCCGGCCGGCGGGTACGACGACTGGGGCCTCTACGCCTGGGGCGACATCGACCCCGCGTACGCCACCGAGTGGCCGCAGGGGCAGCCGTTCGCCGGCGAGGACTCCTTCGGCCGGTTCGCCTGGGTGAAACTGAAGCCGGGCGCGACGTCGGTCGGCTTCCTGATCGTGGACTCCGACGGGAACAAGGACGTGGCGAACGACCGCACCATCGACGTGACGCAGACCGGCGAGGTGTGGGTGAAGCAGGGCGACGCCGCGCTCTATCCGACCCGGCAGGCAGCCACCGGCGAGCCGGACCCGCCGGTCGACGAGGCCACCGCGCTCATCCACTGGCGCAAGGCCGACAACGACTACGACGGCTGGGGCCTGCACCTGTGGGACGGTGCGGCCAACCCGACCGACTGGTCCGCCCCGCTGAGGCCGGAGCGGGTCGACTCCTTCGGCGCGGTCTTCCGGGTGCCGCTGGCCGCCGGGGCGACCGGGCTGAACTACATCATCCACAAGGCAGACGCCAAAGACCTGCCGGACGACCAGCGCCTCGACTTCGCCACCGCAGGCCGGGAGGTGTGGCTGCTCGCCGCCACCCCGGGCCGGTTGCTGCCGTCGACCTCGTCCGGGGTGTCCAGGGACCTGGACATCACCACACAGAAGGCACAGTGGATCGACCGGTCCACCGTCGCCTGGCAGGTCGGCGCCACCGACGGCCGGACGTACGCCCTGGTGGCCGCCCCGGCCGGCGGGCTGAGCGTCGTCGACGGGGAGCTGTCCGGGACGTACACCACGCTGCCGCTGCGGGCGCGGCGCAACGGGCTCACCGAGGCCCAGCGCGCGAAGCACCCGCACCTGTGGGCGTACCAGGCATTCGCCCTCGACGACCTGGCGAAGGTGCCGGCGGCGCTGCGCGGGCAGCTCGTGGTGACCGCGCGGGACGCGCGGGGTGCGCTGCTCGGCGCGACCGGGGTGCAGATCCCGGGCGTGCTCGACGACGTCTACCGCGCCGCCACCGGCGCGCTGCTCGGCGCGACCTTCGCCGGTGCAACGCCCACCCTCGCGGTCTGGGCCCCCACGGCGCGCAGCGTGTCGTTGGAGCTGTTCGACTCCCCGACCGCCGTGCCGCGCGCGGTGACCATGCGCCGCGACGACCGCACCGGAGTCTGGTCGGTGCGCGGCGCGCGGGGCTGGACCGGGAAGTACTACCGGTACCGGGTCGAGGCGTGGCAGCCGGCCGCGCAGAAGGTGGTCACCGCCTCGGTTACCGACCCGTACTCGGTGGCGCTCGCGCCTGACTCCACGCACAGTCAGATCGTCGACCTGGCCGACCCGGCGCTCGCGCCGAAGGGCTGGGCGAACCTGCGCAAGCCGGCCGCCCCGTCGGCGTCGAAGGCGCAGATCCAGGAGGTCTCCGTCCGGGACTTCTCCATCGCCGACACCACCGTGTCGGCCGAGCGGCGGGGCACCTACCTCGCCTTCACCGACCCGAACACCGCAGGCATGCGGCACCTCAGGGCACTCGGCGCCGCCGGCGTGAACTACCTGCACCTGCTGCCGGTGTTCGACTTCGCCACCATCCCCGAGCGCCGCGCCGACCAGAAGCAGCCGGCCTGCGACCTGGCCAAGCTGCCGCCGGACTCGGAGGAGCAGCAGAAGTGCGTCGCGGCGGTGGCGGAGTCCGACGGCTACAACTGGGGGTACGACCCGCTGCACTACACCGTGCCGGAGGGCGGCTACGCCGTCGACCCGGCCGGGGCGAAGCGCACCACCGAGTTCCGGCAGATGGTCGCCGGGGTCAACGACGCCGGCCTGCGGGTGGTCATGGACGTGGTCTACAACCACACCTCGGCCGCCGGCACGGACGCGAAGTCGGTGCTCGACCAGGTGGTGCCCGGCTACTACCACCGGCTGCTCGACGACGGAGCGGTCGCCAACTCCACCTGCTGCGCCAACACCGCCCCCGAGCACGCCATGATGGGCAAGCTGGTGGTGGACTCCCTGGTCACCTGGGCCAAGCAGTACAAGGTGGACGGGTTCCGGTTCGACCTGATGGGCCACCACCCGAAGGCGAACATCCTGGCCGTGCGGGCCGCGCTGGACAGGCTCACCGTCGCCCGCGACGGCGTCGACGGCAGAAAGATCCTGCTGTACGGCGAGGGCTGGAACTTCGGCGAGGTCGCCGACGACGCCCGGTTCGTCCAGGCCACCCAGGCCAACATGGCCGGCACCGGGATCGGCACGTTCAACGACCGGCTCCGCGACGCGGTGCGCGGCGGCGGCCCGTTCGACGGCAACCCGCGGGTGCAGGGCTTCGCGTCCGGCCTCTTCACCGACCCCAACGGTGACGCGGTGAACGGGTCGGCGGCCGAGCAGAAGGCCCGGCTGCTGCACGCCCACGACCAGATCAAGGTCGGGCTGACCGGCAACCTGCGCGGCTACCGGTTCACCGACTCGTCCGGCCGGCAGGTCACCGGCGGGCAGGTCGACTACAACGGCTCGCCGGCCGGCTACACCGCCGCGCCGGGGGAGGCGGTCACCTACGTCGACGCGCACGACAATGAGATCCTCTACGACGCGCTGGCGTACAAGCTGCCGCAGGCCACCTCGGCGGCGGACCGGGCCCGGATGCAGGTGCTCGCGCTGAGCACGGTGGTGATGGGCCAGGGGGCCGGGTTCGTGACGGCCGGCTCGGAGCGGCTGCGCTCCAAGTCGCTGGACCGCAACTCGTACAACTCCGGTGACTGGTTCAACCAGATCCGCTGGGACTGCGCCCGGGGCAACGGCTTTGGCGCCGGCCTCCCGCCGGCGACGGACAACCAGGACAAGTGGTCGTACGCGAAGCCGCTGCTGGCCGACCCGAAGCTGGTGCCGGACTGCACGGCGATCGACCTGGCGAACGCCCGGTACGCGGAGTTGCTGCGGATCCGCGGCTCCTCGCCGGTGTTCGGGCTGAGCAGCGCCGAACAGGTGCAGAAGCGGGTGACCTTCCCGCTCTCCGGCACCGCCGAGACCCCGGGCGTGCTCACCATGGCCCTCGACGCCCACGGGCTCGACGGGACGTGGAAGTCGGTGACCGTCGTCTTCAACGCCAGCCCGCAGACGGCGGAGCAGCGGGTAACCGGGCTGCGCGGTGCGGACGTGGCGCTGCACCCGGTGCTGCGCGACTCGGCCGACCCGGTGCTGCGCACCGCCTCGTTCGACCCGAGCACCGGCACGTTCACCGTTCCGGCGCGCAGCGTGGCGGTCTTCGTCCAGAGGTAGCCGTCGACCGGCCGGCCCCCTTCCGCCACTGGCGGAAGGGGGCCGGCCGGTGTCCAGCCCGTCCGCACCGCGACGGCCGGCGGACTACCCCGTTGGCAGGTGTCACCGTTGCCGGCTACCAGCCCTACCTGCCGTCAGGCGAAGCAGTTGGGGATGTGGCCGGTGCAGTTGGTGGGGTCGTTGTCGATGACGATGGTTTCGTCGTCGAGGCGGACTTTGCCGTCGTTGTTGACGATGCCGCCGGC